>JADHWG010000014.1 GCA_016783605.1 Candidatus Omnitrophota bacterium | reverse complement strand
AATTCGCGCATATGCCTCTAATGATGGGCGCTGACGGTGCTAAACTTTCCAAAAGGCACGGCGCGGTTTCGGTTGAAGAATACAAAAAAGAAGGATTTCTTCCGGAAGCGCTTGTGAACTATCTTTTACTTCTCGGATGGTCGCCCGGAGAAGACTCTGAACTTGTTACGCTTTCCGAGGCGGCGAAGCGTTTTGAGCTTACCGATGTGAAAGATGTTCAAGCACGGTTCGACGCGCGGAAACTGAGATGGCTGAACGGGGAATATATCGCGAAGAAAGAAACAAAAGAACTTTTCCCTTTGATTAAAGCCAGGCTTGCCTTGGACGGATTGGATACAAGCGAGGTAAGCGACGATCATTTGATGAAAATAATAGCGCTTTACAAGATCAGGATCAAAACCATAAAAGAATTTGTGGAACTTGCCGACTATTTTTTTACGGAAGATTTTGTGGTGGAAGAAAAAGGGGAACGAAAATATCTTTCCAAAGAAGAAAATAGAAAAAACATTAAACTTTTCGCGGAAAAGTTAGAAGCACCTGTTGATTTTACCCACGAAAATATTGAAACGATTTGTCGAGAGATAGCCGAAAAAAACAATTTAAAAGCCGCCCAGATAATTCACCCGGCGCGTATGGCGATAAGCGGCAAAACGCGCGGCGCGGGACTTTTTGAGACAATGGAACTTTTGGGGAAAGAAATAGTAATAGATAGAATGAAAAAAGCGGCGGAAAAAAAATGAAAAGGGCACCCATAAAGGAAGCCCCTACGAAATTTTGGGCAATATTCAAGACGAACCGTTTGTAATGGCACCAACATATAAAGGTTATCAATGATGACGGGGATAAAAGGGCAGGCCCGGCCCCTACGATTTGTTGTGGTATGTTTTATATTATTCGTAGGGACAAGGCCTGCCTTGTCCGATTAATTGAAAAGGGCACCCACAAAGGGAGCCCCTTGTGGGTGCCCTTACGGACAAAAAAACCATGGAAAACAAAACGAATTTCATCAAAGAAATTATCGATAGAGACCTGAAAGAAGGAAAAAACGGAGGTCGGGTTCATACGCGGTTCCCGCCGGAACCTAACGGATATCTGCATATAGGGCACGCGAAATCCATTTGTCTTAATTTCGCCTTAGCGGCGGAATATAACGGGTTATGCAACCTGCGATTTGATGATACCAATCCCACCAAAGAAGAGGCGGAATATGTCGAATCAATAAAAGAAGATGTAAAATGGCTGGGGTTCGATTGCGAGGAGAGACTTTTTTACGCTTCGGATTATTTTGACAAACTTTACGAATACGCTCTCGAGCTTATAAAAAAAGAAAAAGCGTATGTGTGTGATCTTTCGGCGGACGAGATCCGGGAATATAGAGGCACACTTACGGCGCCAGGGAAAGAAAGCCCCTACAGAAATAGAACTATTGAAGAAAATCTGGATCTCCTCAAGCGAATGAAGGCGGGTGAATTTGAAGACGCCTCCCGCGTTTTAAGAGCAAAGATAGATATGGCATCGCCCAATTTGCTGATGAGAGACCCCGCGCTTTACCGCATAAGAAAAGAACCGCATCAGAGAACGAAAGACAAATGGTGCATTTATCCGATGTATGATTTCGCGCACTGTTTAAGCGATTCAATTGAAGGCATCACACATTCCGTTTGCACTCTCGAATTTGAAAATAATCGTCCTTTATATGACTGGATACTCGATGAACTCAAAGTTCATCATCCGCGCCAAATAGAGTTCGCCAGACTTAATTTGGTCCATACGGTTCTAAGCAAAAGAAAACTTTTAGAGCTTGTGAATGAGAAATATGTAGCCGGTTGGGACGACCCGCGCATGCCGACTTTGTCGGGGCTTAGAAGACGGGGGTTTACTCCGGCATCTATCCGGAACTTTTGCGGGAGAATAGGAGTTTCAAAAGTAAACAGCATAATAGATTTCGGCGTGCTTGAAAATGGTTTGAGAGAAGAATTGAATAAAAAAGCCGAACGGCGTATGGTGGTGCTCAGGCCGCTAAAAGTGACCATCACGAATTATCCTGAAAACAAGACGGAAGAACTAACAGCCGTTAACAACCCGGAAGACTCGTCCAAAGGCACAAGAAAAGTACCGTTTTCAAGAGAAATATATATCGAAAAAGAAGATTTTCAGGAAACGCCGCACAAAAAATTCTTTAGATTAGCCCCGGGAAGAGAAGTGCGGCTGCGCTACGCGTATTTTATTACATGCCAAGAAGTGATTAAGGACAAAAAAACCGGCGAAGTTACTGAACTTCGCTGTACATACGACCCGGCGACAAAAGGCGGAGATTCCCCGGACGGTCGAAAAGTCAAAGGGACAATACACTGGGTTTCAGCGGAACATTCTGAAAAAGTGAGCGTGAGGTTATACGATCCTCTTTTTACAAAAAGAAACCCCGAAGAGACAAAAGAAGGACAAACTTATAAATCCAATATTAACCCGGATTCACTGGAAGAAATAAAGTCGTCCCGCGCGGAACAAAGTTTAAAAACCGCTGAGAAAGGCGTGCGGTATCAATTCGAAAGACAAGGCTATTTTGTCGTCGACCCGAAAGATTCCTCGAGCGAACAAAAAGTGTTTAACCGAATAGTGTCCTTAAGAGACACATGGAAAAAAATCGAAGCAAAAACCGCGTAACCCCAATTCCACCAGAGTAGGTGGAATCGAGTGTCATATATGATAAAATAGTGAAAAGCACAAAATAAGGTATTAAATGGAAAAATTAAAACTTCCGATTATTAAGGGACGAGTTCCTCCGACGAAAAGTTTGTCGATGGACGATTATTTGAGGTTCGTAAACTTACATTTGAAATATACCTCTGACAAAAAAACGAAAAAGAAGCGGCAAAAAAATATAAGCGTAAATGTTCCTTTCACGATGAAATAAAGAAGTTCCTCGCCTTTCGAAAAAGAGGGGAAGAACTCACTAGTGTCCGGTTGTTATAAAAAAACCATTGTCATTCCCGCGAAAGCGGGAATCTAAAACCCTTATAGATCCCCGCTTTCGCGAGGATGACAGAAAAGAGAAAGTGACATAATTACTGTTATCGATTTGAATTCGAAAATCTCTCTTTTAAAATTAAAGCCCGCAGAACTAAAGGGTTATAGCGTCCCTATTTGTTAATTTTCAGCGTAACCGGACACTAGTAGAGAAGAACTGGTGTTTATTCTTAAATCCGCTGGGATGTGGTGTAATTGGTAACACAGATGATTCTGGTTCATCCGTTTCTGGTTCGAGTCCAGGCATCCCAGCCAATCCTCAGCATCGCGGCAGGCATTAACTGATTTGAAAGAGTTGGTCAAAAAGAAAGTTTTTTCCACAGTAAGCAAAGGAAGATCTGCGAGATATTCATTGCGCAAATAATGCGTGATTAGTGCACGATTTGCGCGATTACTGCGCGATTAGTTAATGAAGAGTATAAAGTGTAAACACGTCATAAACTCGACATAAAAAAAACTGAAAAACTGAAAAAAACCTGACAACCGCTATGGCACATGCTATGCTGTAACCACATATGATACCATTTTAACTTAATCAGTACGGAGATCCTTCGTCGCGAAGAACGCTCCTCGGGGAAATCGCAAAATACCCCAAAAATGTCATCCTCGCGAACGCGGGGATCTATAAGCCTAAGAAACACAATATGTTACAGATCCCCGCGTTCCAGACTGTGTCAAAAGTACAATTTTATGTTTTCTTTGAAAAATTTGCTCCACTTTATAGCATAGATTCCCACTTTCGTGGGAATGACAATCTTTTTTTGTCGTTTCTGCGAACACGACGCTCCACTTTGAAAAGTGCCCCCGACTTTTGACACAGTCTGTTCGCGAGGATGACAGGAAAAGGTGTTTTGCAACAGCCCCTCCTCAGGATGACGCATTGGATGCAAGCATGTATTACTTAGATTAAAACGGTATGAGAGGCGAATTGATAAGAGAGATTAAAGCGATGAAAAGGGAATGGGGTTAATAGATTTTTTTTGCCTACAAATATAGCAGATGCGACAGCGGGTGCTATAAGGCTAAGGAAGAAGCAATGAAAAAAGAAGAGATTTTGGGGGGGGAAGGTCATGACCGAATGCCGAATCGGGCGTGAGTGATCCGACGAATAGGAGGATTATAGCACGAGGCGGTCAGACATTCGAGCCAGTTGTAAAAGAAAATTCAAAAAAAATTCTATTGAAATAGTTTAGGCAATATGGAGATCGCGTACAGAGGTATGTTGCAAATATCACCATCTTGTTTGAAATTTAATAATGTTGTACGCATAAGGCATGATGGAGAAAATTTATCAGCGTATGATCTTAAACTTTTGCTTTTTGGGTTTATGCCGGCTTTAACCTCAAGTGGATATATTTGTCCATTTATTTCACACAGAAAATCTACTTCAGCTTTTGCGTTTTTACTGCGCCAATAATACATATTTTGGTCCATTGCAGTAGTGAGTTGCTGGGCTACGTAGTTTTCAACGAAAGAACCTTTATATTCGTTGAATAAGCAAGTGCTTTGTACCGTTATCTCTATAGGGGTTTTGAACATTGCTCCCAAAAGCCCGATATCTAAATAATAGACCTTAAAACAGGTTTTAATGGCATATTGTTTAAGAGGAAATCGGCTGTTTTCAATAGCCGTCACTTTATAGATCAATCCTGTATCATCAAGCCAAATAAGAGCGTTTTCATATTCCCTTGCTCTTGCTCCTTGTTTGAGAGAAGAGAAAATAAATTTCTTGTTATCCTTTGCGAGCTGTGCGGGTATAGAATCCCAGATCAGCGTAAGTTTTGGTATATCGTGAACCGGAGCATGCTTTGTGAAGTCAAGAAGATAAGAATCGACAATATCTTTCTGAATTTGTCTTACTTCAGTATAATTTGTTGTAGCGGCATAATGTTTCACTGCTTCCGGCATTCCGCCTGTAAAATAGTACTTGCATAGAATTCTTATCAGATCCTGATGGAATGCTACTGCTAAAGGGGTGAAAGAATTAACGTTTTCTAACATTTGGCGATATTCGGATTTATTGATTGCGTCCAAAAATTCAAAAAATGTTAATGGAAAAAGATTAAGAAAGTTTACTTTACCTACGGGAAAAGACCCTGGCGAAGATAATTTTATGCCCAGAAGAGAACCGGCGGAAGCTATATGATATTCGTTAGCGTTTTCACAAAAATATTTTAAAGAATTCAAAGCTTTATTCGAAACTTGAATTTCATCAAAAATAATTAGATCGTCCGCCGGTTTAATTGCCCGTTTACAATAAACAGACAATTCCGAAAGAATTCTTTTGGGGTCAAGGTTTGATTCAAAAAAATGTGCCAACTCCGGGTTTTCTTCAAAATTAAAATAATGAACATTCCGGTATTCGTTTCGTCCAAATTCTCTAAGAATATACGTTTTACCGGTTTGTCTTGCACCTCTAAGGATTAGAGGTTTTCTTATTTTGGATGATTTCCATTGCACAAGACTATTGTAAATATCTCTCTTCATATCTAACAATATACACCAAAAAAGGCAACAAAGCAAGGCTTATGGTCAAAAAATGTGATTTGTTGCACTTTTTTGGTTCCTATTATGTGAATCTATGCCAGAAAGTGGAAGATAGTAAAGATATTCTATTGACTCCCAGGAATCCCAGCCAATTTCGACGTTCGGGCGAACCAAACCAGCTTGATGCAGCGGGTCTAACGCCTTACATTTTTTTTGTAGCACGTTTTCCAATTTATGGGTTTTTTGGCTTCTGTTGGGGCTGAATAAACTGCGGGGAAGGTGATTGGAGTGCGGGAATTTTTGAAATTTGTAATTGACATTTTCAATTTTCATGGTATTATTGAGATATGATTGAACGTGCTTATTATAAAAAGGGTATTGAGAAAGCTCTTAATCGAAGCAAGGCTGTGGCTTTATTGGGGGCGCGGCAGTGCGGTAAAACTACCTTGGCGCGGCAGTTTGTCGATATCCGTTCGCCTAATTATTTTGATCTTGAAGATCCGTCAACGCTAATCGAATTTGAAGCTCCCAAAACGGCTCTTGAGCATTTGAAGGGACTTGTTGTGATTGACGAGGTTCAGCGCCGCCCGGATGTTTTTCCGGTTTTTCGCGTATTGTTGGATCGCGTGCCGTTGCCTGCCAAATTTTTGATTTTAGGAAGTGCTTCGCAGGATTTATTAAGACAATCTTCAGAATCGTTAGCCGGACGACTGGAATTGATCGAAATGGAGGGGTTTGGGTTGTCCGAGGTGGGGAAAAAGAAACAAACGCGTCTTTGGAACAGAGGAGGGTTTCCGCTGTCGTTTCTCGCCAAGAACGATGAGGATAGCTTAGCATGGCGTGTTAATTTCATTCGAACATTTCTAGAACGAGATCTCCGTCAAGCGCAGGGGCTTGATGTGTCGGTTGTGACGCTTCATAAATTTTGGATCATGTTAGCTCATAATCACGGGAGAATATGGAATGCTTCGCCCATTGCTTCATCTCTTGGACTAACTCATCCCACAATTCGTAAATATTTAGATATTTTGACGGGACTATTTATGATTCGCCAGCTTCAGCCGTGGTATGCTAACATCAAAAAGCGTCAGGTGAAATCGCCAAAAATCTATATTCGCGATACTGGACTTTTGCACGCGTTGATTGGAATTAATTCGGAACAAGAGCTTCCCCGTTATCCTGTATGTGGCGCATCGTGGGAAGGATTCGTTATAGAGGAAATCATTCGCTGGGTAGAACCGCAAGATGTTTACTATTGGGCGACACATCAAGGAGCAGAAATTGATCTCATATTATTAAAAGGCGGACGGATATATGGCGTAGAAATAAAACGCCAGGATGCCCCGACAATGACGACATCTATTCGAACGGCACTTGAATATTTGAATCTGGAACGCATCGCCGTGATTTATCCCGGGAGTCGTCGCTATTCGATTCACAAGCAAGTTGATGTCGTGCCATTTGATGAGATTTTGGGTGGTATGAAGGGAGTATTTGGAGTAAAAGCATGAAATTTGAAAAGTATACCGGTTCAATAAGAATTTGTTGGTGGTGAAAATGGCGGTGAAAGCGGAATCCAGGCGTTCCCGCCATAAGATTTTTAGCGCAGTTCATAGGGGGCTGTCGAGGAAAAATTGTGATGAAAAAACTTTTTAAAGATCCGACGTCAAATATTTTTATACAGGTGCTTCGTTATGTTTTAGCGGGGGGCCTCGCGTATTTGGTTGATTATGGTTTGTTGATCATCCTTACGGAATGTTTTAGACGTTATTATCTAACGTCGGCGGCGGTCGCGTTTATCGCGGGATCGGCGGCAAGTTATATTCTGAACGTTACGTGGGTCTTTAATAAGAGAACTTTCAAGAACAGGCTAATAGAGATATCGATTTTCGTGTTGATCGGGATCGTGGGACTCATATTAAATCAATATTGTCTCTGGTTCTTTACAGAGAATATGAACATACATTATTTATATTCAAAGGTCATCTCTACAATATTTGTTTTTATCCTGAATTTTTTCGCGAGGAAATATATATTGTTTCGGTGAGAACGGTCGGGGGCGCGTTGCAACCTACGAGGTTGTAATAACGAATGGGCACATGCGATGTGCCACTACTGGTAATGGGTAGTTTTCTAAGGGGAGGATAAACTGATAAGTAGCTTGACTTTGGGGGTGGTTTCTAATAGACTTACAAGTGTCGTAAAAAAATAATTTAGTAACAATAAAAAGAGGGGGCGATATGTGTAGGAGAAGCGTTTTGTTTGTTGCGGTGTGTTTGTTCTTGGCGAGCGTTTTGTGTTTTGAAACCCCGGGCTTTGCTTGGGGAAAAAGCCGCAAGGCGGAAGTTCCGGAACAAAAAACCGAAGCGAAAGTTGACGTAAAAGCTGAACCTCAAAAGGAGCCGGTAGACGAAAGTGATTATTTGATAGCCGAAATAGGTCCGAGAAAGATATATTTCTCGGAAATTAATCGTGTTGCTCAAAAACTTAACCGGTTTCTTAAAGAAAACTTCGAGACAAGCCAACAGTGGCGCTTAAACTTCATACGCCAGTACATCGCACAGATCGCCTTGGCCGAGATGGCTGAAAAAGAAGGCTTGGGGCAAGACAAAAGCGTTAAGGCGGATATCGAAAAGGCGAAACAAGGTATTCTGGCGGAGAAACTGATAACAAGCAAATTGGCGCAAGTTCTGATAGCGGAAGAAGATATACAGAACTATTATATCCAGAACAAAAACAAATATCAGATCAAGGCGAAAGTTAAGATCGACTACGTCAAGCCGAAAAACCAAAAAGACGCCGACAAAATGCTGGCGAAATTAAACAAAGGGCAGTCGTTCAAAAGAACCGCGGGACGTAAAGTGGTGAAATCGGATAATTGGATGTCGGAAGACATGCCCGGCTCACCCGAATTGGACGGTCTTAGCCCCGAAGACAAAAAAGCCCTATTCGCGCTTGAAGCGGGAATGACTAGTCAGATAATGACAAACAAAGACGGGGATCTTTTTATTTTCTATGTCAAAGAGAAGGAACCGGTAAAAGACAAAACCTTGGAAGAAGTCCGCAGGCAGGTTCAGTCGGAACTTATGAGAGAAACAAATCAAAAAATTATTACAGACTTGGTTAGAGACGCCTTCCAGAAGGAAAATGTTACCATATATGAGGCAGAGATCGTAGAGAAAATGCCGAAAAAAGAGGAATAAGACTTTAGGGTTAAGGCAGTGGTGAGTTTCTCAAAAAACCGCAAAATAGGACGAAAGTCTCGTTTTGCGGTTTTTTTTGTAAAAATCCCCTCATGGGATTGGTGGTTTGTGTGATACAAAGGGCACGGCATGCCGTGCCCCTACGAGGTTGTTTTGTTTGTCACGGATAATAATACCGATTACGTTAATTAATTGTACGTTTTAGTGTTTTTCCATTCTTGTATATTGTCACAATTCATAAAAGTCGTGCCAAAAAGTGTAAGATTTATACAAAAAGTCCTTGCAAAAAGTGTATAAATAGGGCATAATTTGATTATGAAAAGAAATATTTGGAATAAACTAACAAAATGGAAAAATAAAAAAGATCGAAAGCCCCTTATTCTAAAGGGGGCGCGTCAGGTTGGAAAAACATATATTCTCCAAAAATTCGGAAAAGAATGTTTTTCACAAGTGCATTATTTGAATTTTGAAAAACATAAGCAATTAGTGGATATTTTCGCTGAAGACCTTATTCCTCAAAACATACTGCGTGATTTAAGCTTTTATCTCAACACCGCTATCGATATAAAAAACGATCTTATTATTTTTGACGAAATTCAAAATATTCCAAGAGCTTTAACCAGTTTAAAATATTTTCAAGAAGAATTGCCGAAACTAGCCATTTGCGCGGCCGGTTCGTTGCTGGGGATCCAGTTATCCGATGAATCTTTTCCTGTCGGGAAAGTTGAATTTTTAAATATGTTTCCCTTGTCATTTGAGGAGTTTTTGGAAGGGATCGGTGAGATAAAATCATTTGAATTTCTCCAAGATCGCAAGAAAACCGAGATAATTCCCCAGATCGTTCATATTCGCCTTTGGGAACAATTAAAAATATATTTTGTAACAGGAGGCCTTCCGGAAATTGTTAGCACGTTTAAAGAATACAAGGATGATGTATTTATTGCTCTAGAAAAAACGAGAGAAAAACAGGATAATTTATTATTGGCGTATATCGCTGACATAGCAAAACATTCCGGTAAACAAAACGCGATGCATGTTGAAAGATTATGGCAGAACATTCCCGCGCAATTAGCTAAGGAGCAAGACGGTTCCGCGGGCAAGTTTAAGTTTAAAGGGGTTATCCCCGGAATTCAAAGGTATTCAAAATTAGCCGGGAGCATTGATTGGCTGGTTTCCGCCGGTCTTGTTATAAAAGTGCGGATGGTCAATAGCGGACTACTTCCTTTTTCCGCGCATACTACGGAAAACAGTTTCAAGCTATATGTTTTTGATGTCGGTCTATTGGGAGCTTTGAGTGGTTTACCTCCAAAATCTATTATGGACTATGGATACGGTTCTTACAAAGGTTACTTCGCGGAAAATTTTGCCGCTCAAGAATTTCTTTGTTCAAGCGGAAAGGAGCTGTATTGCTGGAAAGAAGGATCGGCTGAGGTAGAATTCTTAAGAGAAATAAATGGAGAGATTTTGCCGATAGAAATAAAATCGGGGGGGGTAACCCAGGCAAAGAGCATAAAGGTTTTTGCTCGAAAATATAAGTCAAAATACAGAACGATTTTTAGCGCGAATAATCTTTTCATCGATCCCATTAACAAGGTTCATCGGTATCCGTTGTATTTAGTCGGAGATTTTATGAAAAATGAGTCTGATGTCTCCTCCAGCCCATAAAAGTCGTGCCAAAAAGTGTAAAATTTATACAAAAAGTCCTTGCAAAAAATGTCCCTATTTTACCCGTAAAATTCAAAACATACAAATCTTGATCAAATTGCTTCGCTATGGAATCGGTGTTTCGTGTGATAAAGGGCACGGCATGCCGTGCCCCTACGAGGTTGTTGTGTTTGTCGCGGATAACAATGCAATGAAAACAACCTACGAGGTTGTTTGGGTGGGAGGGGAGGTGAAATTGAGATTTTTGGTTTTAGGCGAAGTTTGAGCACGAAAAATAAAAAAGTGCCTGGCACTTGCCAGGCTTGATGTGGTTGGGTATACTCTTAGTGATAGGTATTGTGTGGCGTTTTGCTTAGCAAGTTATGCGTTACAGATTTTTGGTCAGTTTAATCTCGTAGGGGCACGGCACGCCGTGCCCTCATGGAGTCGGTGATTTGTGTGACAGAAAGGGCACGGCATGCCGTGCCCCTACGTATTTCAAATTAACGCCGAATTTGTTGTCCGGATTGTGGCACTACGGACATTAAAGATAAAAAAGGTAGATAAAGTTGTGAAGTGACTTTTTTGGCGGTTCTTTGATGGATGAATGGGTGGGAATTGTATGTAATTGTCAGGCAAAAATGGGCAGAGAAAACAGGGGAAATTGGTTGGGATCAGCTCTGGGACGTGCCTGGCACTCTTTATGCTTAAAGGAGTTACATAAATTCGACAGGTAGCAGTGGGTAATTTGGTTCATGGGAAATCGTTGGAACGGGAATTACATTTTCGGTGTGAAATTCCCGGTGATGCTATTGTTGGTTCAATGCTTGAAAAACCGGGAAAAACGGACGGCAGGTGCCAGGCACTTGCCATGCTTCCCTATATGATGTATACTTTAGGGGTAGTAGAAAAACGTACTTTGACATACACAAAACGAAAATGGCAAACTTACAGCGATGTAAGGGCGCAAAGCCGTGAGTCCCGGGAAAATCGGGATTGTCTGGTTGCCGAGAGAATATAAGAACGCTCGTGCAACTTGCATGGGCGTTTTTTTTTGGTTATTGGGGGTTGGTAGAGGGATTTAGGGATTCCATCTACGAGGTGGAATTTTGGTTAGAATTTTGAAAAAAAGGAGAGTTGGAGATGCCGAGACTTCCGAGAATACATGTTGAGCAGGGGTTGTATATGGTCACCACGCGCGGCGGGCAGGAGGATGTGCTTTTTCGCGGCGATCCTGACCGGGATGCTTATGTGGATCTGTTGACCAAATACAAAGAGCGATACGGGTTTAAGCTTTTTTCATACGTGCTTATGCCGTCTCTCATACATCTTCTGCTCGAACTTATGGCTGAAACTACGATCTCGGAAGTTATGCACGCTGTCAATTCGACTTATACGAAATATTACAACGGCCGCTACAAGAGAAGCGGTCATCTTTTCAAGGGGAGGTTCAAGGCGGCGGTTGTTGAGAAAGACACATATTTGGCGGATTTGACGCGTTACATTCATCTTGCTCCCGGTATCGGAAATCCGGGATTCAAAGCCGAAGATTACGCGTGGTCGAGTTATTCGCATTATCTGGAGGCGAAAGGGAACGCGAAAGAAGTGTTGGAGAAGTTTTCCGTTATTCCTGAAGAACAGGTGAGGTTGTACAAAAGGTTTGTTGAAGAAGCCAAAGATTCGGATCTGAAAGCGCTGGACAAAATGGTGCAGAAAAGCGGGATCATCGGGTCGGCGGAGTTCATTGAGCAAATTAGGGGCGAATTTGAGAAAGAGAACCGGACGGAAAAGGTGACGAAGAAAAGGTTGGTTCTTAGAAGCCGGTTCCAGAAGGTCTTTATTATAACCGGCACAGCCGTGATCGTCGCTTTAAGCGCGGTTACATATTACTACTACACGGCGAGCCGAAAAGTGGAAGACAAAGTGGAAGACATGTTTCAGGAGAGAGAGGCGGCGCTTAAACAAGATTTGGAAACGAAATACCGGGCGGATCTGGTGTCGTATTATCGCGCGACGACGAAGAGGCTGGATCGGGAACGGAGGAGACGGGAGGTTGAATAGGTGGTTAAAATCCCCCCGGCCCCCTTTTTCTAAGGGGGGGAAGAGCGGAGGGGTTTCAGTTCCCCCTTTAGCAAAGGGGGTTAGGGGGATTTCGAGAGATGTGAGCGCATATTATTCATTGAGGACGAAGGAAGTGGGAGAGAAGGGTTTGATATTTGAAAATTTGGGAATGGCAACCTTGAATTTTATCTCGTAGGGGCATATTGCATGTGCCCGTTATTACAAGGTTGCGGGTAACCTCGTGGGCACATGCAATGTGCCCCTACGGGTTGGTGTGTTGGTGTATATGGTGGTAGTGTGTTGTGAAGGGGGGAATAGAGGAGTTATGGAAAAAGGTGCCTGGCACTTGTCAGGGGTGGAATGGTTGTGTATACTCTTGATGTCTTACGATTACGTTGGCAGAGGAAAATTTTTTGAATTTTATATCGATAGGTGTTATTAGGGCACATGCAATGTGCCCCTACGGGTAAGGGGATACGTGGATATTGAATTTGGGCACATGCAATGTGCCCCTACGGGTAAAGGGGATACGTGGAGATTGAATTGGGGGCACATGCAATGTGGTCGTACGGGTGAATGGGTACGTGGGGATTGAAGTCGGGCACATGCAATGTGGTCGTACGGGTGAATGGGTACGTGGGGATTGAATTGGGAGGGCGCATGTGATGTGGCCGTAGGATTTTGGATATGTGGAGATTGAATTGGGGTGCGGGCAATGTGGCCGTATGGGTAAGAGGGGACGTGGGGATTAGAAAGAAAAAAGGTAAATAAAGTTGTGGAGTGTCACGGTGGGGATGTTTTTGGGGGAATAGATGTAGAGAAGTTGAAGGTTATTGTCGGGCGAAAAGGGGTAAAGGGAACTGTAAAAATTGAGAAAAATTAGCTGTGGGGTATGACTGGCACTCTTTATATTTAAAGGAGTTGCATAAATTCGACAGGTAGCAGGAAGCAATTTGGTTCATGGTGAAATTTGGGAACGGGAGTTGCACAAGGAGTGCAAAATCCACGGTGGTGTATTTACTAATGAGGGTGCTGAAAATCGGAAAGATTCAAACGGCGAGTGCCTGGCACTTGCCAGGCTTCCCCATATGGTGTATACTTTAGGAGTGGCAGGAAAGAGACCTTTGACATGTATAAAAAGAAAATGGCAAACTTGCAGTGATGTAAGGGCGCAAAGCCGTGAGTCCCGGGGGAATTCGGGATTGTCTGGTTGCCGAGAGAATTTAAAAACGCCCGTGTAAGTTACCGGGCGTTTTTTTTTGTGGGGCACATGCAATGTGCCCCTACGGGTTGGTGTGTGACTTTTGATTGGGCACATGAGATGTGGTCCCGCGGGATTGATAAGAAGGAGATGTAGAGATGGCAAGACTTCCGAGAATACACATTGAGCAGGGGGTGTACTTGGTTACCGCGTACGGTAGTCAGGTGAATTTGCTTTTTCGCGCCGACGCGGATAAAGACGCGTACGTGGACTTACTCTCCAGATACAAGGAAAAATACGGCTTCAAACTTTTTTCATACGTGCTTATGCCGGAATTCATCCATCTTTTGCTCGAACTTGTGCCGGAAACGACGATTTCGGAAATTATGCACGCGATGAATTCGACATACACAAAATATTACAACCGCCGCTACGAAAGAAGCGGACATCTTTTTAAAGGACGGTTTAAGGCGGCAGTTGTTGAAAAAGATACCTACTTGACGGAATTGACGCGCTATATTCATCTTGTTCCCGAGAAATTAAACGCCGGCTCCAAAGCCGAAGACTACCGGTGGTCGAGTTATTCGCATTATTTGGAGGCGAAAGGGGACGCGAAGGAAGTGTTGGAGAAGTTTTCCGTTATTCCCGGCGAACAGGTGAGGTTGTACAAAAGATTCGTAGATGAAGCCGAGCCTTCGGATCTAAAAGCGTTGGATAAAAAAGTGCAGAGAAGCGGGATTATCGGGTCGGCGGAATTTGTCCGGCGGATTAAAGATGAATTCGAAAAAGAGAATAAGGCGGAAAACCTGACGGGAAAAAGGATGATTCTGCGAAGCCGGTTTCAGAAGGTCTTTATTGTGACGGGCGCGGCAGTGATCATCGCTTTAAGCGCGGTCACATACTACTATTTCGCAGCGAGTCAAAAAGTGGAAGGGAAAGTGGAAGATATGTTTCAGGAGAGAGAAGACGCGCTTAAACAGGATCTGGAAGCGAAGTATCGCGCGGATTTAGTGTCATACTATCGCGCTACGACAAAAAGATTGGATCGAGAGAGAAAGAGACGTGAAGTGGAAAAATCGGAAAACTGACGAATTGACGAACTAAACAGAGGTGAGAGTTATGAAGACGCTCAGAGGAAAAATAAAAATGGGACTGATAATCTTGGTTTTCGCTTTTGTTCAGGCGTGGCCGATTTCGGCGGAGGCGGAGATAAAAACGTATACATCGTCTATTTTTTGGCGAGCTGACGGAAACGGGGACTTTTCTTTGCCCGCGATTTCAGGGTCCACCTATGTCGTTTATAAGAGTGTGCCAACGGACGGGCTCGTAGAAGAGATAACCGCCAACTGGGTGTTTACCGGCGAGGTTACGCTTGAAGTAAGCGTTGACGGGGGAAGTCACTATTACAAAGTGATTAACGGTGTGCCGCTCAAGGCAGGATTCACGAAAGGCGACCGCCTGAAGTGGCGCGCACAGCTTGGCACGGGAAGCACCTTGAGCGAGGTTAAGATTTCCTATGCGGATACAAGCGGTATTGTCGCTACATTCGGAGAACCTCAGCTTTCGGGACTCAAATACAGAAAAAAAATTCACATTACCGGCTCCTCACGGACGCTGTATAACTATCAAGTCGATATCGCGGTCGGAGAGACGCTCGAAGCGGAAGACTACGACGTCAATTGTCTGGGCAATACGCTGAAAGGTCTGGAAGATATCCGGTTTACCGCGGCGGACGGGGAAACGATACTCGCCTATTATCGTGAGACGATGACGGGCGTGAGCCCGGCGCGTACCGCGAAGATCTGGGTAAAAGTGCCCGAGATACCCGCCGCCGGGGTCAGCATCTATATGTATTACGGAAATGTGGACGCGAAAGACGCCTCGCGCGTTGAAGATGTTTTTAGTGAACAGGATGAAAACGGCGGATGGCTTAAGGAATTTGTAGAAGTTGTGCCCGAACCCGACACAAGCGATGAGCCCAAACAGGAAGAGGCGATAACGCCGTCTTTTGAGAAGGTAGGTTTGAATGCGCTTGGAAACGTCGTACTTTTGGACGGATACGATAACGGGCAATACGTAACCTCGCCTCTATTGGAGGCGTTTGATATACGTATACTCGTCGTGGCATGGGAAGGCGATGAAATTTCCGTGGACGTTTCGGCGGATAACGGACTAACGTATAAAAAAGACTGCGACGCGGACACATATTACTACGTTTCACTCGAAGATTTCAAGACGGGGAAACAGCCTAAAGCGAAAGTAAGATTTGAACGCGGAATACAGGAATCAGAACTGGAACTTTTGGAACTGGATTACGCCCCCGGGATTATCACCATGATAGTGCCCAATGGCGGCGAAACTTGGCAGGCGGGAACCAGGAAAGACATTATGTGGTCCGCGCTGGAATACGATTTTTTCTATCCGGTAACCCTTGAATACGCAAAAAAATCCAGTCTAAAAACATTCACAAAAATTACAAAAACAGAAAACAGCGGAATTTACGCGTGGACGATACCAAGCGATTTAGAGGCGGACGATCTCGTGATCAAGATTTCCGACGCGAACGAAAGCAAAATATATGATTTGTCGGACGGCGCGTTCACGGTTGAACCGTATGAAGGGCTGGTCTCTCTCTCGGAAGGCGAAGAGGCTCCCGCGACGGCGGAAGAAATTATCGCCGAAGAAAGAGCGTATCAAGATCTTTCCGCGGTTGTAACCATCGCCGGCAACGAAACAATTAAAACTTCCGGCGGCATCAGTTTCAAAAAACTCATAATCGGTGACGGCACGGGCGAGCATACGTCCAAACTCATTCTTATTCACAACATAAACCCCGCTTCAGGAGACATAGTCGTTCGTAAAGGCGGGGAACTTATCCAGGCAAACAATAACCCGCAGTCGATCGTGGGAGATCTTATGGTGGAAAGAGGCGGCATATTGACGCACAGAGAAAACGAAGACGTCAAGGCATACGTACTAAATTTCTCCGCCGAGAACATTACGATAAAACCGGAAGGCGTAATAACGGCTGATGAAAAAGGATACGCCGGCGGAAACATCCGTGCAGACGCGAAAGGCCGAGGCGCCGGAAAATATCTCGATATGGGCGCTTTAGGCGGGTCTTACGGAGGTAAAGGCGGCCGTGCCAAGACGCAAAAAGAAGACGCGGACATAGACATGGAAAGATACGGCGCGAAAAGAGCGCCGAGCGATCTGGGTTCCGGCGGAAGTGGCGGATGGTATGCCGCGGGCGGAGCCGGCGGCGGAAGCATCACACTTAAAGCGCGCGGCGATTTTGAAATTAACGGATACCTTACCGCCAACGGAGAAGACAGAAAAATGTTCGGTAATGAAACCGAATATGAATCCGCGGGCGGCGCGGGCGGAAGCGTATACTTAACGGCTGACGAGTTTTTTAGCGATAAAGCCGTGATAACCGCCGAAGGCGGTTACGGCGGCCTAACGGGAGGTGGCGGAGGCGGCGGAAGAATTCATCTCAAAGCCGCGAGTGGAGGAATAAAAGGAACGATATGCGTTAAAGGCGGCGAAGGATTTGACCCCGGTAAAGGCGGGTCTTTGATAGTGGAATAACGTGTAACTTGTAACGTGTATCGTGTTGCATGAAACTTCAAAGGGATGAGGACGATGAGAATAGAATATGTGATTAACAAACAGGGTTGTTCGGAAAATATCTTTGGAAATAAAGGTTATATTTCCGGGGAGACGGGTACTTTTATGTCAAATTTGATCCGCGGTGCTTGGGCGGAAATTAAGTTTTTGGGTATAGGTTCGTTATGTTCAATGCGCGATTCGATAATTTTATGGGCAACATCTTCAGCTATTTCTATTGTTTCGGCAATAGTGCGGCCTTGGGCGATAAGCCCCTGGAGAAAAGAACTGGCGGCCAAGTATCCGCCTTCTTTTAACGGTTCAATGGATATGGGGATAAGATATTCGGACATTTTTTTACCTCGTAGGTCGAATCAGGTTATGGAGTGTTTTTCTCAGTTGCTTAATAACTGACTGAGTGAGTGTAGCACAACAGGCGGATGTTGTCAAGGCACGCATTGCAGGTCAAGGTGCAGGGGTTAGAATGGAGTGGTAGTGTTCAATCGCAAGGTGGGAATGAGATCCTTCGTCGCAAGAGCTCCTCAGGATGACGAGAAAGAGGAGAGTGGGGGTAGCGAACGTGCAAGGTGGAAATGGATGGGGTCCTTCGCCCTTCGGGCTCAGGATGACGAGGGGGTGGAGCGGGCTCAGGATGACGGTAGCTCCCACCTCGTCATCCTGAGTTCCTCTCCACCTCGTCATCCTGACACTGAACGGAGTGAAGTGGAAGGATCTGTTCTTAGCGAATGGAAATGGAATGAGGGAGTGGGGATGGAAGTGCAAGGTGGGAATGGATGGGGTCCTTCGCCCTTCGGGCTCAGGATGACGAGGGGTGGAGTGAAGCGGGAGAATTTGTTTTTAATGAACATTGAATTAGCAGAAAGAGGTGGAGAAATGAAGAAGGGTTTGTGCGCGTTATTCACGGTGATATATTTACTTTCTTCCGTACCGAGTTTTGGTTTGGGAATGGAAGTTGATCCTGTGGACGTTATTGTAACTAATTGTCCGTTGGGTGAAAAAGTGACGGCATCGGATCTGGGCGGAGACGAAATGATTCTCAGAATACAGAACAAAGATCCAGGCAGTCACACGTATACCGTAAACGTTTTGTCCGCGGTTACGGGGAACGGCCGGTTGAAACCGGGGTTTCAGGATATTCCCGATACGTCTTGGGTGACTCCCGAAACGAAAGAAATATCCATACAGGGCAACAGTACCGGAAAAATGGAGCTTTACATAAACGTGCCGAATATGGAAAAATACGGGGATAAAAAATATCAGGGAGTGATCGAGGTGAAAAGTAAGAAAGACGCTCCGGGAGATATGTTTGTGCTGGCGGTGCAGATCGGGTTAAGAATTTCCACTTTGCCGGCAGAACCCAATCTTGAAATAGATGTTACGCGGGAGGAATAAAATGAAGAAATTGACTTGTGCCGTTCTGATATTGTTTTTGGTTGTCTCGGCGGCAATAAGCGGATACGCAGAGACCATATATACGAAAACAGGCCGGGAGATAAAGGCGAAAGTAAGCGAAATAACCGACGATACGGTTTGGTATGAAGTTACTGTCGGTGACATGGTTGAATGTACGGGTATTGGCACTAAAGATGTTGTAAAGATTGAGAATGATGACGGAACGGCTTATGTGGGCGGGTTGGAGGAATGAGGTCCTTCGCCCTCCGGGCTCAGGATGACGAGGGGTGTGGGCTCAGGATGACGAGGGGTGTGGGCTCAGGATGACGAGGGGTGTGGGCTCAGGATGACGAGGTTTTCACCTCGTCATTCTGAGCCACCCACGTTCGTCATCCTGAGCGTAGCGAAGGATCTGTTCTTAGCGAATTGAAATGGAATGAGGGAGTGGGGATGGAAGTGCAAGGTGGAAATGGGTGGGGTCCTTCGTCGCTTCGCTCCTCAGGATGACGATTTTTTTCACCTCGTCATCCTGACACTGAACGGAGTGAAGTGGAAGGATCTGTTCTTAACGAAAAATTAACGCGGGGGTGTTATCATGAAGCTGTTCAATAGGGTAATAAAAATGGGATTGACGGGGTTGGTCTTTGTTTTCGCAGTCTCTGCCACGGCTTACGCGGGGCGGGCGGTGTCGATTACCGGCGGTCCGTGGGCAATAGGGACAGTGGGGATGAGTCTCGCGAGGACGACAACAGGTGACACCTTTACCGCGACCAACGAGGGTGATGTGACGTCAACAGTCTATATCAAGGTGACTGGTGCCTCCTTGAGTCCGGGTGCCGGTGCGGGGGCGGACATTTTTGTGCTAAAACACGACGCCTCGGGCAGTTGGTCGGACGCTATTACCAACGTAGGCAGTGGAATCGAACTTGCAAGTTTAACCGCGGCGGCGGGACAGACGTTTGATCTGCAATTTACCGCGCCAAGCTCTACCACGGCCGAAGGAGAGCAGACCTTGACGGTAACGCTTACGGCGGGCGAGTATGTGTGGGCCCCCGGAGACCCTATCACTGTTAGCCACACCGCCGGCGATGGTATTTCGCCTGTCACGGTAGACATTACGTACGGAACCGTAGTCACATCCATTTCGGGAGCTGAAAAGTGCTGGATCACCCGAAACCTCGGCGCGACCCAGCAGGCAACCGCGGTTGATGATGCTACTGCCGCTTCCGCGGGTTGGTATTGGCAGTTTAACCGAAAACAAGGATACGCTGTCGGGCCGTCTCCGGCATGGACTATCACTTCCATTAACGAAAGTGAAAGTTATACTGATTCAGGTAGTAATGCTTCTAATTGGAATCCAGCTCTTGATCCCTGCGCGCTACTACTTGGCGCGGGCTGGCGCCTGCCAACCAGCGGTGAATATACTAATGTCGATGTCGGAACCACTTGGAGTTGGGCATTCGGCTCTGATTTAGTGTTACATGCTGCTGGCTATCTCGACGACAGCGATGGTGCGCTGTACAGCAGAGGTGTCTACGGCCACTACTGGAGCAGCACCCAGAGCAGTACTACCTACGGGTACATACTGTACTTCGCCAGCACGAGCAGCAACGTGTATAACAGCAGTAAGGCCAACGGCTTTAGTGTGCGTTGCCTCAGCGATTGACAATTTGATTATTTGAGATGTCCCGCGAAGCGGGTCGATTTTTTTTGGAAAAAGAGAGGAATGCTAATGACCGTAAGGGAAATAATAGAGCAGGAATTGAGGAATAAAAATGCCGTTTATTTGTTGAAAGAAGGGATGTTTTTTCGGGCGTATAATCGCTCCGCGATGTTTATGGTAACGTCTCTTTTTTCTTACAAAGTGCGCAAAAAGTGGGTAAAAAAGGTGAATGAATATGTCTACTACTGCGGTTTTCCCGAGCAAAGCTTGACAAAAGTGAAGAAAAAAGCATTAGAAAAGGGCTATGGCATCAGCGATGAAGGTGAAAAAAAAGTTATCATATCGGGAATGACCGCTAACGGCAGTTACGAAAACTGGCAAAAGCAGGTGGGGGGAGTGGGGGCGAATGTGCAAGGTGGAAATGGGTGGGGTCCTTCGCCCTTCGGGCTCAGGATGACGAGGGGGAGTGGGCTCAGGATGACGAGTGGGGGAGCTCCTCAGAATGACGAAAAAAGGGAACATGCAAAACGTTTAGATGTAAAAGAAATTGAGATTATTCAAAAGCTGCGGACTTACCAAGTTGCAAACAATACTCTTATAGAAACTATGCAGTTTGTTACGCGATTACAAAAAGATTTGGCAGGGATGGGAAACGCCGGAGTAACCGAGACTATCGGTTTCGGTTAGAGCGCGGATTATAGTCGGGTTGCCCGCTTTAGGAATGAATATCGATTTCCGAAAGCAAAAAAAAGATGAATACATGCTTAGCTGCTTGTATTCACATGTAAAGTGGCAACTTATTGGCTGGTATGCTGCTGGCTATCTCGACAACAGCGATGGTGCGCTGAACAACAGAGGTGTCAACGGCAACTACTGGAGCAGCACCCAGAACAGTACTACCAACGGGTACAAACTGAACTTCAACAGCACGAACAGCAACGTGAATAACAACAATAAGGCCAACGGCTTTAGTGTGCGTTGCCTCAGCGACTATGAAACAATACTGCCAAAATTTTCACCACCGTGGAGTTGAAACACGCGGGGGATGTGGGATGTAGGGGCACATTGCATGTGCCCGTGTTGCAACGTGCAAGGTGGAAAAGGATGAGGGAGTGGGGGACAACGTGCAAGGTGGAAAAGGATGGGGTCCTTCGTCGCAAGCTCCTCAGGATGACGAAAAAAATGAAGCTCCTCAGAATGACGAAAAAAAGGGGGGCTCCTGAGGATGCCGACGGTGGGAGTGGAAATGAGTGGGGTGGAATGACGCGCCACGCTCGCATCCAGCTCTACGCTCGTCATCCTGTGCGCTCTTGTTCGTCATTCTGCTCTACGCTCGTTATCCAGCTCCACGCTCGTCATCCCTTCGACAAGCTCAGGGCAGGCTCTGAGCGGAGTGAAGGATCTGTTCTTAACGAATGGGATTCTTCGTCGTACCTCCTCAGAATGACGAGGTGGGAGTGGGGGGCCACCCGCAAGGTGAAAAAGGGTGGGGTTCTTCGCCCTTCGGGCTCAGAATGACGGAGGGTGGGTGCAGAACGACGAGAGGGCGGTAAAATAGCAAATTATGGCATTGTATAACACTTTACCCGTTTTTAAAAAGGCGTATGATCTGTTGATAGAAATTTGTAAGACGACAACCGGTTTGTCACGCGAATACAAATATACTCTTGGAGAAAAACTGAAAAATGAAACTCTTGAATTGTTACTGCAAATCTATAAAGTCAATTCGAGACGAGAGAAAAAAATCCATATAGATCGGTGTATGGAGAATACAGAAGCGGTGCGCTTGCTTATACGGTTATTGCATGATTTACGGCAAATAAGCATCAAGAGAATGATCTCTCTCAACATGCTGATAGAAAACGTAAGTAAACAGCTTAGCGGTTGGAAAAAATCAATAAATAAAGGCGTGACGTATGATAAAACAAAGGTAACCGGCAATGGATAATACGCGATTAGTTACCGATTTGTTTCGGGGCTACTACAACGCGCGTCGAAATAAAAGAAACACCATCAATCAATTGAAATTCGAATTGAATTTTGAACGTGAAATTTTTAAGGTGTCCAATGAGATAGAAACGCGCGTGTACAAACCTTTGTGTGAAATGGCGTTTATTGTGAACAAACCTGTAAAACGCGAAATATTCGCGGCGGATTTTAGGGATAGAGTGGTACATCACCTTTTATTCCAATATCTCAGCCCAATAATTGAAAAATACTTTATTTACGACTGCTATTCGTGTCGTAAAGGCAAAGGAACAAGTGCCGGGATTCAAAGAGCGGCAAAGTTTTTACGTTCTTGTTCTCAAAACTATAAAAAAGAGTGTTACATCATGCAAATGGATATTTCAGGTTATTTCATGAGCATCAACAGAGAATTGTTGTACAACAAAGTGAACGGCGTATTGCGAACAGAATATCAAAAATGCGCCTTATTGAACAAGAAGATACCATTTGATACCGGCATGGTTGATTTTCTATTGAAAAAAACCATATTTCGTAATCCTGCCGATAATTGCAGGATTAAAGGCTCGCGTTCCGATTGGGATGGGCTTCCCGCTAATAAAAGTTTGTTTCATACTTCGGAAGGTTGCGGTTTACCAATCGGCAATCTTACCAGCCAGCTTTTTGGCAATGTTTTTTTGAATGATTTTGACCATTGGATGAAGAAAGTTATGGCGTTTAGATACTATGGTCGCTATGTAGATGATTTTTTTGTTATTCATCCTGATAAAGGTTATCTTTTAGACGCTTTGCCGAAGATTACAGGCTATTTAAAAGCAAATGAAAAACTTATTTTGCATCCCGACAAAACAAAAATAAAACATTACAAGACAGGATTTTTATTTCTCGGCGCGGTAATAAAACCTTACCGTACATATATTTCCAACCGCACTAAAGGCAGTTTTTACCATGCGATGCGAAAACAAAACAAAGTTATTTTGAATCGCAGACCAACCAATGAAGAAGAGAATCAGTTTGTAAGTAGTATGAACTCCTATCTTGGAGTAATGAAACATTACAAGACACACAGAATAAGAAAAAAAATGATTAAGAATCAATTTTTAAAATGGTGGTGGAATTTGGTTTTTGTTACGGATGGATATAAAAAATTTGTATTGCGTTCACAAAGATGAAGTGTGCTTGAGTGCGGGATGGAAGTGCAAGGTGGAAATGAATGGGATTCTTCGTCGCAAGCTCCTCAGAATGACGAAAAAAAAGGAGCTCCTCAGAATGACGGGGGGGGAGTGGGGGGGCGAACGTGCAAGGTGGAAATGGGTGGGGTCCTTCGTCGCAAGAGCTCCTCAGGATGACGAGTGGGGAGTGGGCTCAGGATGACGAGTGGGGGAGCTCCTCAGGATGACGATTTTTTTCACCTCGTCATTCTGAGCTACCCACGTTCGTCATCCTGAGCGTAGCGAAGGATCTGTTCTTAACGAATTGAAATGGAATGGGGGGAGTGGGGAGCGAATGTGCAAGGTGGAAATGGGTGGGGTCCTTCGCCCTTCGGGCTCAGGATGACGAGGGGGGAGTGGGCTCAGGATGACGAGGGGGGCGGGATTTGAACGTAGCGAAGTGGGAGGATCCGGTTTATGGAACAAATGAAGAGGATTGGAAGAATGATTCGCAAACTTTTGGCGGTTGCGGCTTGGATGTGTGTGATAGCAGGTGTTGTTTTGCCCGGGCGTTGTTTATTCGCGGATGATGAAAGCGCAGAAGTGCGGCTTCTTACCGTTCATTTGCAGGGGGTATACAGCTCGAAAATTTCCGTAACGCCTTTTGACGGAATAAAAACCGATGCCGCTATTGACGTGGTTGAGGATGTCAAGGACGGCGAGACCGCGGTTCTTAAAATACCCGTTAAATATGTGCCGGGAGAGTTTCTGCTTAGGCTTGACTATCGCGGCAAAAAGACTGACCACCCTTACCCGTCGGAGAGAAACATTTTTATCAACAAACAGAACATTGAGCTATCTATTGACCCGCCGTATATTAACAATTCCGAAAAGACCAAATTCGACGCCAAAGAAACCGAAAATACCGCTTACAGCACTTTTATGAAAGAAAACCGCGCGCGCCGCGCGCCTGTAGATTTTCTTAAACAACTTTTATTAACCTACGACCGTCCGAAATCAAAGTTTTACGCGCGGGCGGTTAAAGAATTTGAAGAGCGTAGAGTGGAATATAACGCTTGGGTGAACGCTCAATCCAAAAAGTATCAAAACCTTTATGTGAGCCGATTGTTTCGGTTTCAGCATATCCCGAAGATGAAATGGGGCGGTACTCCGGATGAACAGCACGCGAGGCTTATACAAAACTATTTCGAAGGAATTGATTTTAACGATCCTCTGATTCTACGTTCTCGTGAACTATCCATGCTGATGAATGGTTATGTGAGGTTATTTTCTATGCAAGCCGTAACGGAAAAATCCCGTAGCGAACTTTTTGCCGAGGCCGGGCGCGTTGCCTGTGAAAAGGCGTCTCGAGGCAATCCCAAGGTCTACGGGTGGATGGTGGATTATTTTTACAAAGGGTACGAAACCTACGGTATCCCGGAAGGAATGAGAGTTCTGGAAAAACATATCAATAATCCGAATTGTCACGCGGAAAAAAAACAACAAATAATTAAACGGTTGGAAGGGATGAAAAGGTTATTTCCCGGAGCCGTATCTCCCGATTTTGCCGCGAGTGATAACGAAGGTAACAATTTCGAATTTCATAAATGGAAGGGGGCCACGGCGCATAAACTGCTTTTGTTCTGGTCAAGTGACTGTGTGTCTTGCCGGAACTTGGCGAAAGAACTTAAGCAATGGCAAAATCATCCGGAAAACAAAGAAAAAATTGATATTGCCGCTGTCAGTTTGGATGAAACCGAAACAGAAACGCGCGCGTGGGAAAAAGAGATAGCTAATTTCCCCGGATGGAAACATCTTAGCGTTGAAGGGGGAATAAATGGTCCTGTTGCTAATGATTACGCGGTATTAAGCACGCCGGTTATGTTTCTGGTGAGTAGCAAGGATAATACCATCGCGGCAGAGCCGCGCGATGTTGATGAGTTGACGAAGTTTTTGGATTGAGGGAGTGGGGGAGCGAATGTGCAAGGTGTGAAATGGGTGGGGTCCTTCGTCGCTTCGCTCCTCAGGATGACGATTTTTTTCCCCTCGTCATTCTGACACTGAACGGAGTGAAGTGGAAGAATCTGCTCTTAACGAATTGAAATGGAATGAGGGAGCGGGGGCGAATGTGCAAGGTGGAAATGGGTGGGGTCCTTCGTCGCTTCGCTCCTCAGGATGACGAGGGGGGAGTGGGCTCAGGATGACGGTAGTTCCCACGTTCGTCATTCTGAGGAGCTTGCGACGAAGAATCTGTTTGGAGTGTGACGGAACGGAAAAAATGAGAACAAAGAAATTTTTATTAGGAATGTTGATTTGGGTTGTATTCTTGGGAACCGCTGTCCGCGGGGGCGCGGAAGAAATAGGTTCGCTTCAAGGGAATGAAGCTAAAAATGGGAAAATTGAAATTGATGAATACAAATGGGATATTGGAGATATCCCGTCGGGGATGACGGCGAAAAAAACTTTTTTGATAAAAAATACAGGAGAAGGAGAATTGTTCATTGAAGGAATACGCGCCGCCTGTAAGTGCATAAAAACGAAACCTTTTGTTAAAAACATTCCGCCAAAACAGAGTATAGATATTGAAATGACCTATGACTCTACCGGACGCGAAGAGGGTGAAGATAAAAAAAGAGTGTATATATGTTCAAATGACCCGGTTTCCCCCCGCGTTCTGATCGAACTAAACGCGAATATCATCTCGGCAAAAGAAGAAAATGCCACCCCCTCGGCTAAAACTAAAGCGGGGACGGTTAACATCTATGTTTTTGTAGACACCGAATGTGAGGAATGTGTTAAGAGCGTTAGAGAATACATAACGCCGGTTGCCGCGAAATACAACATCAATATGGTAACACTTGACACAAATTTGCCAAATTATTTTGAACTTCTTCTGTCCGCGGAAGAATGTTTCAAAAAAACACCTTCTACCGGGCCCGTAATCTTGTTTAATGACGGGCTGATGAGAGAAGATGAAATAATTTCCGGCAGTTTTGAAAAAAAGATGGAATCATCTAAAGGAAAAACTCTCCCTTTCTTTGACCTTGAAACACTAAAGAGCCGGGAAAATGTAAAAAGATCCGAAACCGAACCAAAAGAAATAAAAACGATCTTATTTTCCACAAAAAAGTATTGTGGAAAATGCCGGCAAATGGAGAAATATCTCGCGTTTCTCAGCAAAAAGTATCCAAAATTTTCCGTTAAAACGTTTTATGTCGAAGACCCTGAATCCGTGCTGTTTTATGAATACGCGGGCAATAAATTGAATGTCCGGGAAGATAAAATATTGAGCCTTCCCGCCTTTGTCATAGGAACTCGTTATTTCACGGAAAAGGATCAATATCATCCGGCAATTGAACTTTGTATCCAAGAATCCGGAAGAGAGGAAGTTTTTTCAGGAGATCAGCTATACGAAGAATTCAAAAGGGCCGATAACCAAATGTTGAAAAACAAAATTTCAAGGAGGTTTGAAAATTTCGAAATATTACCTGTCGCGATCGCGGGGCTGGTGGATGGAATTAATCCTTGCGCTTTCGGCACGATAATTTTTTTCGTAACTTCTTTATTTGTAGTTAGAAAGAAAAAAAGAATTGTTTTGGCGGCAGGGTTTTTGTTTATTTCGGCAACTTTTCTGACATATTTTCTTATTGGGATTGGGGTCTTAAGAGTAAGCAGTTTTTTAATCATGAAGAAACTGGGACCCTTTGTCTATTCAACGGCGGCGATGGTATTGTTTGTACTATCGTTTCTTTCTTTGATGGATTGCGTGAATTATCTAAGAAATCGAAAAGACAAAATAATCCTTCAGCTCTCTGAAAAACAGAAAGAACGGATATCCCGTTTAATTTCGAAAAACATACGGCTGAAATATATCGCGGGAGCCGTAGTGGTCACCGCTTTTATCGTGTCAATTACGGAATTAACCTGTACAGGACAGATATATTTGCCCACGATATTGTATATTCTGAAGACGGAACAACTAAAAGCCGGAGCGATCGGTTTGTTATGTCTTTACAATATCGCGTTCATTTTGCCGCTTGTTGTGGTCTTTTGTGTGTTTTTCTTTGTAAATCCCGGTTCGTATCAGTTTATCCGTTTAGCCAAGAAAAACGCCGCGATAGCAAAATTTTTGCTTTTTTTGTGTTTTTTAGGATTGGGAGTTATGTTTCTTTTTATGGGGTAGCGAATGAGATTCTTCGCCCTCCGGGCTCAGAATGACGAGTGGGAGTGGAGCTCAGAATGACGAGTTTTCCACCTCGTCATTCTGACACTGAACGGAGTGAAGTGGAAGAATCTGCTCTTAGCGAATTGAAATGGAATGAGGGAGTGTGGATGGAAGTGCAAGGTGGAAATGAAGTGGGGTCCTTCGTCGCAAGAGCTCCTCAGGATGACGAGTGGGGAGTGGGGGCCGACCGCAAGGTGGGAATGGGTGGGGTCCTTCGCCCTTCGGGCTCAGGATGACGAGTGGGGAGTGGGCTCAGGATGACGAGGGGGGAGTGGGCTCAGGATGACGATTTTTTTCACCTCGTCATTCTGAGTTGCCCTTGTTCGTCATCCTGACACTGAACGGAGTGAAGTGGAAGGATCTGTTCTTAGCGAAAGGGAAAAGCATGTACGAAAAAAGAGGATACATTTACATATTGACCAACGCTTACAACAGGGTGCTGTATACGGGGGTAACGAGTGATTTGATTAAAAGAGTGTATATACACAAAAACAAATTGGCTCCCGGGTTTACGAAAAAATATAACGTGAATAAGCTGGTATATTATGAAGTTTTTGGTGATATTCTAAGCGCGATAACGCGGGAGAAACAGGTTAAAGGGTGGGTTCGGAAGAAGAAGATCGCGTTGATAGAAAAGGAGAACCCCGGATGGAAGGATTTGTATGAGGAGTTTACGGGGTGAGATTCTTCGCCCTTCGGGCTCAGAATGACGAATTTTCCACCTCGTCATTCTGAGTTGCCCTTGTTCGTCATCCTGAGCGTAGCGAAGGATCTGTTCTTAGCGAAAGGAAATGGAACGAGGGAGTGGGAGTGGGGGCAAATGTGCAAGGTGGAAATGGGTGGGGTCCTTCGCCCTTCGGGCTCAGGATGACGAGGGGGGAGTGGGGCTCAGGATGACGAGTGGGGTGGGGCTCGGAATTACGAGGGGTAATGGCGTAAGGGGGCGTTAAAGATAAAAAAGCTGAATAAATTTTATTATTTGTTTTTTTACTTAAAATAGGGTTAAGAGAGGACTGAAAAGCGTTGGTTTGGGCATTAAAATATGTTCGAAAAAAGGTGTGGTTTTTGCGTTAATTGTTGGAAGCGGTTTCTTGTGAGAGAAATGAATGTTCTTATGTTTAAAAGAGTTATGTAAGCTTTAAGATGAAGGTTTGTTTTTCTTTGAATGTGTGTAAAATTAAAAGAATCCGCTTTACAAACGGAAATAAAAAATGGATAAAAAGAGACAGATCGTAACTGTGTGTAGACTTAACTTCAGGCATAAAGTGCCTGGCACTTGCCAGGCTTGGCATTTTAATGTATACTTAAAGGGTGATTACGATGTTCTTTGTATAAAACGAAAAAGGCAAACTTACAGTAATGTGAGGGCGCAAAGCTATGAGTCCTGTGAAACGCGGGATTGTCAGGCTGCCGGAAATAAAAAAACGCCCAAGCAAACTGTATGGGCGTTTTTTTTTGGGGGTGGGGATGAACTCCAACCGCAAGGTGGGAATGGGTGGGGTCCTTCGCCCTTCGGGCTCAGGATGACGAGTGGGGCGTGGGCTCAGGATGACGAGTGGGGTGTGGGCTCAGGATGACGAAGGGGGCGTGGGCTCAGAATGACGATTTTTTCATTTCGTCATTCTGAGCTACCCTTGTTCGTCATCCTGAGCGTAGCGAAGGATCTGTTCTTCGCGAATTGAAATGGAATGAGGGAGTGGGGGGCCGACCGCAAGGTGGGAATGGGTGGGGTCCTTCGTCGCTTCGCTCCTCAGGATGACGAAGTGGGGAGTGGCTCAGGATGATGGTAGTTCCCACGTTCGTCATTCTGAGCGGAGTGGAAGAATCTGCTTTTCGCGAAAGTTTAGGGTATAAACCAGAGGTAAAATTATGAAGACCTATAATAAAAAAATTAGAATTGGGCTGCCGGACTTTCAAGGGAAAGTGACGCTGGGTGTCATTGTCGGGACGCTTGTCCTGACCTTGTTTCTGGTGACGTGTTCGTTATTCTTCCAGGCTGACAAAGTTTTAGTTGGGTTTGCCAGTCCTACCGACGTAACTATTATGGAAGACACGACGTGGACTTCGGACATGGAAGTTACGGGGACGCTCACCATTCAAACCGGCGTGGCGCTTACAATTGATTCTTCCGTTCAGGGAGTCGCTGTGACGGTGGCCGCTACCAATCTCGTTGTCGAGGAAGGCGCGTTAATTTCGGCGAGCGGGAAGGGTTTCTCCGGCGGCGCGGGCGGCGCGGCGGGCGAAGGTGTCGGTAGAGGCAAGCCGGGAAATCAAGACGCGGGCGCGGGCGGCGCGGGGTATGGCGGCGCGGGCGGCGCGGGAGACAATAATGCCGGTTCCGGCGGGATACGTTATGGGTCTTCTCTTGACCCTGTTGATTTTGGGTCTGGTGGTGGTGGTGTTGTTGACGGCGCGACCGGCGGCGCGGGTGGCGGCGCTGTGAGATTTGTTGTTCCGGGGAAACTCACCGTGATAGGGGATATCGCGGTTGACGGCGCGGACGGCGTGGCAGGCGCGGGCGGCGGCGCGGGCGGCAGCATTTTGATAGATACGGGGGTTTTGGACGGGTCGGGAAATATTACGGCGGATGGGGGAGATGACGGTTTTTCTCGTCATTCTGACACTGAACGGAGTGAAGTGGAAGAATCCGGGTTAGGATACGTTGACGGCGCGGGCGGTGCCGGCGGCGGCGGGCGGATTTATGTCAAAACAGCCGTGCGGACTTATGACGGCGTAATTAGCGCGAACGGAGGTTCTGGCGCGACAAGAGGCGGCGCGGGAACCGTAGTTATTGAGTTCACTCCGACAGAAGAAGAAAAACGCAATCTTAAAAAGCGATACAAAATTATGTTCGGAAAAGACGAAACTGAAATTGGGGACTTTGAGACTATGGAGTTTAGACCTCACGCGAAGATAAAGCGATGGGGAGAAGAAAGTTCGCTGAGCGTGGAATTTCCGGATAATAAGATAAAACGGGAGAAAAAATCTGTAACTCGGAACGCGGGCAAAATAGATTGGGATTCACCGGAGATAGGGAGCAGTTTTTATAAAAAGAGCCGGGAAGAAGTTGATTCGACGTTTGTCATCAACGAAAGCGGTGGTGTTGAGTTTGAAGTTGTTTTTAAGGAGATTCCCGATTCCAACGTGGTTAGTCTGCCGATAGAAACGGAGGGGCTGGTGTTTTACTATCAAGGCCCCCTCAGTAAAGAAGAAATAGCTCAGGGCGCGGCGCGTCCCGAGGAGGTTGTTGGTTCCTACGCGGTCTATCACGAAAGCAAGCAGGGGGGTAATTACAAGGCGGGGAAGGCGTTTCATGTGTATCGGCCGAAAATCATAGACGCAAATGGGGATTGGGTTTGGGGGGTTTTGAAGATAGAGCATTCGGTGGTGAGTGGTGAAGTGGGAGTGGATTCCACCCGCAAGGTGAAAAAGGGTGGGGTCCTTCGTCGCAGAGCTCCTCAGGATGACGGGGGGATTGCTCCTCAGGATGACGGGGGGATTGCTCCTCAGGATGACGAAGGGGTTGCGACTCAGGATGACGAAGGGGTTGCGGCTCAGGATGACGAAGGGGCTGTTTCTCAGGATGAGGGACAGAAGCGTGGGAGTGGCACTATTACGATCACCATCGACCGGAAGTGGCTGGACAACGCGGCTTATCCGGTTATTGTTGACCCTACGTTCGGGTATGATACGCAAGGCGCGAGTTCCATTAGTTTGGAAAACGTGATCAAGGGCGCGGCTTTTACGGAAGGCGCATCAGGAGAAACCGTAAGCAGTATTACCGCTTATCTGGGAAACGATGACGCGGGTGCCGCTCACGCGGCTAAATACGCTCTTTATAACTCCAACCTTAGCTTAAATAACGGAACAGGAGACGCGGTGTCGATTCCGGCGTCAACCTCTGGTTGGTACACAAGTGAGTTTTCCTCTCTCGTGAGTTTGTCTGCCAGTACGGAATATGTCCTTGCCGCTTGGGGGGATAATGCCAATACTAAAATCTATTACGATACGACAGGTGTTGCGGATCAAGGGAAGTCAGATGCCGAAACTTACGGCACATGGCCGGACCCTCTGGTTCCTGCCACCAATACGAACAAATACTCCATGTATACCAGCAAAACCTCCGATACTTTCGTTATTACCTTCACCCTAGCCGGTGAAACCGCGGCCTTTGATATTACCGCCACCTTAGATAGCGTACTGCCGACAGTTTCAAGCGTGGTTTTAGATCCGGTGAGCCCTGTGCCCGCCGAAACTGAAACAGATTTTACCATAACCTTCAGCGAGGATATGGACACGGCAACCGCCCCCACGATAAAATACGGCATCAGCGATCCGTATACCACCGCTACAATAGTCGCTAAAACCGGAGAGGGCTATACCAACGGTTATCAGGACGCCGAGCCTACGTTTTGGGAAGGTACTACTACACTACTGTCTTCTGTAGCCGGAGAGTGTCATATCAGCATAACCGGCGCGAAGGACTCTTGCGGCAATACAATGGAAGACGACGTTTCTAATACCTTTGACGTAAACCTTCCAGGAGACGGCCATATTCTTATACGAGACGCGGCGGGCGGCGAGGGAAGCGAAATAACAACTGATTCTCTCATCGCCAATCATGATACCTTAACCCTTTACGCCGTTGCTTACACCTCGGGAGATGCGTACCTCAATAACGCGACAGTAACCTGGGGCGTAACCGGAACCCTTACCGAGGGCGATCTATCTACAACTTCCGCTTCAAGCGTTACGTTTGAACCGGCATTAAACAATACCGGAGTCGGAACCATAACCGCCGCCCACGCGATAGCGACCGATGACGCGACCGGTGACATAACCGTAACTACGGATTCGGCGAGTAAACTCGGCTTCACGGTTCCAACAGGGGCAATGGACGCTATTGCTTCGGCGCCGTTTAATCCTCAGCCGACTGTAGAGGTTCAAGACCAATACGGCAACATAATAACCGGCGATTCAACATCTCAAATTACGTTGTCCGCCACCGCCGGCGCGGCTACGGCTTTACAACCCTCCGAGGTTCTGACCGAGCAAGTATCTTCAGGCACGGTAAGTTTCAGCGGGATATACT
>JADHWG010000066.1 GCA_016783605.1 Candidatus Omnitrophota bacterium | reverse complement strand
CAAAACAACCTCGTAGGTTGAACCTACGAGGTTCAACCTACGAGGTTGTTTTGGGAGTGTGGTTTAAGGAATTTATTTTTTCAAAAAGCCGTTTAAATTCATTTTTGTATTCTGGGAACTCTTTTATAATGGGGGTTCCTTTGGAATATGCCGACGCGATCTCTTTTTTGAAAGGTATTCGCATAAGAATGGGAATTTTTTGTTCGGCGCAATATTTATCGGTTTCGGTGTTTCCCAGATCGGATCGATTTATTACCGCCGCGAACGGGATGCCAAGCTTTCTTAACACTTCAACCGCCAAGATCAAATCATTTAATCCGAACGGCGTGGGTTCGGTAACCAGCACGCAAAAATCGCTTTGTCTTACGGTTTCGACCACGGGACACGACGTGCCGGGAGGCGCGTCGATAATGATCGTACGGGTCGGATTAATATGTTGTTTTATTTGTCTGATGACCGGCGGAGCCATCGCTTCTCCGATATTCAGTTTGCCGTGGACGAACTGCATCTTTCCGCAAACACCTATTTCCACCTCGCCTATTTCTTTATTCACTTCTTTTATCGCCTTTTCCGGACAGAAATAGGCACAACTCCCGCATCCGTGACAAAGATTCGGGAAAACAAGAACGCCTCCTTTTTTATCAGCGCCCTTTTTCAGCACCGCGATAGCGTTATACGCGCACACTTCGCGGCATCTCCCGCAATAAGTGCATTTTTCCTCATCAATTTCGGGAACGGGAATAAAAACTTTATTAACGGTTTTGATCTCGGGTTTTAAAAAGATATGCGCGTTGGGTTCTTCCGCGTCGCAGTCTAAAAACTGTACAGGGCTTTCTATGGAAAGCGCCAGATTTACCGCGACTGTAGTTTTCCCCGTACCGCCTTTTCCGCTCGCGATCGATATGATCATAATTTTATGCCGTTCGTTTATATATCGTTAAAATTTGCTGGAATTCGCCTTCGGATCGATCTATTTTAAATCCGTTGTTACTGAAATACGTTTCCATCTCACTCAATCCGAGTTCGGCCGTTTCATGCGTTTGGCCTTCGGACGCGTGAACTTTATCGAGTATTTCAAACCCCTTTTTATTAAAATCGCTCAGGATGATCTTTCCTTCGGTAGCAAGAATTCTCGCGGATTCATCCATAACTTTGTAGGGCTTGCTGAAATGATGAACGGTGTTGATAGAAAAAATAATGTCAAAACTGTTATTTTTAAAACTCAAATGTTCCGCGTTCTCGATCTTAAAATTGACCGATTTTTCAAGCCCGAAATATGTTAGATTCAATTTCGCGATATTTTGTTCTTCTTCGGAAACATCAATGCTCGTAAATTTGTGTCCATCTTCCGCCAGAGTAAGCGCGAAATGCCCTTTTCCCGTACCAATTTCTAAAATATTGCCGGAAATCGGTTTTGCGTTATCGAGAATAAATTTTCGTTCTTTATCCACGTCCACGCCATACTTCAGATATATCCTTTTACGTTCCAGATACCGCTGGTGGTTTTCCAGAATCTCTTTATTCACTCTCTCTCCTCTTTTTCATATAACACCCCTCGATCAACCTCGTAGGTTGCAAAGCAACCTACGAGGTTGTCAAAGGATGTTCGAGGGTTACTCATAATTTACAAAGTTGGTCATAAAAAAGTTCATTATCATTGTCCGGGCGGCATACCGGATTTTGAATCCACACTCGGACCGGATGTTGATTTGAATTCGCCTTTTTTGTATCTTTCGACGGCATCTTTAACGGTTCCGGTCACGCCCGTAACGATCTCTATCCCTGCCGCCGTTAAAGTTTGAAAGGCATTGGGGCCAACGTTACCGGTAAGAAGAGTTTTTACGTTTTTTTCGGCGATCAATTGACCGGATTGAATTCCCGCCCCGCCCATTGAGTTGATATTCGGGTTTTCTATCGCGTTAAATTCCAAAGTGTCGGTATCCACCACGATAAAATACCGGCATCTTCCGAAACGCGAATCAACCGCGGCATCCAAATTGCTACCATTTGCAGTAACGCAGATCTTCATATTTTTTCTCCTTTTTATTCAACATTTTTTCTGTTCGGGAAAAACTTTTTATCATTCACAATCTTTTTCGTCGGGATGATCACATTGGGATTTTTCTATACCATATCCTTTTCCGGCTCCCGGATTACAAAGACTTTCGCCGCTTTCTAAAGAACCTTTTGCGAATTTTTCGATCACCTCATCAATTTTACCGTTTGCACCAACGATTGTTTTGATGCCGAATTCTTTAAAAAAACCCGCCGCTCTCGCTCCCATCCCGCCGCAAATTATACACGTAACACCTTTTTGATGCAGAAATTGCGGAATATTGCCCGGTTGATGGCCGGGGTTTGCCACGGATTCTTTATTTTCCACTTTTCCGTTTTCTATATCCACTATGGTAAATACGGGACATCGCCCAAAATGAGCGGAAACAAAATCACCTTCAGTTGAAATAGCCGCTTTCACAATTTACCTCCTTTAAGTAAACGGGGCGAGCTCCCTATTTTTTTTTGTTTGATAGGGAACTCGTCCCATTTATGAGTTTTTTTGCCGCTTGCGCATTATCGCCTGTTTCTTAAACAGATCCAAGGTCTTTTATTCTCCTGTTTATGGCGCTTAATTCTTCTTTCAACGCTTCGGCTTCCGTTTTCAACATATCCGCCTCTTGTTTCGGAGTTGGATCTGCCGAAGTCGGATGGGTCATGTTCGGATTACCGTAAGCATAAGGCGCTCCGTTACGTTTCCAACCGGCGCCTCTGCCAAATCCGGCTCCGCGTCCGCCTCTTCCATAACCCGGAACAGAATAACCGGCACAAAACCCTGCTTGACGACCCGTCATAGGTCCAGTTCCCATTGGTCCGGTTCCATTTCCACCTGGCATTTTAATCACCCCCTCTTTTTCTCGAGAAACCACTCGTTACACCTACGAGGTGGAACGAGTGGTTTTATCATCGTTTATCCTTACATTTGTCGCATAGACCGTAAAACTGAATCAAATGATTTGTGATCTTAAACTTATATTTTTTCGAAAGTCCTTTTTCGGTTTCTTTAAGCAATTTTATTTCTTCATCTATAAAATCCGTATAGTCAATTATTCTTCCGCACTTTGTACAGATCAAATGGTGATGATGTCCGGAGTCTTTCGACCCTTCCAATAATTCATACCGCGCCCTGCCGTCACCAAAATCGAATTTACTGACAAGCCCCATCTGAACCAATAATTCCAAAGTACGGTAAACAGTCGTAAGCCCCACATGGTGGTAAACTTTGTGAACCGCCATGAACACATCTTCCGCGCTCAAGTGACGTGATGTTTTGCTCAAAACGTCCAAGATCGCCTGTCTCGGTACGGTCATTCTATAACCGCAACCCCTGAATCTCCGATGCCACCAACGCGGTCCCATTCCATTCCCATGAGGCATTTTATACCCCCTCCTTATTGATAATGGTTTCCATTACCAAGTATACGCTATAATTCATTTTTTGTCAACAATTAGATACGGCCAACTCCCTTTTAGGGAGTTGTTTCTATTTTTGTGATTAATAATGGTCCTCAAGGCTGCTAATGGAAGAAACGATTGAAGTTCTTGATGAATTTTATAGCGCTGTTTTAGCTCAATAAATTTTACGAGGTTCGGTTGAAAATAAGACTGAAACTGTTAACTGATAGTTTAACTATATACGATTGTGTATGATTGTGTGAGATTTGTCAATGTTTGACACCAAAAAATACCGGGGAAGAATGTAGGGGCACGGCATGCCGTGCCCCTACGAAATTGGTGGAATTGAAATCCCCGGTCCCCCAGGGCAAACGCATTAAAATTCTATTAGCCCTAATAGCAGAGGCTTTGAGGCCCTCAAAGAACCAAACAGTCTATTTGGAGCAAATTGTTTCATTTCTTAGGATAAATAGGGATAAATAGGGACAGACACTATTAAACTGACACAGAGAAAATAGTGTCCCTATTTTCTTATAAAGATCCGACCCTACTTAAACGATTTTCCGGTAAAACCCTGCTCAAGATTGCCGGGTTAAACACCCTTGAAGAACGCCGAGATTATCTCGAAACTGTTCATAATCAAGTTATCAACCAATAACCCCATTTTACCGATATATTTCCGACAAATTTCCGATAAAGTATAATTATTTCAATAACTCCTGGGCGGTATAAAGATTATAAAATGCCTCAGGAATTAGTGCCTTAATACGATTGAGCTTATCAAGCGGCGGCTTGAGCATCAACGACGCCAATTCAGAAGTACGCTTCGGACTCCAGCGAAACTTATCGAAAGCGTGTTCTTCAGGCTGTATTTTCAACAAAGTAGCCAGAAGAACTGCCCTCGACGCTGAAATCTTTGCCTCTTCAAGCCTAAATCTCGTATTCACGAGATGGCTCGAAATCTTACTGATACCATCTGTCAGTATCTCTGCATACTTATCCCGGGGAACACCCCTCAATCCAAGACCACAAATCATGATACCAGTGCGAAAAGTATCTTCTATCGCCTGTTCCTGTGTATCCTTGCCGCCTCGATAATGAATTTCTGCCTTCGAAAGCGCCTTATAGCTTTTACTTACCAAAACAATATCCTCTGCCGCATTAAAAAGTTCACCCACATCGAAAAGTTGTTTGATAATCTGCATACTGGATTTTTTGGAGTAATGAACGCCTATCGTATTAGGTGCAAAAGCCGTCAATTTATCTCCTAACAAACAATCGACAATAGGCATATGAACCTTGACTGATTTCTCTAACTCGATAAAGGGCACCTTAATCGAATTAAACTCTATTTTTGGATAAAGATTTTTCTCCTCAAGAATATCGAGAAGCACGTAATCACGCCTCTTGGATATAGCGGAATTATAAAAAAACTTGAAGTGCGTCCGGTGCGGCAGACCACGTTCCCCACGATCGTCTTGCTCATAACCTAAAAATGGCACTTTCCCTCCGATATCGGCCAAGATTGGTTCATACTTGGCTCGGGGCATATTGGTCACAATATCGATATCTATGGATAGCCTACGAAACTCCTTCAAAAGCAGAATCATGCTGGTACCGCCTTTAAAGACGAACTGTATAGGAGATTCACCCAAAGCACACAATAAAGAAAGAGCGTGGATGCACTTCTCCAGCAAAGCGGGATCGACCCTGCCCATTTCGCCTCTTTTTCTGGTTACCCATTCTTTTGTAAAACATTGATCTGTAAGCATAAAAATAATCAGCTCCAGCCACTTTTTTTAAAAAAGTGGCTCAAATGGATTTTATCCGTTTAATTAATTCTTCAATCTTCAATTTGCGCCTTTTAGCATAATTAAGCAATGCCCCGATATCAACACGTCCGGCTGTAAGAACATTTTCCAGTGTCCGATAACATTCATCTTCATCCATAAGATTCAAAGTGTGTGCTTCTACAAAAAGATCCACCAATATCTTCTCTATATCCGCCGCGTGGCCGCTTGAGGATTCACGAGTAATGGCTGGCCGGATTACTACCGTTTTTTCTCCAATGCTAAATTTTCGCGCGTCACTTCCTCGCGGATTCAACCATACATCATAACCGGAATCTTTTAAAAAGTCATAGATACCGCTCATATCATCACGGCCCAAATAAATAAACGTAACAAACCGCGCAAGCATATGATGGACGAACGATTTTAACTGACCGGTAGACCAAGCCGAGAAAGAAAGAAGCGGGTATTTCTTCTCTATCGCCGCGACTATTTTCTTAATCGGATGCCGATCCAATTCGAACGACTGCTTGACAAACGAGTACCATCCTCTGCCAGCGCCATACAAAATACCTTCTTTATTTAAATCAACCAGATATCTATTTAAAGTACCCAAACGTCCCTCCGGAATAAGATTGCGTAGATCTTCTCTGTCGAAATATCGCTGATTTTCCTTCAGTTTCTTTTCGATTTCGTTTTTCAGTAAATCTTTAAAATTTGTTTTTTTCATTAATCTCCTCTCCGCAATTTTTCATGTCTATTCGACAACACCTTTAAAATATCTACTTTGCCAAGAATCTCACCCTGTGTTGGCACCGGGCAACAGAAATAGATAAATAGGTGTCTGTCCCTATTTTTTCTATTTTTTCTATTAGCATTGCCTTATACTGTGAGGAATTAACCCCCAAAAAAGTCCGTTAAAAACAATTAATGAATTTTTTTTGTTAAGTCTCTTTTACAACCAAAACCATATTTAATGGCATCAACCGAACAAACATTTAAACAACGAGCGCAACTGAAACAATCTGCTGTTAATCTTTTCCCTTCAACTTTCCCTTTTGCCGCTTCCAAAGGGCATGCTTTTATACAAGCACCGCATTGAGTACACTTTTCCTTATCTATTCGGACACGAAAAACGCTGAATCGCTCAACTATCCACGAAACAAAACCAAAAGGACAAATAACTTGACAAAATGGACGATAAGCAATGAATGATACGACTAAAGCAATGATAACCGTCAGCAAAATACTAAAGCTTTCAAAATCCATGTTAAATAGATTAAAAGGGTTTATATAGTGATAAATTACAAAACCTTTGCGCCCTCCGACAATTCCGAACAGAAAAAATAGCATAATGAAGAAAAGACCTGCTCGAATTGCGTTTGTCAAAACAAATGGGAGTTTTTTTTGTTTAATCTTTTTTAAAATAGGTACGCTATAAATCAGCTCCTGTAAAGCTCCAAAAGGACATGCCCAACCACAAATTATCTTATTCCCAATAACAGCAAGAAAAATGAAAAACCCAAAAGCGATTATTTTAATTACCGGATCAGGATATAGACCAACCATAGATTTGAATACTTTAACCAAGCCTTCCATAGGATTAGGCGATTTGCCAAGAAAAAATCCAGCTACTATCACAGAAAGCAAAAGAGAAACAATGTACGGAGCCCGAGGATACCATTCATGTCTGTTCTTGACATTAGCCCCATCCGGGCGTCCTAGTCTAGTAAGAAAAACTAAACCGAACAATACCAATATTGCGTAAATATAATATTTGAGTACACTATCACGATGAGAAAGAATGTGTTCCACAGCATGATGAAGCTCCTCATCCGTTATCTTTAGTAAATTGAGAGGTTTTTTCTTTGAAACATCAATCGGCAACTCAAGTTCACGAGCAAGCCCTTTACCTGTAACACCAAGTTTGGGGGCAATATCCTGAATAGACATATTTATATTGAAATCAACTGATCCCTTCGGCTTACTTGATGAACTCAGCAAAATACCAAAAACTATAATCGCAAGCATTACTGCCACAGTCGCAAATAACCAAATTCTTTGTTTAAATGAAATTTTCGAAAACCATGAATTGTTGTCTATTTTTTCCACGAACACGCTCCTCTTGTTACATTTCCAACGGATTGGGCGTTTTAAGCACTAAAAAAGTAGCGTCGATACTGCCGGTATTCTTAATGATCATCGGCGATTGATAAGCGACAGGTAATAAGCATCGCGGGGTCAAGTCTTCACATTGCACACTTCCCTTAGTTTTGTGCAATGTGAAAACTTGACCCCTTTTTTCCATGACCCCTTTTTTTCAAAAATTGTCAATAAACTGACTCCATTGTTTTTCTTTTTTGACCCCGGAATTCTCCTTTAATCAATTCTCTCAAGTTTCGGGTTCAAGGAATAACTCGTACTGCGTCCTCCCGCAGGATCTTTTATAAGGATACCTTTTTCAATGAGGTCATGTATATCGCGGAAAGCTGTATCCTGCGAACATTTTGTGATCTTAGCCCATTTAGAAGAGGTAAGCTTGCCTTCAAAACCATCGAACATCTTGTTGAGCATAACCCGCTGCCGCTCGCTTATAGACGCACCCGGATGGGCTTCCCAAAAACGTGCTTTTTTAAACACACCGGCCAGTATGCTTTCCGTCGCGTCGAATGTCCGGTTCAGACAAGCCAAAAACCACTCAAGCCACGGAGTAATAACGATCCCGGTTTTTGAAATATCGGTATTTTTCTGCGTCTTCTCAAGAATATCGTAATACGCGTTCCGTTCCTTGCGGATCTGAACAGACATGCTGTAAAAACGTTCCCGGCTGTCATCGGCTCGCGCAAGCTGCATATCCGTGATCGCGCGCGCTATTCGTCCGTTACCGTCTTCAAAAGGATGGAGAGTCACAAACCATAAATGCGCGATACCCGCTTTGATCACAGGGTCCAGATCCGCCGAACCGGTAAACCATGTCAAAAAATTCTTCATTTCACCATTTAAACACCCGGCGCCCGGAGCTTCAAAATGCACGCGCTCCCGCCCAACGGCACCGGAAACAACCCTCATTGGGCCATGACTATCATCGCGCCAGGCGCCTACGACGATCTTATGCATCCCGCTGCGCCCGGTTGGGAACAAAGACGCTTGCCAGCCGAACAGCCGGTCTTTCGTAAGAGGTTTATTGAAATTCTGAGTAGCGTCCAGCATCATCTCTACCACGCCGTCTACATCGCGATCGGACGGAACAAGCCCGCCGATCTTCATTCCGAGCCGCCGCGCTATGGATGAGCGCACCTGGCTTTGATCGAGGATCTCACCCTCGATCTCACTGCTCTTTAGAACATCGAGCGTAAGAGTTTGCAGTAAAGCCTCGCGGCGTAAAGAAAACCCCATGGCCTCCATGCGGCCGAGAAGACGCCCCTGGCGATTACGCGCATCCCCCAGCATAGGCGTGATCTTTTTATTGTCCCATGTAAATCTCGGCCAGATATCCGACTGATAGATATACTTCATATTCTCCGCACCCCATGCGTAGAATATACCACATATTCTCCGCATGTGCAACTAAATAGGGACAGACACCTATTTTTTTATCTGTTTCTTCGGCCGCCCCCGCGGTTTTAATTTCAAAAACCTATTAAGTTTTTTTTCAACCTTTTTTATAAAATTATCTCCTCCCAGAGGTCTTCCCTTTCTGGTGTTTT
>JADHWG010000065.1 GCA_016783605.1 Candidatus Omnitrophota bacterium | reverse complement strand
CCAACCGCACCTCGTAGGTGCAACCTGTTGCACCTACGAGGTGCGGTTGGGGGAGGTGCGGTCGGGCCCGAGGTGGAATCGTAAAATTGATAAGGGCGAATGATTATTCGCCCCTACGAACCAAACATGTGTTTCGTGATCATTCGCCCCTACGCGTCATCTTTCATGAATTTGTATTCGATCGAATCTCTTAAGGCGGCCCAACAGGCTTCGATGATATTTTCAGAAACGCCTACCGTCCACCATGAATCTGTTTTATCCTGCGACTGGATAAGAACCCTTACCTTGGCGGCAGTACCCGACTTTTCGTCAAGCACTCTCACTCTAAAATCTGAAAGGTGCATCTCTTTTAGTGACGGATAAAATTCAATGAGCGATTTTCGAAGCGCCTGATCCAAAGCATGGACAGGCCCGTCTCCGAGAGAAACCGTATGCCTGAATTCTTTCCCGATCTTAAGTTTTAACGTCGCCTCGGAAACAATTCCCCCCTCTTCTCGCTTTTCAACTATCACCCTGAAATCCACCATCTCAAAATGTCGTTTAAAGACACTTGCAGCTTTTCTCATCAGAAGGAGAAGCGACGCTTCCGCTAACTCGAACTGATATCCTTCTTTTTCCAGGTCTTGAACATATGAGAGTATTTTTTTCGCTTTATCCGTTCCTTTGTCTATCTTCAGTCCGAATTCCCCGGCCTTATCGATAATACTTGACCTGCCGGAAAGTTCCGAAATAAGCATTCTGCGTTCATTACCGACTTTGGAAGGATCAATATGCTCATAACTCTTACTGTTTTTAAGTATCGCGTTAACGTGCACTCCGGCTTTGTGAGCAAACGCGCTTTTGCCAACGTAGGCCTGCGAATCCTGCCGGCGAACATTGGATATTTCAGATATATACATCGAAGCTTCCGTCAATTCTTTAAAAGCGAATTCTGACAAACAATCCATCCCAAGCTTAAACTTCAGCGTCGGCATAATGGACACAAGGTTCGCGTTACCGCACCTTTCTCCATATCCGTTAAACGTTCCCTGCACTTGGCTACAGCCCGCCTGAACCGCGGCAACAGAATTGGCAACCGCCATATCGGCATCATTATGCACATGAATTCCTAAAGGAACTTTGATAATTTCCGAAACTTCTTCAACAACTTCAAAAATTCTACTGGTGATCGCGCCTCCGTTCGTGTCACACAAAATAATCGCTTCAGCGCCTCCGGAAGCGGCGGCTTTAAGCGTTTCGAGAGCGTATTCGGCGTTATCTTTATATCCGTCAAAAAAATGTTCCGCGTCAAAAAATACATGTCGTCCTTTTTTTTTCAAATAACGGATGGAGTCTTCTATCATTTTCAAATTTTCTTTAAGCGTCGTTTTCAGGATCTGTTTAACATGAAGATCCCAGCTTTTTCCGAATATGGTTAGATATTTCGTTTTTGCTTTAAGAAGTCCCTTGATCACGACATCAGTTGCTGTCGGAGCGCCGGCACGGCGTGTGCTCCCAAATGCCACAAGTTTTGCTTTTTTCAGTTTTAAATTCTTGGCGGCTTCAGCAAAAAACTCATTATCTTTCGGATTTGACCCCGGCCAGCCCCCCTCAATGAAATCTACCCCCAACTCATCAAGTTTTTGCGCGATCCGGATCTTATCTTTTACCGAAAAAGATATTCCCTCCGATTGAGAACCATCACGAAGCGTCGTGTCATAAATACAAACCTTTTTCATTTTGATCCTCTTGTTTAAATTAGTTTTTTTGTTTTGGTTTTTTGTTATTTGGATTTATTTTGTCATTTGTGCTTTGACATTTTAATTTATTTTGTCATTTGAATTTTGTCATTTGTCATTTTTTCTCTTTTCTACTTAACCCAAACGCTTTATGAAGCGCCCTTACGGCTTTATCCGCTTCTTTTTCACTGACAACACAGGAAATTTTTATTTCACTGGTCGATATCATTTTTATGTTTATTTTCTCTTGAGCCAATATGCTGAACATTTTTGCCGCGACTCCAGAATGGCTTCTCATTCCTATTCCGACAACCGATATTTTCGCGATTTTTTTGTCGTATCGCACTCCTCGAGCTGACATTTCTTTTACGATCTTCGAAATTATTTTCTGCACTTTCGGCAAATCTTTTTCCTCCACGGTAAAAGAAATATCCGTCATTTTTGTTTTTGACACGTTTTGTATGATCATGTCAACGTTTATGCCGGCGCAGGCAAGTTTCTCAAACAATCTGCTGGCTTCTCCCGGCTTGTCCAAAACGTCACACACCGTGACTTTCGCTTCAGTCTTATTTACGGTAACGCCTCTCACCAAGACCCCTTCCATGTCTTTCGCCTCCTTCGTTATCACAGTTCCCTCTTCATGAGAAAAACTCGACCTGACCTTCATCGGAACATTGAATTTACTTGCCACTTCCATGCTTCTGGCCTGCATAACCTGCGCTCCGAGAGACGCCATTTCCAACATTTCGTCATAACTTATATTTTCAAGTTTTCGCGCGTGGGGAACTATCCTTGGATCGGCGGTATACACTCCTTTAACATCGGTAAAGATCTCACACATCCCGGCTTTTAACACTTTGGCCAAAGCCACCGCGGTCATATCCGAACCACCACGCCCCAAAGTGGTTATTTCCTGATCAAGACTTGTTCCCTGAAAACCCGCAACGATCACTATTTTTCCGCGTTTAAGCTCGTCCTTTATTTTTTTCGCGTTCACATCAAGGATCTTCGCCTTGGTATGAGACGAATCCGTAATTATTCCGACTTGCGCGCCGGTAAAAGATATCGCTTCCTGCCCAAGCTCGTAGAGAGCCATCGCCAAAAGCGCGACAGATACCTGCTCACCCGTTGACAAAAGCATATCCAATTCTCTTTCCGGCGGATTTTTGCTGACTTCACCCGCAAGGCTCACAAGTTTATCCGTTGTTTTTCCAAGAGCGGAAACAACAACCACTATATCTTGTCCCTTTTTTCGATATGAATTGACCCTTTTGGCGACTTCTTTTATTCGCTTGGGATCCGCAACACTCGTACCGCCATACTTTTGTACGATAATATTACTATTCTTCACTAATCTTGTTCCTTTGTTTTTTTAACGCAAAAACGCAGGGGCACATTGCATGTGCCCGAATAAACTACGCATCTTCTTTCAGAAAAATTTTCATTAACTCCCACCCATTACTCACGCCCATACTTCCGGAAGGCGCTGATTTTTCACTGAACACCATAACTTCATCCGCCGTGATACCTTTTCCGCACATTGCTACCGGAACGGCATCCCGCGTGTGTGTTCTCTTTTCTACCGGCGTCGGATGATCCGGCAGTATAACCACTCGATGATCTCCCATCTTTGAAAGTTCTTTCATGATCGTTCCGGTTATTAAACTATCAAAATTCTCGATCGCTTTCACTTTTTCACCCGCGTCACCGTTGTGTCCGGCTTCATCCGGCGCTTCCACATGCACAAACACCATATCTTTTCTTTCGAGTATATCAAGCGCCGCGCGCGCTTTCCCCTCATAATTCGTGTCATAATATCCGGTGGCGCCGGGAACCTCGGCAATCTCCAAACCCAACACCCGCCCCATCCCTTTAAGAAGGTCAACCGCGGATATCATCCCTCCCGAAACTCCATAGGCGTCTTCGAACTTCGGCATATCCGGTTTTTTCCCCTGGCCCCAGATCCATATCATATTCGCGGGATTTTGCCCAAGATCGATCCGAACCTTGTTAATATCGCATTCCGCTAATATATTCTTCGATCTTTCCATCAAATCAACGATTTCCGCATTTTTGGGTAGGTACTTTAAAATCGATTTGTCTAAAATGTCGTGCGGGGGGAAACACTTCACCTTCGCCAGCTTATCAGCCTCTTCTATTGTATCAGATCGGACAATAAGCAAATTACGATAGCTCGTACCCGTATAAAAATGAAATTTATCATTTCCAAGCTTTTGATTAAGCACTTCCACCAAAACAGACGTTTCCTTAGTTGTAATATGCCCGGCACTATAATCCGCCATTTTATCGCAAGAAACCGTTACCGTATTAAACCTGAACGCCACATCCCGCTCGTCGAGTTCTATACCCAAATTGGCCGCTTCCAAAGGCCCTCTGCCGCAATAATACTTTCTCGGATCATAACCAAGGATCGAAAGATTCGCCACGTCACTGGCCGGAGTCATTCCCCTTGGGATATTATTCACCATTCCGCAACGCCCGACACGCGCGATCATATCCATGTTAGGCGTATTTGCCGCTTCCATACACGTACAATCATTAAGACTCTCTATCGGCAGGCCGCTCATCCCGTCGGGAACAAGTATTACGTATTTCACTGTTACACTCCTTGGTGTTATAAATGACAAATGACAAAATTCAAATGACAAAAACTTACGGTCGGCCCAGGACACCGCCCGTACGAATCAACCAATTAAACCTGCTTCTTTAACGACTTCATCCAAATTCGCGTCCACTACCACCGGATGTTTTAAACATTTTATCGCGCGATCAGGATCCTTCAAACCGTGTCCGGTTAACACACAAACTATATTTTTTCTGGTTGCCGATTTATTTTTTGGAAAATATCCCTCTTTCGCTTTCTTAAAAATGCCGGCCACGCTTGCCGCGGACGCGGGCTCGACAAAAACCCCTACCATATTCGCTAAAAATTTATATGCCTCCAATATTTCATCATCGGTAACTTTGTCAATAAGTCCGCCGGACTCATCTCTCGCCGCTTCCGCCTGCTTCCAACTGGCGGGATTACCTATTTTTATCGCGGTTGCCAAAGTCTTCGGATCTTTTATGACGTGTCCGTCCACGATAGGCGCGGAACCGGCCGCCTGAAACCCCAGCATCTTTGGCAAAGAATTTATCTTTCCCTTACTTTTGTATTCGTTATATCCCTTCCAATAAGCCGTAATGTTCCCGGCGTTTCCAACCGGAAGCGAGTGATAATCCGGAGCGCATCCTAAACTATCCGCCACTTCGAACGATCCGGTCTTTTGTCCCTCAATTCTATAGGGATTAATTGAATTGACAAGTGCCGCGTCATATTTTTCAGTCAGCTCGCATACTATGCTTAGAGCGTCATCAAAATTTCCTCTAATGGCGATAACACACGCGCCGTGTATAAGCGCTTGAGCAAGTTTACCAAGCGCTATCGCGCCCTCCGGTATTACAACAATACATTTTATTCCCGAACGCGCCGCGTATGCCGCGGCGGAAGCGGACGTATTCCCGGTCGAAGCGCACGCGATAGCTTTAGAGCCCTCCTCGATCGCCTTAGAAACCGCGACCGTCATACCTCTATCCTTAAAACTCCCCGTCGGATTAAGCCCCTCATATTTAAGCCATACGTCATATCCCTCGCCAATTTTTTGAGAAATCGCGTCGGCCTTAATGAGCGGAGTGCCGCCCTCTTCCAAACTAATAACCGGCGTCTTATCACTTATCGGCAAATAATCCTTATACCTCTCAATAACACCCATGACACCTCCGAATTAAATAGGGACGTTAAATAGGGACGTCACCTAATTAATTAAAAATTAAAAAGGAATTTCACTCCATTGAATGGGGTAACGATTAAACAAGGCGGTTCCCCATTTAATTGGGTGACGTCCCTATTTAATTATGATGCTCCCGTTGTTGTTACAAGTTACAGGTCTCAGGTTACACGTTTTCCGCCGAAGGCGGATCCGCCTTCGGCGGAAAAACGTGTTGCGTGAAGCGTGTTACATGTAACGTGTTCATCCCTCAATTCTTATAACAACCGTTTTCTTTTTCACATAACTCTTTTTATCTATTTCTTTGATCGCTTTTTGCATATTGCCTTCTTTTGCCTTGTGAGTCAATATCACAACCGGCACCACTTGTCCCGCTTTTCTTTCCTCCTGCGAAACATTGGCAATACTAATTTTGTATTTTGACAAAATTGAAGCTATTCCCGCCAATACTCCCGGCTTATCAATAGCGGAAAACCTCAAATAAAAAGGAATTTCAATGTCGTTTATATTTCTGAGTTTACCGTTGCCGGCGGCATAATTCAGGTTATAGGGTACCAAATTTCGCTTGCCATAATGCGCTATGTGTTCGGCGATCTCAATTATATCCCCGACAACCGAAACCGAAGTGGGTTTTCTCCCGGCGCCTTTTCCGAAAAGAAGCGATTCTCCTATAAGCTCCCCTTTAACAAAAACCGCATTATCCGTACCTTTCACATCCGAAAGAAGATGCCGCGCGCTGATAAGCGTCGGATGAACTCTGATCTGTAGACCCTTCGGCTCTTTCTTCGCGATAGCGAGAAGTTTTATGCTATATCCCCACATTTTGGCATTTATTAGATCCTGCGCCTCTATTCGATTAATTCCTTCGGTAAATATATCATCCGGCGACGCGCTTTGCCCAAAACTTAAAAGCGTAAGTATCGCCAGTTTATGCGCGCTGTCTTTTCCGCTTATATCAAGTTCCGGATCTTTTTCCGCGAAACCCTTTTTTTGCGCGAGCTTGAGCGCCTCGGAAAAAGAACACGCCTTTTCCGCGATTTCGGTCAATATAAAATTGGTGGTTCCGTTCAATATTCCATAAACCGTATCGATCTTATCCGCGCGGAACCCGGTACGGATTGTCCTGATAATGGGAATAACGCCTCCGACACTGGCTTCAAAATCTACAAACACCTTATTTTTCCGGGCAGAACTAAAGATCTCTCGCCAACACTTTGAGATCAATTCTTTGTTCGCCGTAACAACATGTTTTTTATTTTTTAAAGCTTCAAGCACTATATCTTTAGCAGGTTTTATGCCGCCGATAAGTTCCACAATAATATCAATATCCTTGTTCGCGATAAGTTCTCGCGGTGAACTTGTTTTTATAAGAGCTTTGCCGCCTTTTATTCCCTTGAGCACTTTTTTGTCTTTGTCTGCAACACCTATCACTTTTACCGAAACACCGGTCTTTTTAGCGATCAAAGAACCATTTTTCTTGATCGCGTCGTAAACCCCCATCCCAATAGTTCCAAGCCCGATTATCCCGATATTGACAGATTTCATGCTATGCTCCTGATTAAACATTCGTAGGGGCACATTGCATGTGCCCGTATGGAAATTTTATTTTCGTTTCATTCGGGCACATGCAATGTGCCCCTACGAAATTGAGATTGCTGATTGTGAAACACCCTTAACCATCACCCAGCTAACAGAAAAACCAGCCAACCAAACTGGTCGGGACGGCCGGATTTGAACCGGCGACCCCTAGTCCCCCAGACTAGTACGCTACCAGACTACGCCACGTCCCGATCTCTAAAAAATTACTCGCGCCTCTTTCCCAACCACATTTTTACCTCGATTGCACCTCGTAGGTGCAATCGAGGGTTTTCGAATTATAAACCGTTCTCTTCTTTCTTGGAACGTGTCATCAATTCTTTAACGGCCGCGGCCGGATCTTTTTTGTGATACAAAACTTCATACACCTTTTCGGTTATAGGCATTTCAACACCATATTTCTTCGCGAGTTCGTGCGCCGATCTGCATGTAGCCACACCTTCGACAACCACTTCGGTGCCGCGCATTATCTCTTCCACGCTTCTGCCTTTTCCGATCTCTTCTCCCAACCACCTGTTTCTACTGTCAGTACTTATGCACGTCGTAGCCAAGTCTCCGATCCCGCTTAGACCGCTGAATGTAGACATAGACGCACCCATTTTAACACCAAGCCGCGTTATTTCCGCAAGACCGCGCGTTAAAATCGCGGCTTTAGAATTTGTTCCAAACCCAAGTCCGTCGGAAATACCCGCCGCGATCGCAATAATGTTTTTTAAAGCTCCTCCCAATTCAACACCAATTACATCAGCGGAAGTATATACTCTGAAATTTTCCGTCATAAGTAGATTCTGAACGGCATCTCCCCCTTTTCCGCAGGAAGCGATAACCACGGTCGTCGGGATTCCCTTAGCGACCTCAAATGATATGCTCGGCCCGGATAAAATGCTAATACTTTGCGGAGAAAAATATTCCGCCAATATTTCCGATGGTCGTACCAAAGAACTTTTTTCAATACCTTTGGTCGCACTAACCACATATTTAAATTTACCGGATTTAAACCTTTCGGCAACTTGCCGCAAATATTCACACGGAACAACAAAAAACACATATTCCGAATCCAAAACATCGGCATCTTGAGACGTAATTTCCAACCCTTCGGGCAGAGAAACACCCTTCAAAAACTTTCTATTTTCTCTGTTTTTTCTTAAATTTTCGGCATATTCAGGTGAAACGCTCCACAATATCGGCGAAACCCCTTTTGAATACAAAAGAAGCGCAAGCGCCGTCCCCCAACCGCCGTCCCCTATAATAGACACCTTGTTTTTAACCATAATAATCAACAAAGTGTAGCATATATGATTTTTATAGTCAATGTTATAAGACGAAAAACCGACGCAAACTCAAATACGCCCTAAATACAACCTCGTAGGTTCAATCTACGAGGTTCAACCTACGAGGTTGTATTTGGGGGTGGGACGAAAAAACGCGGATAGAGTTATGCTCCATCCGCGTTTTCTTTTGTGGGGACTTGCCGCGAAAAAAAACTATTTTCTGATCACACCTTCTACTAAAAACATCTGAAACTTAATAATGTTAAGTTTCCATAACGCGATTAGTATCATAAAGATGTGCATGAATTTATGAATTGTCACTTCCATGATATGCCTTCCTTGGTAACGACTAATATCTATTGCTATCTCCGATCTGGATCCTTATCTCATTTATGAAAACTATTTGATAAGCGGCATCACCGTATATGATAAAAAAATCACCGAGTACTTTGCAGATAATTTTATTTTCGCCTGTTTTTGTGTCAATTTGACGTAGGATGTGACAATTTTTTTGACATTTTTCTTCTTTTTTTGAACAAACCCAATCTCTCAAATCCTGTGAATTTTTGGAAACATGCAT
>JADHWG010000064.1 GCA_016783605.1 Candidatus Omnitrophota bacterium | reverse complement strand
CGTAGGTGCAACAGGTTGCACCTACGAGGTGCGGTTGGGGGAGGTGCGGTCGGGCCCGAGGTGGAATTGCCGGTTGAATAATCAGGAGAAAAATTAATGAAAGAAATTTCCACCAGATATAATCCGAAAGAAATAGAAGAGGCGATCTATACTTCGTGGGAGAAAAATAAGTTTTTTAGCGCTCATGAAGAAAGCTCCAAGAAGTCCTATTCCATAGTGATTCCACCGCCTAACATAACGGGAATTTTGCATATGGGGCACGCCCTTAACAACACGCTCCAGGATATTCTCGTCAGATGGAAACGTATGCAGGGTTTTGAAACGCTTTGGATGCCGGGGACGGATCACGCGGGGATCGCGACTCAAAACGTTGTTGAACGAGAACTTTCGAAACAAGGTTTAAAAAGAGATGATCTCGGACGTGAAGAATTTTTAAAAAAAGTCTGGCAATGGAAAGATGAATATGGAAGCACGATCATTAAACAGCTTAAAAGTCTGGGTTCATCTTGCGATTGGGACCGTACGCGGTTCACTATGGATGAGGGTTTGTCTCGCGCGGTAAGAGAAGTTTTCAAGAGACTGTATGAAGATGGTTTGATGTATAAAGGGGACTACATAATAAATTGGTGCCCCCGATGCCTGACAGCTCTCAGTGACGAGGAAGCCGAACATCGTGAAGTGGAGGGGATGCTCTACTATATTAAATACCCAGTCTCCGGCAGACGCAAATTGGAAAAAGAAAACGAAGACTACCTCGTAATAGCCACAACTCGTCCTGAAACCATGCTGGCGGATGTGGCGGTCGCGGTTAATCCCAAAGACGCGCGTTATTCGGCGCTTTCAGGTAAGAAGGTGGTTTTGCCGATTGTTAATCGGGAGCTTAAAGTCATATTTGACGAAGATGTTGATCCGAAATTTGGAACAGGCGCATTAAAAGTTACACCAGCACATGATCCGGTAGATTTTGAACTCGGTAAAAAACATGGTTTAGAAAACATAAATGTGATGCATTCGGACGGCCGGATAAATTCCGAAGGCGCCGATTATGAAGGAATGGACAGATTCGAATGCCGTCAAACAATAATCGAAGATCTGAAACAAAGAAAACTTTTCGTCAAAGCTGAAAAACACGTTCACGCGGTCGGGCATTGTTACAGGTGTCACACGGTTGTGGAACCGCGTCTGTCCAAACAATGGTTCGTAAAAATGGCTCCTTTGGCAAAACCGGCAATAAAAGCGGTCAAAGATAAAAAAATCAAGTTTTATCCTCCGCGATGGACCAAGGTTTATCTTAATTGGATGGAAAATATCCGGCCATGGTGTATATCCCGCCAGATATGGTGGGGGCACCGTATTCCTGTATGGTATTGCAAAGATTGTCTGAAATTTGAAAACGCGCGGGAAGTCGAAGTTTCTGCCAAACAAAAAGGGATATTTGTCGGAGACGAAAAAGATATGAAGTGTCCCGTATGCGGCAAACGGAATATGGAACAGGATCCGGATGTTCTGGATACATGGTTCAGCTCATGGTTATGGCCTTTTTCAACGTTAGGATGGCCGGAAAAGACTCTGGCGCTTAAAAAATTTTATCCGACGGATGTTTTGGTCACAGCGCCGGAAATTATATTTTTTTGGGTCGCGCGTATGATCATAGCGGGGATAAAGTTTCAAAAAGAGATACCGTTTAAAGACGTTTATATTCACGGAACCGTTCGTGACGCTTCCGGGACCAAGATGTCAAAATCTCTCGGTAACGTTATTGATCCGCTTGACGTTATTAAGGAAGTTGGCAGTGACGCTTTAAGGTTCAGTATTATTTCCGTAACAAGTCAGGCTCAGGACGTGTTCTTGTCAAAAGAAAAGTTTGATTTCGGGCGCAATTTTGCCAATAAATTATGGAACGCTTCAAGATATGTGCTTATGAACGCGAGTCAAACCCCGTTAAAAGACGAGATCAATACGGAAAAACTTAATCTTGCCGATTGGTGGATATTGAGCTCTATGAACGACGCCGTGCGGAGCGCGACAAAGGCTTTGGAGAAATTCAGATTTAATGATGCCTCGAACGTGCTTTATGATTTCATTTGGCACAAATATTGCGATTGGTATTTGGAGTTTTCGAAACTTTCCGAAAACAAAAAACTTTCCGAAAAAATATTGATAGAAGTGCTGAAAAATATTCTTAAACTTTTACATCCGTTCATGCCGTTCATTACCGAAGAAATTTGGCATAAAATGCCGCGCGAAGGACAAGGCGAAAATGAATGGATAATGACGTCCGCATGGCCGGAGCCGGACAAGAAATTTGAAAAAAAGATAGCCGTAGATCAGATGGAAAGAATGATAAAGATCATTACCGCCGTTCGAAACGTAAGAGCTTTCTGGCGTATAAACCATACCGCGATTCTTGAGGTGCGTTTTGCCGCAAAAAATGATCCTGATAAACGGTTCATCATGGAAAATACGCGTTATATAGAGGAGTTCGCGAAAGCCAAAGTGAAAATAGCCAAAACAAAAGAGACGAGACCCGCACAATCGGTTGAATGTTTGGCCGGTCGAGTAAAAATGTACGTTCTGCTTGGAAAAGAGATAGACCTTTCTCGTGAAACAGCGCGCATAGATAAGAAGATCAAAGAACTCGAACGTTATGTTTCGGGTATTCGCGGCAAACTAGCCAATAAAAGGTTTCTTGATAAAGCGCCCGAGGATATTATTCAAAAAGAAAAAAACAAGCAAGAGAAATTTGCTCACGAATTAAAAACCTTAAAGGATAACCTTAAAGCGCTTAAATAAAAAACACCGGGTGAGTTTATATGGAACAAAGACTTCAAACTATCCTTGCCCATCGTGGCGTTTCTTCAAGAAGAGGCGCCGGGGCGCTTATTGAAAGCGGCAAAGTGAAAGTGGACGGGGAGGTCGTTAAAGAAAAGGGATTTCGAATAGACTCGTCCAAACATAAAATTTGTGTTTCAGGAAAAGTGTTGCGTAGTGAAGAAAAAAAACACTATTTTTTGTTCAATAAACCCAAAAACGTGATCTCAACCGTAAGCGATACGCATAGTCGAAAAACAATAACAGATTTTTTTAAAAAAATAAATGCCAGGCTGTATCCTGTGGGACGATTGGATAAAGACACCGAAGGCGCCATAGTCGTAACAAATGATGGAGATTTGGCACATAAATTGATGCATCCGTCATTTGAAACGAAAAAAGAATATGTTGCCACCAGCGATATTTTTCTCACCAAAGAAAAACAAGAAAAATTAAGCTCCGGCGTAAAAATAGACGGCAAAAAAACTTGCGCGTGCAAAATCAAATTATTAAGAAGAAGCGCCAAAGGCGCGGTATACAAAATGATACTGCATGAAGGCAGAAAAAGGCAAATAAAACGAATGTTCGAAGCTGTCGGGGCGAAAGTGTTGGAACTAAAAAGAGTAAAATACGCCGGATTGGAACTTAAAAACTTAAAAGAAGGCGAATATCGCTCTCTTACGAAAAAAGAAGTGGAAAAGCTGAAAAAGAACTGCACGTTACATTAATACCCCGATTCCACCTCGTAGGTGGAACCAGTTCCACCTACGAGGTGGAATCGGGGTTGATGACAGTTAACTAACTGTTAATAAAACGATGTCAATCTTGCCCTGTATGTCATTTCCGCAGAGGTGAGAATATTAACTGGGACTTAAGGGCGCTGTCGCAAAATACTCCCCAAATGTCATCCTCGCGAACGCGGGGATCTGTAACATATTGTGTTCCTTAGGCTTATAGATCCCCGCGTTCGCAAGGATGACAGAAAAAGGTGTTTTGCGACAGCGCCTTAAGCGGAAAGTGCATAGAACAAGAAACAAGGTTAATAGGTCAACTCAAAAGGAAGATAATATGACGACTTTAGATAAAAAGAGAATTGACCGGATCATACGGTTTGCTTTGAAGGAAGATATCCGGACGGGAGACGTTACGTCAAAGGCCGTTATTGACAGATTTTTAGACGCTGACGCGGTTATTCTCGCGCGTGAAAAGGGTGTTATCGCGGGGATGGATATGATCGAAAGAACGTTTGCCGCGGTGGATTGTTCTTTGAAATTTCGCCCTTTGGTGACGGACGGCGAAAGGATCACCCCGGAGACGGAGATCGCGTTTATTGAAGGAAACGCGCGGGCGATATTGAAAGGTGAGAGAACCGCATTAAACTTTCTCGGAATGCTAAGCGGAGTTTCAACCCGAACACGTGAGTTGGTAGAAACCGTAAAAGGAAGTGGTGTTAAAATTTACGATACTCGTAAGACAATTCCGCTCCACCGATATCTTCAGAAATACGCGGTTACCGTCGGCGGCGGACATAATCATAGAGACGGGCTTTGGGATATGGTTCTAATAAAGGACAACCATTTGAAAGCTTTCGGTATGCAGAAAAAAATAACCGCCCCCGAGGAAATAATCCAATCGATCATCAGACACACACGGAAGTCCGTACAGAAGAACATCAAAATAGAAATAGAAGTTGAAACATTGAAAGAGTGCGAAGCCGCCTTGGGTGAGAAGCCGGATGTGATTATGCTTGATAATATGCCGCCCGAGACGGTTCGAAACGCGGTTATTATGCGGAAAGAAAAGAACCTTGAGGGAGAAGTCCTTTTTGAAGTTTCCGGCGGAATTAACAAAAACAATATAAAAGATTTTGCCCCCTGCGGAATAGACATTATCTCCGTAGGCGCTCTCACTTCATCGTTAACCCATATAGATTTCAGTCTGGAAGTAATTTTCAGAAAATAACTCGTAGGGCGCGTATTGTCACAATTCAGGTAACCGTTTATAATGGCATCAACATATAAAGGTTATCAATGATGATGAGGATAAAAGGGCCGGGCAGGCCCGGCCCCTACGATTTGTTGGGCATGTTTTATATTATTCGTAGGGACAAGGCCTGCCTTGTCCGATTAATTGAAGAGGGGACAAAATGGTTGGGTGTCCCCGGTCACTATCGATTTGTTACCTGAATTGTGACAATATACAAGGGGCGGGCCTTGTGCCCGCCCGTTAATGGTGAATATTATTTTGTGAATGGTTCCCCCTTTTTCAAAGGGGGAAAATTGAAATGAAGGTATGTGATAATTGGGGGGAGCTTGGATAAATTTAAACTTGTCGCGGATTTTAAGCCGGCGGGGGATCAGCCGGGGGCAATTGAAAAAATTACCGCTTCCTTAAAAGATAAGAAACGTTTTCAGACACTTTTGGGAGTTACGGGGAGCGGGAAAACGTTTACCATGGCGAATATTGTCGAGCGTGTAAACAGGCCCACATTGGTTATTTCCCACAATAAAACGCTTGCGGCACAGCTGTTCTCTGAATTTAAAGAGTTTTTTCCTAAAAATGCCATTGAGTATTTTGTAAGCTATTACGATTATTATCAACCCGAAGCATATATCCCGCAAACAGACGTATATATCGAAAAAGACGCTTCCATAAACGAAGATATAGACCGTTTAAGACTTTCCGCTACAAGCTCACTTTTTTCCCGCCGCGATACATTGATCGTATCAAGCGTTTCCTGCATTTATGGTCTGGGTTCTCCTGAGGACTATTCAAATATGCTGGTAAATCTCGAAGTAAGAGAGCGCATTCCAAGAAAAGAGCTTTTAAAAAAACTGATTGATATCCAGTATGAACGCAATAATCTTGAGCTTCAAAGAGGGAAATTCCGAGTTTTAGGCGACATCGTTGAAATTTTACCGGCATATAAACAAACCGCGTACAGAATAGAATTTTTTGATGAGAAAATTTCGCGCATATCTGAAACGGATCCGCTTACCGGAGACATTCTAACTCATCTTGAAAAAATAGCGATATATCCGGCAAAACATTTTGTTACAACGGATGAGAAGATCAAACGCGCTGTAAGATCAATATCGGAGGAACTGAAGGAAACCGTTCACGAACTTCGCAAATGCGACAAAATATTGGAAGCGGAGCGTCTTAACGCCCGCACAAAATACGATATGGATATGCTGACCGAAGCCGGATATTGTAACGGAATAGAGAATTATTCGAGACATATTTCCGCGCGCCCCGCCGGCAGTCGTCCGTGGTGTCTTTTGGATTATTTTGAAAAAGATTTTCTTATAGTTTTAGACGAATCTCATGTGACCCTTCCACAGCTCCGGGCGATGTATAACGGGGATCAGGCTCGAAAGAAGAATTTGGTCGAATATGGATTTCGTCTGCCGTCGGCATTGGATAACAGGCCCTTAAAATTTGAAGAATTCATGGGGTTTGCCAATCAGATCTTGTTTGTCTCAGCGACGCCGACGGATTTTGAAGTTTCAAACAGCAAAACGATCGCCGAACAGATCATCCGGCCTACCGGACTTATGGATCCGCCCATTACGGTGCGTTCCACTAAAACGCAGGTGTATGACCTGGCTAAGGAGATAAAAACGCGGGCGAAAAAAGGCGAAAGGACTTTGGTAACCACGCTTACCAAACGTCTCGCGGAAGAACTCACAAGATTTTTAAAAGATATGAAACTCCGGGTGAGGTATCTGCATTCGGAAATAAACACACTGGACCGAATAGATATTATCCGAGACCTTAGATTAGGGAAATTTGACGCTTTAGTCGGCATTAATCTTTTAAGAGAAGGCTTGGATCTACCGGAAGTGTCGCTTGTGGCGGTTCTTGACGCGGATAAAGAAGGTTTTTTAAGAAGCTGGACTTCACTCGTTCAAGTTGCCGGCAGAGCCGCCCGTAATGTAAACGGGGAAGTAATTCTTTACGCTGACAATGTAACCCGATCCATGAAAAAAACGATAGACATTACAAATGAAAGACGGAAAAAACAGTTAGAATTTAATCAAACGCATGGAATTAAACCCAGCACAATTAAAAAAGCCATTAAAGAAGGCGTTGAAGCCTACCGCCAGGCAAAAAAAATCGTACAGGACGCGACAGGCGAAAGTGATAGAGAATATGATATATTGGAAGTTCTAACCCAGCTAGAAAAAGACATGGAACAAGCCGCCCGCAACCTCCAGTTCGAACGAGCCATAATATACCGCGACCAAATCGCAAAACTAAAAAAGATGCTCCCGCCAACCTAATAGGCGGTAAAAACTCTGTGACCACCGGGAAAACAAAATTCTTACTTGACATGCGTATTGCAATGTAGTACACTTATGGCAAAAGGGAGTGATGTGAAAAAATATCATTATCTGGATTGGGACAAAAGAAACATAGTTCATATTGCTAAACATAGAATTACACCTGAAGAAGTGGAACAAGTTGTTTTTTCTAGACATTCGTGTAATAGGAAAGGAAAAGGACAGAACATTTATTATGTTTTAGGGCAAACTGACAATGGAAGATATCTATTTGTTGTTTTAAAAGAGTTTAAAAGAAACTTTGCGTATGTAATAACCGCGCGGGAAATGAGCAATAATGAAAAAAAGTGGTTTAATAAACGATAAAACAAGGAGAATTATGAAGAAGAAAATTCCTAAAATTAAAGAAGACGCGGAAATTGCTGCTTTTTGGGATACCCATGATCTCATTGATTATTTGGAAGATACCGAGTCTGCGGATAATGTGGTATTTGAAAGGGAAAAGAAAGAGACAGTCTCTATTCGGCTCGAAAACAAACAAATAAAAGAGTTGAAGAGAATAGCACATAAGGTTGGATTAGGTTATACTTCACTGGTTAGATCTTGGATCATTGAGAAACTGGCAAAACTGCATCATGCGCGAGGGTAAAAACAGTAATATCGTGAAGAAGAAATAATTTTGAATCCGAAATCAAATTCTTTAAGGGACTGTCGCAAAACACTTTTTTCTGTCATCCTCGCCCCCCTCTGTCATCCTCGCGCTTGTCCGGCTTTGCCGGGAACGCGTGGATCTGTAACATATTGTGTTTCTTAGACTTATAGATCCCCGCGTTCCCGTCAAAGCCGGACAAGCGCGAGGATGGGGAGGGTATTTTGCGACAGCCCCAAAAGGAGACGTTATGTGTATGCAGGATAAGAGCTTGCAACGGAGTTTCATGAGAAAAAGGAACTATGGCATAATATTGATGGCGGGAGTATTGTTACTATTTTTCGTTTTTGGCAAAAGTGGTAACGCTGATGAGGAGAACGTCGTAACTGAGAGTGTCGTAAAACTTTTCCAGCCGCGTTACGAAGGAAGTGTTTCGGTTGAGGAGGCGATCATGGAACGCCGCTCCGTCAGGGATTTCGCGCGCGCACCGCTGACGATGAAAGAGATATCCCAAATTTTATGGGCGTCCGGCGGCGCGACGCTTGACGGTATAACCGGACCAACACGCGCGTATCCTTCGGCGGGCGCGATATATCCGCTGGAGATCTATCTGATTGCCGGTGATGTTACGGGACTGGAACCCGGAATTTATCGTTATGACTGGAAGAGCCATTCATTGGTTCTTCATAAAGAAGGCGATTTTCGCGATATTTTGGCGCGCGCGGCGTCAAATCAACGTATGATCCAGGAAGCCCCGGCAACGATCGTTGTCGCATCGTCATATAAAAAGGTTGAACGCCGATACGGCGAACGCGGCGCCTTGCGATATGTTTCCATGGACGCTGGGCATCTTGGTCAGAACGTGCATTTGCAAACTCAAAGCATAGGGTTGGGAACGGTAATGGTAGGCGCGTTTACTGACGATAAAGTGGCAGAAATTATAGACCTCAAGGATGAAGTTCCGATCTATATGATGCCGGTAGGCAAACCGGAGACACACTGATGGAGATGCTTCCGGAAAGGTGTCAATATTCTTCATTTACAAAGTAAAAAATATCGGATTTTTTACTTTTAGGGACTGTCGCAAAATACCCCAAAATGTCATCTATGAAAAAGCATGTCAAGAGATACAGTCTCCCCGAAGGCAAAAAATGCCATTTCTGCCATGCTTCCTTCCACCGTGCTAATCAAGCACAACTTTCATAGAACATCTTTC
>JADHWG010000013.1 GCA_016783605.1 Candidatus Omnitrophota bacterium | reverse complement strand
GGGGTCGGGGAGTTTCCCGACTCCTCATCCTGAAGCCCAAAGGGCTGAAGGATCTCTATAGATTCTTTTGGAAAATTAACAAGAGATCCTTCGCTTTGCTCAGGATGAGTGGTCGGAGAAAAACTCCCCGACCCCTCAAATATTTCAAAGAGACCCGCCATTGTTTATTTTTCGGAAGAAGTCGTGAGCGCTTCGCCAAAGACGTTCGTCACTCCCTCAAGAGTTCCTTTCATTTCAGAGATCTTTTTTACGGGAATAATTTTTGACGGATGCGTTAACACGTTTTTAACATTATTTTTCAGTTTGTTTATTTCATAATTGGTCATGCTTATTATCGTTGTCTTGGTAAGCGTTTTTACCACTATCAAACTTATCAACGCCGTCAAGTCTTCGATATCGCTATACGTCTCATCAACATTGACGTTAAACTCTTTAACGATCGGAGCGCCGCCTTTGGAATAATCTTTGTAGTACGCTTTGCCTATTTTCAGTTCGAGAGTATCTATTTTTAATCCGGAGGTGTTTTTCTTTTTTTCTTTCGCCGCTTTTTTCTTTCCATTGTTTTTTACGAGTTTCAAAACATCGAGATTTAATTTTCCTTCCCGGTTTTTTACGACAACAAGTTCCTTAAGATTTATTCTCATTTTAAAAAAATGAACCTCCCCCCTAAAGAACGACGACAGGTCGTAGTCAATATAAATTTCGGGCATATCGATAAAAACTTTGTCTTGGTATCCGGCGGGATTATATAGCTTTAAATTTTTTATCTCAATAGCGGGATCTATGATCCTGATCTTTAATCCCGACATCTCCAGTTTCAAACCGGCAACATGCTGAACAGCTTTTTCAACCGCAATTTTGACCAAAGTATCTTTAAAAGCAAAAATTACCGTCATCACCACCAGAACTAACACAACCACTACCGCAAATTGTTTCATCATGCGCATTCTATCCTCCGCTTACGAGACAAGCATGTCCCCTTTTTTGTCGACTATATTGCTGTTCTTCTTTTCCGGCGCCTCACCGGCGGCGGGATAATAATTCCCCCCGCTTATCATTTTAGGATTTGCTATCGTTCCCGCACCGGTCTGATAAACATTTCCCGTTAAATTCTGATCCGGCACTCTTTGCCCGTTTTCCGAGAAATAATCTCCGCCACCCATACCTTGCCCGGGCGCTCTCACTCCATCTTCCGACATATAATCTCCTCCGCCTAACCCTTGACCAGGCGCTCTTACTCCACTTTCCGACATATAATCTCCGCCGCCAAGTTCTTGTCCGGGAGATCTCACCCCTTTTTCCGACATATAATCCCCGCCGCCTAACGACTGTCCTTCCTCTCTTGACCCATCCGCCGATGAATAATTTCCGGCAAACGCGCCGCTTGAAAAACCGATCGCCAATATCAACACAAAACACAAACAAAGAGATTTACGCACACCTTCCCCTTCTGTTTTTTAAACCTCAAAACGCTCAAGAACGAACCTATTTTATTTTCCGGCGATTTTGTTATACAAAAGCACGAAAATAGCGCAAGCTATACCCATGTCAAAAAAACCGTAAACCGCTCCTATAACACTTCCGATGGGGCTGATTGAATATCCTATGTAGTAAATCTTGCCGACAATCGTAGGGTCTCCCGTATTTCCGGTGAACATCATAATCCACCACGTCATTACAAATACAGAAATCGACCACAAAATACCACCCGCCAAAGCAAACGCTTTTACGTTCAGTTTCATATTACTCCCTCCTTTTTTTGTAGCAAAACCTTTCATGACCGAAAATTTCAACACTCGCCTGAACACCCCGCCTCTTATTCACCTTCAATAGTCTACCTAACCAACCCCCCTCTTGCAAGTTTCAGAATTGCATAACACATCTTCCTCCCCATTGTAGAGCGCGTATTGTCACAATCCAGATAACAAATTGGGAGTTAATTTGAAATACGTAGAGCGCGTATTGTCACAATCCAGATAACAAATTGGGAGTTAATTTGAAATACGTAGGGGCACGGCATGCCGTGCCCTTATCCCAATTACTGGTGAAAATATTACAGGAGCTAAATCATGATGCGGAGTGTTTTTATCAAAGCCAGGTTGAGATTTATTGTTTTACTGGGTATACTTCACGGTAACAGTTATCACGAAACAACGAAAGGTAGTATTTTATGCGCTCGAAACTCAACGCCATGTTAATCATCGCGGTAATATTTTTGATCATCGGTAACGTTATCGGTGCGGGAATTCTGGGCCTACCGATCGAAACAGGACTGGCCGGTTTTTTTCCGTCACTGATCGGAATGCTGTTCATTGCCGCCGTTATGTATTTCACTTCGATCGTTTTGAGTAACGAATCAATACGGACAAAAGAATCAAATTTCCACTATCCGTCACTTTATCACCAATACCTGGGAAACGCCGGTAAATGGATCGCGATCGTCGCGTATTTACTGATCTTTTACGGAACTTTAACGGCATACCTTACGGGCGCGGCAAGCATTATTGTGGAACTCTTCCACCCGCCTATCTCAACATCCATCATAATAATACTTTTTTCGGTAATATTGGGCGCCATCGCCATGACAAACATGAAAGTACTGCACAGATATAACTCGGCTTTCGTTGTTCTGATGCTTATCGCTTTCGCGCTTATCGTTATCATGACACAAAAATTTGTGGAACCCTCGCGTCTCGCGCATCACGACTGGCGGTTTTTTCCGGCTTCCATACCTATCATAATAGTGTCGTTGAATTTCTACAACATTATTCCGATGATCTGTAAAGATCTTAAATGGAATCCGGCCGCGATATGGAAGGCGATACTCTTCGGTCTATTTATCGGCTACGCGCTTAACGCCGTCTGGATGCAGGTAAGTTTGGGAAGCCTTCCTTTAGGAGGAGACACCGTCAGCATATCAAGCGCTCTTGAAAACAACTATCCGGCAACCGTTCCTTTAGCTCAAAAGATACAATCACCGATGTTCACTTCTTATTCTCTCATCTTTGCCGTCCTTGCGATAACCACTTCATTTTTGTCCAACGGAAAAGGACTTATGGGTTTTGTCGATGATCTCACGATAAATCATCTCAAACTTTTCAAAAAACCGAATCAATTAGTAAGCGGACTCCTTTCTTTCGGTCCTCCGCTTTTGATAGCACTCATTTATCCGAACATTTTCCTTAAAGCGCTCGACATTGTCGGCGGAATAGGCATCGTCATCCTCTTCGGCATTCTCCCATGTTTGATAGCCATAATCCGCCCCAACCGCCTGTTCCGCGTACTCGGAATTTTCGTACTGATCGTATTTTGCTTTTTCCTCTTAATAGAGTTCGCACGTGAGTTCGGTCTCTTGAAACTCGAGCCAACCGTCGAATACTGGAAATATAATTTTACGCATAAATAAAAACGGAAGATTTCAATCTGTCATCAAGAAAATTCTTTGACAAGCTGTTGCAGATTTTTTTACAAGATTCACATAAACAGCGCATATCCGCTCTGTTACAAGAGCTACTACATGCTTAGACCATGTTATATCTGTGCAACATTAACTACAGGTCGTCTATATCTCTTATGTCCTTTCTCAGACATCTTCTCTTTTTTTCACTAATGTAACTCTTTTTACAATTTGCTCCTTAACGAAAGGCTTGAGTTTATTAATGAAATTTTGCGGCCATAAATTTTTTCTTATTTGAGCCTTCAACATACTGCTATTAACAGTTGAAACTTCTTCATATTTCCATTCTTTTATGAGTATGTCCCTCAATCCTGCCCATTCCTTTGGATTGTTGCCTTTTGACGGTGTTTTTATATCTTTTTTTATATCAATTTTAAGCCGTTTCCCGGGACCATCAATAACCGATACTTCTTCTTTTTCAGCAAATTTTATTGCCGCTTCTTTGATCTTGTCCTGTTCTTTTCCAATTATAGAAACCTCTTGCTTCAGTTCTTCTTTTTTATCTTCAAGATCCATATATTGCTCCACCAATTTAACCCCGCTATCTTCTAAATATTCATTGGGCGGCAAATCTGATACTTTATATATATGCTTTTTCTTGGGACACACATCTTGGTATGAGCACCAAATACAAAGTGTGCTTTCTTGAGGCAAAAATTCTTCCGCGCTTTCGATTTTATCAATTAATTCTATCGTACTTTTCCGCAAATCATCTAACTGCTCTTGTGAGCGGATAGAAACCATTTCCTTATCAAATATCACATAATGCCATATCAGTTTAACTTCGCTTACATCGTTCCACATATCAGATATTCCGATTTGATAAAGTGCTAATTGCCGATCTTTATCAAATTGCTCTTGTTCAGGCAAATGTCCCGAAGTCTTATAATCATGAATTTCATAAGTCCCATCGTCCGCTTGAACAAGCCTATCGATGAATCCCCTAATCTTATATCGCCCATCATTATTTAAATCAACCGAAACAGCTCTTTCAATCCCGACAACACGTCCTTGATCGAAAGGATAATACCTTTTATAATAATCTTCTATGCATTTCTTTCCAGCATTTTTATAATCTTCCGCGGTTCTGTCTTTACGAACAATAATTATACTTTCAGTAAATTCTTTATCCCAATTCATATCATACATTTTCAATAACTCTTCAAGCTTGTATGTTTTAAATTTCAAGTCTTCATAAAGTTTTTCCATAACATTATGAAACTGTGTCCCCATAAAAGCCTCAATCCCCTGCTCTTCACGTTCAATTTTATCGATATAATTATACTTAAACTGCAACGGACATGTCTCAAATGTACTTAACCTGGAATGTGAATATACTGCCATTATTTATTTCCTTTTCTATCATCCTCGCACTTGTCCGGCTTTGCCGGGAACGCGGGGATCTATAGCATAAAGTGGAGTAAATTTTAAAAAGAAACTGCAAAATTCCACTTTTGACACAGTCTGTTCGCGAGCCTGACATTTTGGGATATTTTGCGACAGCCCCTAAATATATCCGTTAATACGCATAGATTAATCCTAAACTTCCCAATGTCCGCCTTTAGCAGGACCAATGCGCTTAAAACGTCCTTCGTTTTTTAATTTCTTCAAATTCCATTCCACGCCTCGTCGGGTTAGTCCCGTTTCAGCTCCAATCTGTTTCTGAGTAATACGCGGATTAACTTTGATCAAGGCTAAGATTTTCTCCACAGTTCTTTCCACAGTTTCCTGACTACCTCTTACCTTACTTTTTGCCTTACTTTTCTGCCCTTTTGCTTTTTATATCGTTTTAATAATGTTTTCTTCTTACTCCATCAGTCCCGTTTTCATGTTTAAAATCGTCATGGGTTTTCACATAATCTATCATCCGCATAAGAGACGGACGCTCTTCCGCATACCGTCCACTCTTCCCTTCATCCTCAAACCAATGGATAACAGAAAGACTATTCTTATCAGCATATTCTACAAACGACTTCTTCTGATCAGGTATGCTCATTTCCTGCATATCAGTTGAACAACGACAGTATGCTATGGCTTTATTATTCATAGTTTGTCCTTTTTAATCGGAGCAACTGTAACAGTAGAATCATTTGCGACAGGATGATAATCTGTGTTTTTATAATCATATTCCAACATCAAAGTTTTTATCCCTGACGCAACACTGTTTACCTGTGAAGCTGTTGCCGTTATTTCATCAGAAACTTGGTCAATCGCATTAACAAACGTTTTACGTCCTTCAATCACATCCTTCCCCGTTTTCTCGATCTGTATACCAGTTTTATTTACAGTATACGATACGAATATTTGGATACCTGCCAAAATAAGCATGACAACTCCTAAGAAAACTTGTCTTTTCCCAAGCTTTGTTGTCGATTCATTAAACTTATCAATAGCCTCTATTTGCCTTTTTTGTATTATTGCATTTGCTCCCGCTTTTCTTTTATGAGAATTTTCAAAACAAATATACTGTAAAATTTCTTTAGTACTCTTGGTCTCCCAAAAATCTATTATAGATTTTCCCTTTGCAATTTTTTCTTCAATTTTTTTCTTATTGTTACGCATTAACTCTCCCCTTAATTATTTTTATCTTCCTGTAATTTTCTTCAATTGCTCAACATCTTCTTCCGTCCAATACCGATAGTTATTCATATTGTCCCGTTTAGCTTTCGGAATTTTCCCCGACGCCTCCCATAGGTAATATGTCTTTTTACATATCCCAAGAATCTTAATTATGTCTGATACCCAATATCTCTTTTTCATAATTACCATACTTTACCATGCTTAATTTTGCCTGTCAAGCACCAAGTTCCATTTCTTTCATAAGCCGTTTATACAACATCTGAGCAATTATTTCACAGGCACTATCCATGCGATCTTCCAAATCAAAAACCACTGACATTACCATACGGGAGGGGGATGCCCCGAACTCCCTTAAACTTAAAAAAGTAAAAATAAACTTAAGGACGTCCTCTTACAAAAAAAAAACGGGTTACCCTATTTTAAGAATAACCCGCTCTAAAACGATACAACCTCAATTTCGCAAAAAGCTTTGAGGTCTTCTGTTAAAATGGTGGGGAGAGAAGGATTCGAACCTTCGAAGGCTGAGCCGACAGATTTACAGTCTGTTGCGTTTAACCACTTCGCTATCTCCCCGAAAGAATATGTCAAAACGTATTGTATGAAATCACGTTTCTTTTGTAAAGAACAAATAATTAGGCTGGCCTGCCATGAACCTAAGTTTTGTATTACGAGCAACAGCGAGTAATACAAAACGAATGGTTCATGGAGCCGGCGGAGGGGCTCGAACCCCCGACCAGAGGTTTACAAAACCCCTGCTCTACCACTGAGCTACGCCGGCATATGCATTATATCTATTTATATCCAAAGAACTTAACACCTGTCATCCGGGAATCCACTATACCAGATTTTCAATAAACAAGAACATTTTTCTGCTTACTAAAAAAACCCGGACCCTCAAGAGTCCGGGGCCAATAAGGCATACGCCTTACTGGGGTGATATATAAAGTGTACCAAAAAAAGTTTTATTGTCAATCGTTAAAAAATCCCAAATCCTAATTTATGTATTCCGGATCGTTGTCCTCATCTATTTTGAATGCACTGGGAATGGCAACTCATTACTTTATTCCATATCCAGTTCTTTTTTTGCGTCATCTAATGAAGTAGTAGAAGCATCGGCTTCTTTTGATTTGGCATCACGCAATGCTTTCAGAGCTTCATAATCTTCAAGCTCTTCCTGAATTAGAACGAATTCTTCATAGGGCAATACAACGAATTCTTTTTTGCCATCTTTTTCTAAAATTTTTGTATGTAACGGTACCATTTTTTCCTTTATCGATATGATCCTTTTCTATGCATAACGCGGTAGACAATTATTTTATCATTTTCTGTATCTTCTTTTTCGCATCAAGATAATATTGTTTGCTTTCCCTTAAAACGCCTTTTAAAATTTTCATTTTTCACACCCCTTCCCCTTACGCTACATTATACCATAAAATTGCTTTTGTAGTGTAAATCGATGAAGATTAGCTCTAAAAAGAAAACCCCTTTTGCTATTAACGAAGAGGGTTTTCATGCTGGTGCTATTTAGCAGATACTCGTGATTACCAATCCCACCAGCCAGACTTGGCAAATAGACTATCTGCTATCATGATATTCGTCAGAACTGTAAAAGGGGCTTCTTAATATTTTTTTACTTTTGATATTCTATAATGCTTTTGTTGAAAATTTGTTTAAAATGCTCTTCTTTTTTCGGAATAAAATTTAATTTGAACTTTTCTTTCAAAATTTTGGCAAAAACTTCGAGTGGGAACTTTAAATCCTTTGAGCCGTCCGGAAAACCTCCCATCGGCATATACCGATTATCCCAATCTTGAATGTCAGTAGATCTATCGTTATCCCAAAAAGCAAACTTGTGCTGTTTAATAAATTCATTCATCACACCAAGCGTTTTTCGGCTTTCCGTCTTTGAAAAACTCAATTCACCACGGCATATATTCATCATTTTAGACATAATCTCTCCACTCGCTCCCTCAACAAAAAGAGCCTTACTCAATCCTTTTTCAAATAGTGTTGATAAACGTTCTCTGATATCTTTGCGGGAAACATCACTGATAGAAAATGAAAAGAGGGTTTGCAGCTCTACAAATATAATTTGTTTTCGCCGGTTCAAAAGAAATACATGTGCATACCACTCTGTAAATAATTCACTCGTCTCCCGCACGCTCTCTAAATCAGCCGGCTTTATCCCAATTTCTTTCTGTAATTTTTGCGTTACACGAATTAACGGCATAATCAACTCAATTCTGAACGCACTGCGTTCAATAATTCTCAACTAAAAGACACTTCATGCGACTTTTTTATTTTACAATTTCTGCAAGAAATGTTCCCAATCACTTCAAAAATAAGCAGGGACCGCTAAAAGCAACCCCGCGCCTTGGGTCGAAACCCAAGGGTGGTTAAATAATATCTCCGATCAGAAAACATCTTCATGTTTCGCTACCAATAGAATAAACGCCTCATTTCTACTTTTTCTATAGACACAACGATAATTCATGGTAATACTGAACTCCCACATATCTTTGCTTCCATGAACCGGTTTATGACGCAAAGAGGGGTATTTTGGATTTTTCAATAGTTGCTCTAAACACCAATAAAATTTGTCTATAACCTCCTGCGGCACTTTCTTCTTTTTTCGCAGTTTCTTTTTGAGAGAATCCGAAATATGTATTTTTCTAATCACCCTCAACGTCCTTTCTTAACTCCCGAGCGGAGTCATAAGAACTATAATCACCTTTCCGAAAATCTTTTTCTGCCTGTTTAATTTCTTCTTGATTTTTTGCATTAAAAATATACGTCTGATCCTTATCAACAATCTCCCCCGGCAAAACAACTATTTGATTTCCGTTTACTCCAATTCTTACAACATCACCGTCTTTCAAATGTAAAAGACGCCTTATTTTTATGGGTATAGTCAAATGTCCGTTTCTCGAAATTTTACCAACAGTTTCTAAAGTCATAACTCACCTCCCCTGTTCACCATCACATCTAAAGGGTCTGTCGCAAAATACCCCAAAATGTCATCCTCGCGAACGCGGGGATCTATAAGTCTAAGAAACACTATATGTTACAGATCCCCGCGTTCGCGAGGATGACAGAAAAAGGTATTTTGCGACAGACCCCTAAAGTGTAGCATAAATATATAAATGTGTCAATATGTAATTTACATATTGACACATCCCGCTTTTCACAAGCATTAAAAGAACCTAATCGTATGACCATGTTTATTGGTAGATACTCATAACCAAAATGCGTAAAAAAATATTTCTTGCAACTGCTTTATCCTACAGGGGTTACGGTCAAATGGTCTTTCGTGAATTTTTGACTTCTCAAATGCAACCCCATTCGCCCCCTGTCCTACAAAAACAACCTCGTAGGTTGTTTTGCAACCTACGAGGTTGTTTTTGTAGGATCTATCACGCTGATATTCTTAAATACCGGCTTTGTCAAACGCTTCGGGGATGGAATTTAGAACATCCAAGGCTCTCATGCTGAACTGGCCTTTTTTCTCGGCGGCGATATCTCCCGCCAGACCGTGCAGATAAACCGCTGTGACTGCCGCGCTTTGGGCGTCCACTTTTTGACCGATAAAAGACGTGATCATGCCTGTTAAAACGTCGCCGGTGCCACCCGTAGCCATACCGGAATTGCCTGTTTCGTTGACGTATACCTGTCCCGAAGGACCCGTGACAACAGTTCCGTGGCCTTTCAAACATACAATAGCGCCGGTGAGTTCCGCGACGCTTTTTGCGATATCTTTTCTTTTCGCTTGAACTTCGTTTACGCTTTTGCCTGTCAAGCGTGCCATTTCGCCGGGATGCGGAGTTATAACGGTCTTGCCTTTACGATTCTGAATAATTTCAAGATTCCCTTCGATCGCGTTTATTCCATCGGCATCCAACACTATAGGTTTTTCTATTTCTTCAAGAAGTTCTCTCACGAGCTTTTTTGTCTCATCATTCGTTCCTATCCCGGGACCAATCGCGACGGCATCACATTTTTCGGAGAACTCAAGTATTTGGGGTTTCGCTTTTAAACTTAAGGACACGTTTTTGGTTTCGGGTAAAGGAAGCGTCATAACTTCGGTAAGTTTTATTTCCATTATACAGTTCAAAGATTCGGGAATTCCGGCGGTTACAAGTCCGCTTCCGGTTAATATCGCCCCTTCCGCCGACAAAAACGCGGCGCCCGTCATACCTCGCGAGGCGGCAATAACAAAAACTCTGCCATAATCGCCTTTGTGAGAGCTTTTTGAACGTTCGGGTATTTTTTCAATATGTTCATGTACCATTTTTTACTCCTATCGCGTTTGCTATCGCAAGTTTTTCAGTATGAGAAATACTGACATACACTTGAGATAAGTTGAATTTTTTCGCGAGACGCTCCGCGTGGTCGTGTAAACACGCGTGAGGCTTGCCGTCTTTGCCGTTTAATATCTCTATCTGTGCCCAATTAAGGCCTATCTCCGCACCGTCCGGGATAGCTTTTTTTACGGCTTCTTTTGCGGCAAATTTACCGGCCATATGCATGGCGTAACCTTTTTTTGTACCCGCGTATTCCAGTTCTTTTTGTGTGAATATTCTTTTTAGAAAATTTTCTCCCCACTGATCCAAAGCTTTTTTGAATCTTTCAATTTCAACCGCGTCTATTCCGATACCGGTAACATTCATCTATATAAGTTCCTTCATTTGCTTAACAGCGTTTGTTATCCCGGTAAACACGGACTTTGAAATTATTGAATGACCTATATTGAGTTCATATATGTCTTTAATACCGGCCACCGGTTTTGTGTTAAAATAGTTGAGACCGTGTCCGGCGCTAACCAAAAGGCCTTCTTCTATTCCGAACTTTACCATTGCTTCGATCGCCTCGAGCTCTTTTTGGTACGCGCCTTTGGCATTAAATTTCTCAGCGTATCTGCCGGTATGAAATTCAACTATTTTCGCGCGCGTTTTGACCGAACTTTCCACTTGTTCTTTTTCCGGGTCGATAAATAAACTTACGTCTATTCCCTCGGACGAAAGTCTTCCGACGACTTCTTTTATTCTGTCAAAATTACCCGCGACATCAAGCCCGCCTTCAGTTGTGACTTCCTGCCGGTTTTCCGGAACAAGAGTCGCCTGATGAGGCTTTACCCGACAGGCGATCCGCACAATTTCCTCATCCGTTGACATTTCCATGTTTAGTCTCGTTGTAACGGATTTTTTAAGTTCGTTCAGATCGTCGTCATTTATGTGCCTGCGGTCTTTTCGCAGGTGACAAACTATCCCGTCCGCACCGGCTTTTTCACAAAGAACCGCCGCTTGAACAGGATCCGGCTCAAAGGTTTTCCGAGCCTCTCTTATTGTCGCGACATGATCAATATTAACTCCGAGTTTCACCATTTACATCCATCCCCAATACCGTAGAAGGGCACGGCATGCCGTGCCCCTACGTATTTCAAATTAACTCCCAATTTGTTACCTGAATTGTGACAATACGCGCCCTACCTTATTTTCCTACGATTCGTTTATTGCGGCGCGTTTGGATTATCTGAGGCGTTCTGTTCGGGTTCCCGCTTTATCGCTTCTACCGGAAGGTATATGTTTACGGCGTTATTTTTTATTCTTAAAAATTTCGTATCGGAATTAACCCCCAACCGCAGATTCGCGTTTTTTGTATATTCCCCAAGATCAATTTTGTCCGTTCTCAGTTCTTTGACTCCGCCAATCGCTTCCTCCGGACCAAACACCGCTATTTTTTGAGGCTCGATCTTTACGTTATCAAAATTTATTTTATATCCTTCTCTCACCTTACCGGTAAAAACCGGTTTTACCGCAACTTCTTTAACAACGAACTTATACCTGGAAAAGATATCTTCAACTGATTCTTTCTTTTGATGAAACGAATCGCTGTTAATAAGATCAAAAACATAAAACCATGTAAGGACCGCAAGTATGAGCGAGATAATCTTCGCCAAAAAATTGTTAAAAAAAATGTTTCCAAACTTCATATCTTACGCCTTTTTCGCCTTACGTTTTTTGAATATTCTTTTTATCGCCAATAAAAATGATTTTTTACTTATTTTCGGAATATATACTTTTTCCAAAATTTTCGCAATATCTTTGGAATCGATATTTTTTGTTATTTTTCCGTTCGTCGCGAGTGAGACGTTTCCGGTTTCTTCGCTAACCACAAGGATAACCGCATCCGTTTCCTCGCTGAGACCCAAAGCGGCCCTATGCCGAGTGCCCATTGTCTTTGAAATATTCGGATTCTGCGTAAGCGGGAACAAACATGCTGCCGCCTCTATTCTCTGGTCTGAAATAATAATACCACCATCGTGTAAAGACGCGCCGGGCGCAAATATCGTGTTGATAAGCTCACTCGTAACACGACTATCAACACTAACTCCGCTTTCAACGTAACGCCTGAGACCGCTTTCTCTGGCAATCGCTATCAAAGCGCCTGTTTTTTTCTTCGAAAGCACTTTAGCGGCTTTGGCGATCTCTCCGATAGTTTCCTTTTCGCCGGAAAAAATACCGAACCGACCGAGACTGGCCAACGCACGTCTAATTTCCGGCTGAAGTATGATCAGAAACGCTATAACGGAAATCGCCAAAAGCCTTGTCAAAAGCCAGTTGATTATTACCAAGTTAAATCCGCGCGTCAACATGACAATAACCGTGATGATAACGATCCCCTTTAATACCTGTTCAGCCGCAGTTTCCTTCAGCAGAAGATAAATGAGGTAATAAACACCCCAAAGGATCAATATCTCAAGCGTTATTTCCCAATATCCTAAAAAAAATCCCATACTTCACCTGACCATACTGTCCGCGACACGCGCAACGTCACATGCCGCGCCAACATCATGCACCCTTAAAATATCTGCTCCATTCTGAATGGCGAGAGCAAAAGCCGCCAAGTCACCGAACATTCTCTCATTAACATCTCTACCGGTAAGCGCGCCTATAAAAGATTTGCGGCTCGTGCCAACCAATACCGGTTTTTTAAGTTCTCTGAACTTTTTTAATTTCTTCAAAATTCTAATATTGTGCTCGAGAGTCTTCCCAAAACCAATTCCCGGATCAATAATAATTTTTTCCGGCGCCACACCTGCACTTTCAGCCAACGAGGCCGACTCAGAAAGATATGAATAAATCTCTTCAACAACATCATCGTATAGCGGTTCTTTCTGCATAGTACGCGGAGTACCTTTCATGTGCATCAGAACAACTGTTGCCTTAAACTCAACCGCCACACGCGCCATTTTTTCATCTCTGCGAAGCGCGGTAATATCGTTGATAATATCCGCCCCCGCTTTAAGCGCTTCGCGCGCCACTTCGCTTTTGCATGTATCGATCGAAATAGGCACTTTTAAAGAACGTTTTATTGCTTTAATAACCGGCACAACTCTTTCAATTTCTTCTTTTTCCTCCACCGCCACCGCTCCCGGCCGCGAAGACTCCCCCCCTACATCTATAATATCCGCCCCGAGAGAAACCATTTGATCCGCCCGTTTTAAAGCACCTGCCGGATCTTTATAAACCGCGCCCGCGGAAAAAGAATCGGGCGTAACATTCAATATTCCCATTATGCACGTACGCTGATAAATCGGTAAAGTAAGATCTTTAAAACGCATATTATTTAACTTTTTTTCTGATCACGAGTTTTCTTAAATCCGAGAAGTTTCCTTACATCGTTTTCGTCCATTGTTTCTTTTTTCATTAATTCCACAGCTAATAGATCAAGCTTATCTTTGTTTTTCAAAAGGTTGTCTTTAGCCGTATCATAACATTCATGGACGATCTTTTTCACTTCCTCGTCAATCACTTTCGCCGTCTCTTCGCTATAGTTTCTCTCTTCCGTAATGTCTCTGCCGAGAAACACCTGAGCGTGACGCCGGCCGACCGTCAAGTGCCCCAACTTCTCGCTCATACCATATTGCGTGACCATGTCGCGCGCGAGAGCGGTCGCTTTTTTTATGTCGTCATGCGCACCGGTTGAGATCTCACCAAATGTTATTTCTTCACTGGCCCTGCCGCCAAGCATTCCGGCAATCCTACCGAGAAACTGTTTTTTTCTATACAAATATTTGTCTTCTCGCGGAAGCTGCATTGTGTACCCGAGAGCCATCCCTCTTGAAACGATAGTAACTTTATGCAAAGGATCTGCGCCGTCTATCAAATACGACATTAGCGCGTGTCCCGATTCATGATAAGCAATAATTTTTCTTTCTTCCTCATTTATTTTTCTGGATTTCCTTTGCGGCCCGGCAATAACTCTTTCCATCGCCTCCTGAATTTCTTCACTGCCAACCGCTTCTTTTTGTCGTCTGGCACCCAGAAGCGCCGCTTCGTTGATTATGTTGGCAAGATCCGCGCCCGAAAACCCCGCGGTTTGTTGAGCGATTTTGTACAGGTCGAGATCTTTGCGCACCTTTATATTTTTCGCGTGAACCCTCAAGATCGCGTCGCGTCCAACGATATCTGGCTGATCCACAACTATCTGTCTGTCAAATCGTCCGGGTCTTAAAAGCGCGCTATCAAGCACGTCGGGTCGATTAGTGGCCGCTATCAATATCACGCCACCGCCGGTATCAAACCCGTCCATTTCGGAAAGAAGCGCGTTAAGTGTCTGTTCCCGTTCGTCATGTCCGCCGCCGATCCCTGAAAACCTCTGCCGGCCCACGGCGTCAATTTCGTCTATGAAAATTATGCACCCTTTTTTACTGAGTTTAACCGATTTTTTTGCCTGTTCAAAAAGGTCTCTCACGCGCGACGCGCCAACTCCGACAAACATCTCCACAAAATCCGAACCCGAAATACTAAAGAACGGAACCCCCGCTTCACCCGCGACCGCTTTTGCCAAAAGAGTTTTGCCTGTTCCCGGCGGTCCCATAAGAAGCACACCTTTGGGCATTTTCCCGCCTAGTTTTTGAAATTTACGCGGATCCTTAAGAAACTCTATGACTTCTTTGAGCTCCTCTTTCGCTTCTTCAATACCGGCAACATCATCAAAAGTTACTTTCATCTTATCTTTGGTCGCTAACTTCGCGCGTGATTTACCGAAAGACATGATCTTGCCGCCGCCCGCCGCCGATCCGCGGTAAATAAAGAACCACAGAAAAAGGATAAATATGAGCATCGGCCCCAGCGAATAAAACAAATTCGCCAAGAAAGTTTGCGGAGGGCTTATATCAAACTCCGGCACATTTTCCCTTAAAAGTTTGATCAACTCCGGATCGTTTTCGGGGATGTCCACGATAAAAGTTTTGCCGTCACTTAGCTGTCCGGAAATGCGATTATTCGTTTTAACGGCCGAGATAATGTCTCCCGTCGTACTGTTGGATTCGACCATTTCGTAGAATAGTTTATAAGTTACGTCTCTGGAATTTTGATCATAGGAAGAAAACACCCATTGAAAAAGAAAAAAAAGTCCGACAATAATGAATATCCAGCTTAAATTGTCCGGGAATTTTTTTTTGTTTTTTTTAGATGATTTCTTGGAGTTGTTTATCTTTTTTCTGAATTGGTCTTCAAACTTTTTATTATTTGCCATTTTCTCTTCTTATTGGGTTGTACCGTCTGAGCCAGACGACCATCATAAACGGATAGAAATTCTTCTTATAATAATACGCCGAGTATTGTAGCACACCAGTTGAACTCGGTCAAATTTTAGAACAAAAAACAAACAAAAACCTTACCCGCCAACCATCAAAACCGCCAAACAACCTCGTAGGTTTCAACCTCGTAGGTTGAAACCTACGAGGTTGTTTGGCGGTGGAATTATTTTTTGAAGATTATCTCGCCTCTTTTTTTTGTTATTTTCACTTCTCCGGGCAGATCCAAAGATTTTCCGGGTTTCGCGAAAACCAAAAAATAATTCATATCTATCCAGTGCCGATAGTTGAGTTTCTTGACATTTCCGCCGGCTTTTATTATGAGCGTTTTGAATATTTCTTTCCTCACCGTTTCCGGCTGAAAAACCATATCTCTGATCTTAACCGATAGAATCCTACCGGAACGCTTTCCGTACTTGCCAACGGCTTTTTCCCGATGAGCGGACAGATACGAATAATCTTCCCGCAGTGTTTCCGCCAGATTCGCCAAAGTCCGTCTGATCTTGGGATTATACTCCTCGAGAAACGGCAATATCTTATGCCTGATATTGTTCCTGGCAAATTTGAGATCAAGATTGCTTTCATCTTCAACAAAAGGTATTTTTTCATTTTTTAAAAATCCTAAAATGTCACGTTTTGTAGTTCTTATCAAGGGTCGCACAATTTTAATTTTCCCAACATATCTCACCGCCGGTATCCCCGCAAGACCCGCGAGACCCGCGCCTGAAATTATTCTCATTAAAACCGTCTCGGCTTGATCGTCCATTGTGTGACCTGTCGCGATAACGTTGCATTTTTTCTTTGCGGCGGCTTCTTTCAAAAACTTATATCTCTCGGAGCGAGCACACTCCTCAAGAGAAACTCCGCGCGCGCGGACGGATTTAACTTTCACTTTTTTATGCAGAAATTCTACGTTTAACTCACGAGATAATATTTTTACAAATTCTGAATCTTTTCTCGACCGCGCCCCCCTGAGACAATGATCCATATTGGCAACTATGATTTTTGCGGCGTAAGTTTTACGCGTTTCCAAAAGCACTTTCAAAAGACACACCGAATCCGCGCCTCCTGAAACCGCCACAAGCACCCTGTCTCCCTTATGAAACATGTCGCCCCGTTTTATCGTATCCTTAACCCGCTTCAAAAAAGCGGAATAAGATAATCCCTGCTTAGAGCTTGCTGGGACAAGTTTTGGTTTTGTCATTTGTCCTTTTTCTCCGATTCTTTTTTACGAAAACTTTCTTCCAAACTATAAATACATCCGCAATAATTCTGACGGTAAAGTCCCCATTCTTTTGCGAGAACTCCGGCGCGCTCGAAACCGCCTTTTCTTTTAAAATCGGCTGAAATAAACTTTTCCCCGCCAATGGATCGGCCTATAGCGTTTATCTCCGTAACGTCCTTATGCGGACTCACCGACAACGTTGTCGTAAACGCGTCACACATATTTTTTTTCATATGTTCAAAAGCTTTTTCAAGACGCAATTTAAAACATATCCCGCAACGCTCACCGCCTTCAACCGCGCGTTCAGTTCCGTTCACCGCTTTAAACCACGTTTCTCTGTCATAAACGCCTTCATCCATCCGAAACCCGAGTTCCCCGGCCGCCTTTTTTGCCGCAAGAAGCCGTTTTTCATATTCATCGGCAGGATGTATATTCGGATTATAAAAAAACCCTCTTACAACATGTCCATCCGCCATCAGCCATTCAACCGCCGGCGCCGCACACACCCCGCAGCATATGTGAAGTAAAATTTTCATAATCTGTTCGTAAAAAACCAACCTCGTAGGCTGGAGTGAAAGTTCATCCTCGTAGGTTGGGCTCTTTCCATCCTACGAGGTTGAACTTACCATTCACGGGCGGACGCAAGGGCCGCCCCTACACTTTATCGTAACCACTAATCTACAAGGTTGGTGGTGTGACACCTACACGCAAATCTCCATAAAATCTTCCGCGATCTCAAATCCCGGATAATCCTTGATGAGATCTTTCAGCCATCCCAAAGTTTTATATCTTCTGCTGATATGGGTTAAAATCGTCTTTTTTATCTGCTCGGTCGAAGCCATTTCAATAACTTCGGGAAGCGCCGCGTGTTGATAATTTTTACCAGGATCCGGACTGTCAAAATAAGTGCAGTCTTGAATAAGCAAGTCCGCTCCCCTGGCCAATTTCCTCAAATTATCACATACTTCCGTATCTCCCGAATAAACTATTTTTTTTCCTTTTTTTATAACCGCGACGTCTTCGAGCTTTACTCTCCGCCCTTTTACCGTAACGGCTCCGGCATCTTTTAATTTTCGATATATTCGACCTTTTTCCGGAAGTCCGTATTTCGCCGCTTTTTCAGGATCGATATGAATTTTATCATTTTCTTGAAACGCGTAAGCAACGGTCGGCACACTATGCTTGACGGGAGAAGATAATATTCTGTAAGAGGGTTCATTCGCGATCTCGGAAATTTTTTTCCCTTTTGCCCGCACGTTACGTGAAACCACTTTAAACTCACCGAAAGAATGACTGAATTTGAGCATCTTCTTTATTTTTCGCGCCTCAGGAGCATAGATTTCAAGCGGAGTTTTTCTTCCCTCAAACCCCATCGTATCAACCATCCCCGGAAGCCCCAGAGAATGATCTCCATGCCAATGCGTAATAAAAACTTTTTCTATTTTTCTTAAAGACAGACGCGCGTTTATAATTTGCCGCTGGGTCCCTTCCCCGCAGTCGAAAAGAAAACAATCTTCTTTTTCGTCCCTGAAACTAACATACACCGCGGGATGACCCCTTTCTCTCGTCGGCACCGCCGCGGTCGTCCCAAGCATCGTAACTTTAATTTTTGACATATTCGGTTTCCTTCCAATACCGCACCGTACGGCAGAGACCTTCCTCAGTTGAAACTCCGGGATCGTATCCGAGTTCGCGCGCCGCGCGCGATGTATCATAAACTCTGTCTTTAAAAATTCTCTGAAGACGCAAACGAAAAGGAGGAAATATCATAAGACACTTCGCGATCCAACGCGGCACCACCGGCGGCGTACCTTTTTCCAACGCGTCATAAATTATTTTCAAAAACTTTCTCAAGGTTATAATTTCTTTGTCGGCTATCATGAACGTACCGGTAAGGGCTTCCTCCTTTTCAAGCGCGAGAATTAACGCGTCCGTAACATTTTCAACATACACCAAATGCAGTTTCGAATCCATCCCGGGCACGTTCAATATGGGAATACGGCGCTTTTCCACCAAGCGAAGGATCCTGTCCAAAGCGTGCGGCTCGTCTTCACCATAAACCATACACGGCCTTAAAATAGAAACTGGAAGACCTTTTTCTCTATAACTTAAAACAATTTGTTCGGCTTCTATCTTGCTTTTTCCATAATGATTGGACGCCTTATACGGCAGACATTCGGTAAGCGGGACATCCGGATTTCCGCTGAGGACGGCTACGGAACTTAAGTAAACAAGTTTTTCTATTTCGTATACAAAACACAACTCGCAGATATTGTGAGTGCCGACACTGTTACAATTATGAAGTTCCGTCTCGACCGTATCTGACACTTTCGCCGCCGCGTGGATGACCATATCCGGTCTTACCTCTTTAAAAACTTTTTCCAAACCGGCAAAATCACAAATATCACCAACAACCGTTTCCACTTTTTTCTCTATCAAAAAATCAACATTGCTTGTTTTTCTGACCAGGCACACTATTTTGTATTTTTTACGTGACAAAAGACGCCTTACCAGACTCTTGCCGATAAACCCCGTCGCACCGGTAACAAGCACCACACATTCGGTCATATTATCCTTTATACCTAATTTTCGTGATCACAACAGTTAAACACAAAACAAACGATATCCCGTTGGCTAAAACAATAGGGATCCTTCCCAATAAGATCCCATACACCATCCACAAAAAAATACCGGTAGTAAGAATGACATACATCCCAAGCGAAATATCTCTTGCATGTTTGCTTTTCAATATTTTAAATATCTGCGGCACAAACGCGACCGTCGTACATACGCCCGCGATAAGTCCCACCATTTCAATACAAATAAACAACATAAAACTCCCTTGTTTTTGTACAAATGTACACCATCTGCTTCCATTTATCAACACAAATCCCGACATTATCCGATTCCACCAGAGTAGGTGGAATCTCAGAAAACTCTCGGTCGATTTGCATACCGGACTCAAGACGGTATTTCTATTTACTACCCATTCCCGCAAATTAGCTTATCTTTGTGAAACAAAAAAATCCCGTCTTTTTCGGCTTTTTCCTTCATTGCTTTTGTGAATCCGGATTTACTGAATAAAGCGAAATACTCTTTTCTTCCTGTTTTCCCCCATTCAATAGACTGTGCTTTTTCCTTTAAGTTTTCATATATATCCGTCCCCACTTGTTTATTCGACCATTTTACTTCTCCAAACAAAATTTCATTTTCAACTCGGTTTACCGCGACAAGATCAATTTCTTGGTTATTGCTCCACCAACGCCCATAATTCGTAAAATCTGCCATTATTTTCCTATCCGCTATCGCGTTAAACAGTATTTCACCCGCTACTTTCTCATAGTTTTCTGATAACAACACCGGCATAGCTATCTTTAACCGAGAAATTACTTCTTTAAGCCTGCCTTCTTCAAGCAAAGAACGATTCCTAAATATAATTCGAAACCAAAAATTAAAAAAATTGTCATCGATCTTGTATATGCCTTTTCGGCTTTTTTCCGGAATTTTTTCAGTAATCGGTATTTCTTTTTTCGTTATTTGAAGACTATCCAGTATTGAAATATATCGGGAAACCGTCCCTTTATCAAATCCGGTTTCGTTAATAATCTCAGAAAGTTTGTTTTTTCCAAGAGATAAAGCTTCTAATATAACGAAATAATTTCTTGGTTCCCTTAATTCTTCTCGAAGCAGAAATTCAACTTCTTCATAGAGGGGCTGACCTTTACTGAAAATTTCCTTTTCAACAACATTTAACACTTTTTTCCCATGAAACTTGTTAAGATAGAGAGGAATTCCACCTACAATGCTGTAGATTGATAAAATTTCTTCAAAATTCTTTTTGGGAAAAGTTTTAACAATGTCTCTAAAACTAAAAGGTTTTATGAGCAGTTGTCCGGTTCTTCTGCCGTATAACGGCGCCTTATGAAAAAGAACGGTTTTTTCCATCATGGAAATACTTGAACCCAAAAGTATCAGACATACCTTCGAATCCTTCAAATACAAGTCCCACGCTTTTTGAAAGGTTGAAGGAATCGCGTTATCAGTTTCCGCTAAATAGGGAAATTCATCGATTATCAAAACTATCTTTCTATTTTTTCTTGCAATGTATTTAAACGCGGTTTCCCAATCACTGAATCCATTTTGCGGCAAGAATTCATCCTTGAAGTAAGCCCCCACCATTTCCGTGAACTTTTTCAACTGCTTCAGAGAAGAAATCCTTTCACACAAAAAATATATGTGAGCTTTGTCTTTTGCAAAATGAACACTTAATTCGGTTTTCCCCACCCGCCTCTTGCCGTAGATCACTATCAATTGTGCCTTATTTTCACTCCATTTTTCCTCAAGAAACGCAAGTTCCGTTTTTCTGTTTACAAACTTCATACGCACCTCCATATTTTGACAGTATAATCCTGTTTAGTCTAATATAGTTTAGACTATGAGCGATCCATTGTCAAATATTATTCTCATTTTGAGCCTCTCTCCCCTCTTCTGAGCTACTCCTTACCCATAAATCTGGGTGGAGAGGGACAAATGAGAATTGTCATTTCCTCGCACACGTGAATTTGTACAACAAACAGGCATAGGGGTCTGTCCATGGTATGCAACTCGAACGGGCACATGCAATGTGCCCCTACGATGGGCGCCCAAATAAAATTACAAGGAGGTTTTTATCATTTCGAAAAATTTTTTGGCATCATTTAAATTGGTTATTTTTTTGCATTCGGGAAGAGCCGACAGAAAAGTTTTACCGTAAGCGCGCGTTTTTATCCTGGGATCAATTACCGCGACCATACCTTTATCTTTCTCTGTCCGTATGAGCCTGCCAAATCCTTGCCGAAACATGATAACCGCGCGCGGCATCTGGTAATGTGTGAAAGGATTCCTGTTCTCGGAAACAAGCCGTTCCATTTTCGCCTCCGCGACCGGTTCATCAGGAACCGAAAAAGGAAGCTTGCTAAGAATAACGCATTCTAAGGCCCTGCCGGGGACATCAATACCTTGCCAGAATGTGGCCGTTCCCAAAAGAACAGCATTTGGAGCGCGCTTAAAATTCTGCAACAATTGATAGCGCCCGACATCGCCTTGCCGTAAAATTCGCATACCCCCCAACTCCTTTTTTAGCGTGGCGTACGCTCTATCCATCATTTTAAAACTGGTAAACAATACAAATGTTCGGCCGTGCATAAAGTAAATAATTTTTTTAATTTCTCCAATCGCTTTTTGCTCATAAAGGTCATATTCCAAACTTGGATCCGGCAAATTATCTGACAGATATAAAAGCGCGTTTTTTCTGTAATCGAAAGAAGAATCTAAAATCAGGCTGTCACTATTCTTTCCCATGCCCAGATTCTTTTTTATAAATTCAAAACTTCCACCGACGGAAATCGTCGCCGATGTCAATATAACCGGTCTTATATCATCAAGGATTTTCGTTTTGAATTCATCGGCTATATCTATGGGTGCGGCGAAAAACGTGTATTTTACTCCTCTCGAACGGTTCAGAATTTCTATCCAGTATACATATTCTTTCTGTCGCATACATAAAATCGTGTCTAAAGTAACATTGAACAACTGTGCGCGCGATATAAATGCTTCAATTTCAATCTTGTCTTCATCATTCCTCGCGAAGAAGAGAAGCTCTTTCAATGAAAAAGCAAGATTTGATAATGGTTCGTCAAGATAATTTGTAATCAATCCTTTTTCTCTTATTCGAATCGTACCGGACAGAATACCAAACCTTGATTTTAGACTGGAAAAAAACAACAAAGAAGTATTTCTCACTTCGTCCAGTTTTTCTCTCACTAGTTCTACCTTCTTTTTTGGAGCACCTTTTATCCCTCGCAAAAAACCTTTTCCCGATTCCGGATTAAATAACGAATCGCAAAAATGTTTTATCTGAAAATTCGATATTGACGTCCCTAAATAGCTTGTAGCAACATCCTCCAAAGTATGCGCTTCATCAAAAGTAACTGCGTCAAAACGAGGAAGAACATTTCCGCCGGACGCGATATGTGAGAAAAAAAGATGATGGTTGGTTATTAAAATATTCGCCTTATATTCTTCAAACCGCGCTTTGGCATAAAAACATTCTTTTCTGAAAAGACATTTTTTCCCTAAGCAAAGATCGCTTTCCCTACATATTTTGCTCCACATTGTTTCCGCTATTACGCGATTAAAACTCGGCCTTAAACCCGTTTTGGAAGATTTCGACCATCTTAGTATCCTCACAAGTTCTTTTTTCTCTGCTTCCGATTCAAATAAACCATGCTGGCTGTTTTGATTTAATCTTCTCAAACAAAGATAATTCTGTGACCCCACGCATAACGCGAAACTAAAATCAAGCCCTAAGATAGCTTTAAGTTCGGGAAGATCCTTTTCCACGAGTTGCCTTTGAAGAGTTTTCGTATAAGTGGAAATTACAACTTTTTTGCCGCATTCATTAGTCCACTTTATGAGCGGCAAGAGATATGCTAAACTTTTGCCGACACCTGTTCCGGCTTCAACCAACAAATGCCTCCTCGAAAGAAGAGAATTCTGCACAGCTTTAACCATCTCTATTTGCTGCGCTCGAGCTTCAAAATTTCTAAACTTCTTCGGGAGATTCTCGTAATCATTGCCAAATACCAATGAAAATATGTTCATGTCTTTGATACCACTCTTTTAATCTTTTTAGCTGTAATCTTACCTAACCCGGATATTTCCATTAATTGATTTTCCCTGGCAGTAAAAACCGCTTCCACACTCCCAAAATAATCTAAGACATGAATTCATTTCTACTTTATCTTCTCTCCGCCTACAGTATCCACCTCACCAATGCTTTTGTCTAATTGTAAGAAAATTATGTAGTTTTGTCAAAAAAAACAGGCAAAAAATACCCCAAATCAACCTTGCAGATCAACCTACGAGGTTATTTTGGGGGTTAACTTAAAAACATTTATTCCAAACTTTTCTTTATCTCTAAAATTTTATCCTTCAAATCAAGCATATCTTCTTTTACAACTTTTAGCGTCCGTTTCAAATTCTCTCCAAAATATCTTCGATATGTACATTTACATCCCTTTTCATAAAATCACCACTTGTTCTTTTAAAATTTTTTCCCTAAGAAGAGGTTTAAGTGTATCATACTCCACTAAATCTACTTTTCGTCCCAATACTTCTTCAATTTTCTGTTTTAAATCTACGAAACCAAGCAAACTAATATCACTTTCAATCTCTACTAAAACATCAATATCACTATTCTCTCTCATATCATCTCGAACACACGAACCAAAAAGTGCCGCTTTTCGAGTCCCGAATTTTTTCAAAATTGGAAGAATTTTACGTTTTATTCTACTTATGTCGCTCTTCATCATAACCTCTTTTCACTTCTGCAGTTATAAAATTACACTATTCGTTTATGTTTGTCAAACCCAAAATCTTACAGCGACGTCGCTAGAGCCTTTTGAGCTTTTTCCCAATTTTTAAAATCACCGTTATAATCCACCGGTCTTATCCTTAGAAGCAAGTTTTCGAGCAATTGTTCAAGTCTTTTGGGACTGTCGCAAAATACCCCAAAATGTTATCCTCGCCCTCCCCACTTGTCATCCTCACGCTTGTCCGGCTTTGCCGGACAAGCGTGAGGATGACAGAAAAAGGTGTTTTGCGCACAGACCCATGAATAAAATTCATAGAAACTCTTGACAACCAGCTAATGTACGGTACACTAACAACATGATAGGTCGAAAAGAATTACAAATATTTGTTAACTTTTTTTCAGACAGTGCGAAGATTATATTTGCGTCATTGGTTATTGGAATACTTGTTCCGGACGCGGCAGGAAAAATTCCATGGCTTACTTGCTTGGTCGGACTGGCTATGACAATTTTATTTTTAAGCATTTCTTTAAAACTATCTAAAATGGATTCGGGAGAATCATGAATCTTCTTACTTTCTATATCTTTGCCGGAATATTAGCACTGGTTATCCTTATTGTGATTGTCAAGGGAAAGAAATAATCTATTATGACTGATACCATTCTTTACTTCATAGCCGTAAGCATATTGTTAATTGACTTCGCCATTATTATTTTCTATAAAAAATCGTAGAACAATTTTACAGCGACGTCGCCAGAGCCTTTTGAGCTTTTTCCCAATTTTTAAAATCACCGTTATAATCCACCGGTCTTATCCTTAGAAGCAAGTTTTTGAGCAATACGTTTAAGTCCTTTATCTTCGTCGCGTCTTCCCCGGTAATTTTTAAAAGATATTCCGTTAACGCCGTCATCGCCTCAATTTGCGCGAACGAATTGCCGGAAATCTCTGATTCTTTATACCATCCGATAAGCCGCGTTATCGCGATACGCGCGGTAATATCCACAAAAACTTTTCCTTTCTCAGAAAAATCCAGGTCGGTATAGGCATCGGGAACTATCGTAAGGTTTTTCTCAAACTCCTTTTCCAAACCTTTTACGTATACAGAGTCAGATTTTATCTTCAACTCCGGCATTTCAGGTATAAATAGAACGGATTTTCTGTTTTCATATTTGCGTAAAATATTTGTTATACTCGTTTTTGTCTCTTTCGGCTTATTTTTGCCCATAAAAAAGAAATCAACCTTATGCGGATCGTTCGGCTTGCCATGCCCGGCACGCCCCAGAGCACGGCTTATATCCCTCTTCAACCCATTGAGGAGCTTAACCTCGCCTTTCATCCACGCCGGAAGTCCCACTATCGCGATCGGATCGCGCTCTCTTGTCGGAGGTTCGCTATTAAACGCCTCAATGGTCGCCGCTTTTCGATCTTTGACCGTATCATGCGTTTTTACGAAAGTTGTCGTTTCGAATCGCGGTATAGGAGATTTGGGAACTAACTTTTCAAATTTTGCCGGTCTTTCAGGATCGGAAAATAACGGTTTAAATTCCGGTTTCACACTGCTATTGTAAGGCTGAAAACCCGTTTCTTCGTTACCGACTCCGGATATGTTAGATTGTGGTACTTGCCCAGTTTTTTGAATTTCTTCAACAGGCTCTAGAGGCATAACATTAGCAGGTTGCACCCTTAGCATACTGTTAACAGTTCCTTTGTTCCGAACGGAAATATCTATAAAAGCCCTCAAAGCTTTCCCCAAAGGCGTTAAAACAGGGGCGTTGTATGTTTTATGCCTGAAATATAAACTTGTAAACTTAATAATTTCATAGTGTTTTTCAGATTTCGAACACCCAAAATTCAAATTCTCCAAAGCTTCATGCAGAATATATTCATCAACAAGCTCTTCGATCCCCTGCAATTTTTCCTGCACCAAAAGATACTTTATGACATTAACAGCCAAAGCGCTTTCATGCCCCAAAAGATATTTATTCTTCCCCTCTACAACAGCCATAAACCATTTAAATGCCGTCCGCGGCGATTCCAAAGCATACATAACCTTTTTGATCTGAATTTCAGAAACCCCTCTTGTCTCCAATAAAAACTCAACATTCCCCTTAAGCCCCCGGCACCTCTCCTCCACAACTTTCACAACATCCTCATTCGCCTCCATCACCGCACCGCTATTAGCCAATATCTCCGCGCGAAGCCGCGCTTCTTCATCAGGCTTAAACCCTTTAATGATATCGCCGGTGATGGCTGTTTTTCTTCGATTTTTTATTTCTGCCATTACCTTATCATAGGACTTTTTTAATTCTTCGTCCGAATACGACATAGACGCGCGGAATTCCTGACGAAACTCTTCCAAAGGTTTTATCTCCTTTATCATTTTGGTTAAAAGTTTTTTCATTATCCAACCGAAAGAATCTTTTACATCTTGCTCCACCTGATGCGTGGATTGACGCCTATATTTGGAAGAGACGGAACGTTCTTCTATGTGCGCAGATTCGTGAATGTAGGTATCAATAAACTTCTGAAAATTCCCACCGGTATCTCCTTTAGTAATAAAATCAACAAAGGGATCTAAAATATAGGAATGATGAGCCAAATTCCACCACACATGTCTGCTATTTTTCGCGGCGGAAGCATCATTCGTCGCGTTATAAACACATTCGAACAAGCTGGTATTATTTTCCGCTTCTATAAATCGGTTTAGTTCGCTAAAAAAATTCCTAAAAACCCGAAATACAGGTTCGTCCAACAAATCATCTATATCCGCTTCTATGGCAGAAACCTTACCGCGGATATAGTCTTCGGCTCTTTTCGCCTGATCTTCCATTCCCGGAGGTAATACACCTTTTAAACTTACTTCTGTTGCATCTTTTTTCTCATATTCCTTTAAAACTCTCCTTTTAGTTTCGTTGATCGTAAATTCCTCCCCGTCGTAAATCACCTCAATAACCGTTAAAAGCTGGACTAAAGCGAACGGATCTTTCAGATATTTTTCAAAATTCACACCTTCCGGATAATCTTGTTTTATCATCTCAACGTCTCCGGCAACATCTCTGGCGGGTTCAATAATGCTTGTTCTTGAATATACGTAATCTTTCGGAATAAGCGGAATCTCAACGTCTTTCTCTCGAATATATAGATCAATCAACGCTTTAAACGCTGAAACCGCGATCCACTTTTCATACTGCCCTGGATTAATCACACCGTTTCGGGTTCTCGGAACAGGCGTTCCGGCGGGAAACTCAATGTTCCAGCCTTTTTTTAGCAGTATTTTCAAAATCGACTCAGGAACCAAACGCGTATATTTGCTGTCAATTTTGTCTACATAAAGATTATCAACGTTTACCCGGGTTGTCCCGGATTTACTGAAACTTGATTTTATACCTTTGCCTATATCCGCCGCGGATGTTTTTCCATGAGACGGTTTTCCTGAAACATCCGGCGGGAGCAATTTATTGAGAATCGTAAAAAGATCCATCCCCACAGGGTCTTCACACGACGCGATCCATTCGTAATAACCTCTATCATTGGGACGCTCCGTCATACCGCTGGTAATTTTAACGATCCTGTTGGGATCTTCGTTCAGATATCCGTCCTCATTTATCACCTCATCATTAAAAAGAAATGTAACGCCTCCAGCTCCTTTGGCAGGAACCGCGCCCAAAAACTTCTTTGCCTGATATCTCGAATACATAATCTTGATCATAGCGTCCATATCAGCCTGAGATTCAAAAAATTCGGCTTTTTCAATACGCGTCCCTTTATAATCTGAAAGATACTTCGTCATTGTTTTTATTTGGGCGTCCGTGAGGTCCTCTTTGGCGTCATATTCCGGGATAAGCACAAGTTCATAAGTTTCTTTGCCGTTGCCTGTAATTATCCTTATTTCATCACATTTGCCGGCAAACCCTGTATAGAATCCGTGCCCCAAAAATCCGCTTTTAACTTTTACCCCCAACATCGATCTAATGGCGTCACGCGCGTTCTGACCGAATTCCCGGATAAAAAACATCTGTTTTTTATCCTGACCGTTAACGGCGCCCGTAATTTCACGTTTGATACCTCCGAGCTCTTCATCATTAACCTCTTTAATTTTATCCATTATCGTGCTCCACTCAATATCACGTCGCATGACGCTTTCCGGAGCTTTTTGTCTGAGCCTCATAAGCGCCGCCAAAGGCCGATTCTTCAGAATTTCCCCATCGATTTTTCCGCCTTCAAAACGATCGGATTTGATAACTTTCGGCGCGGTGATCTTTTCTTGTACCAGAAAATTTAGAAAGAAATGAACCTCCTGCGGCAGTTGATTAAGCGTGCTTGGAAAATCACAATAAATCGTAAGTGGCCGAAGATCAATCGGAATTTCACCACTATCCACACAAATTGCCTCCTGCATTTTCTGAGAAACAATATCCGCAAGTTCCCTGTTACATGAAAAAATCCGCATCCATCTTTCCAAGACACCACGCGCCATATCCTTATCGTTCACATCCCAAAGAACATCATTAACAAACGAAAATATCGTCCTTATTTCCTTAACACTTTTTGCTTTTTGAAAGATCTCATTAAATACATTTTCCAGTTTATCCATGCCTTCTTCATCAAAACGCGGGAACAGAAAGATATATGCCGGCATCCAGTTCTCACGTGTTTGTAAAGTGGATATTAACTGCAAGATTTCTTTTTCTGCCAATTCCGGTATATACCTACCGATTTGAGGTATTGATTTTTCCAGTTTTTCGAGATTTCGGCCGAATAATTTCTGATTATTGATAACAGAATTGAATGTCGGTCGAAGTATAATTTTCGTGTTATCAACCTGAACAATGTTGTTATTTATCAATGCGTCTTCATCTCCCATACGATATCCTCTTATTCTGTTTTCTTTCCCGGTTTCCATGTTAAATATGGCGGTTTCCATAGTGAACACTCTTTCTTTATGTGGTAACTGTTCATCTATCCTTTTAAAGATAAATCGCGAATCTGCTTCTAAATTACCCGGTTTTAGGATATTCAAAGCATGACCGCTGATTTCATAAACTGGTTCTTTCCAGCCTTCCGCAGTAATTCTATATATCGTGTTCTTTGCACATAAAACCCTGGATGGCATTTTAAACTCTGTCCTTTCCGTCACATAAAGCAAGTTATCAATCACCCGAATATTCGTAATTTTATTTTTAAAATCCACTTGTGTTATACTATCATCAACACCAATTATGGCTATGTGTGATTCAAAAGCATCCGCGCCTTCCAAATGAAAACACAACTTATCCCCCACACGAATTTCCTTCTTGGTCCACGACAGTCCCGTACATGTACCAATTACATTGCACCGTCCGTCTTTTAATGAAGATTTTATTATTCTTTTGTTTTCAACAGGACTAGGAGCTGTTGTCGTTATTACTTTTCTTTTTTCCTTAATGTATGCGTGGTTCTCTGAAAACTGTATGTCCATTATTTCGCCATGCATGGGCTGTAACGGAAGTAATGGCGGTTGAAGCGTACGCGCCTCATCCATATCCACCGCCATAAAACCCCTATTCTCCACAAATATTTCTACATCCCTTCCGCCTTTCCATCTTTTGAGAAAACCAAATTCTACAAAATAAATATAGCCATCATACCTTTTTACTATTTTCCCTTTAGGTTCTATCGAATGACCTGATCCCGTAGGGTTTTGGATCAAAACTCCGTCAACATCAAAAAGAAATATATCAAATTCTTTTTTGATCGTCTTGTTGATGAGTAATTCAAACATGTTCGGAAACATTCCCGAAACCATAAAACTGCCGTTTTCCAGAACTTTAATATCCGATATTGTTCCCAAACTCACCAATGTCATGCCTTTCCAATACACCTTCACAACGTGTCCTTTGGAATTTATTCTATAAACATCTTGCGCGGAATTTTTGTCTTTAACCACAAAGACATATTTACCACTTTTCCTAATGAATGGTATACTTTCGAAAGGTAAAAATTCGGTCGCTTGATAAAAATCTATTTCACAAAATTCAGAAATTTCACCTTTTTGTATAATGTTAAACTTTACACGATCATCTTTATTTAATGTTACAGCTATTATTTCATTCATATCCATTGAGGAACTTAGTTTTATTATATCGTACAATATCACCTCATTCTTGAGGTTCCTAAGCTGAAAAGCCTCTCTACCTTCGTCCCACTCGTAGAAATACACATCATCCCCAACAAAAACCGGCTCCATTTTTTCTCCAAGAAGACTAATTTTGCCATTTAAGTCCATTTCAAATAGTTTCTGATTTTCAATCACCGTGTCCTTATACCAAAAATAAATTTTATCCCCCGCCTTTTTCATCTCTAAAAGCATATCCCCACTAAATACATTGACCCCGGTACAGAAAAATTCTTTCGCGACCCAATTGTCCCTGAGAGCGCTTATGGAAAACTCCGAGATTACGTCTTTCAGTTTTACCACAAGATCAAGCCACGCCTCAAAATTCGCGGCTGTTTCGGGAATATTTGCCTCCGTTACAATACCGGCACGCACGGCTTCAGCCGCTTTCTGCCTGATAAATTCCTGATCGTCTTCGTCAAATGACCCAAGAATCATTTCTGCTCTTTTAGAAAAAATATTCTTTACAATTTCGGCAATCTTTTTTTCACTTACATCATCCTGGATAAATGATATACCCTTAGTAATTTCCGTCACATCCGGACGAGTCTCTGCCTCTCTTTCGGCACTTACGTTCCCTAAATCACGCCCCCTATCCCCGTACGAAATACCTAAATTAAGCAAAAGATTGATTAAAACAGGATCTTTTTTGTCCTTCTCCCATATAGTTTTGTCTATAATGATCCAGCCCTTTTCATTGGCATATTTACCTTCTAAATATATGTCGTTGTCGCCTGAAGTATCCAAATCCGCCGTATAAAGCACGTGTGTTTTGGAAGAGAAATTTTTTACTTTTTCAGCACCCGGTAAAAAACCGGGATTAAATTCATACAGCGCCTCATTTAGATAAATAAGAGCATCTTTTTTATCCGCCGGTAAGAGAAGATTCATAAATACTTTTTTGTTCGGCAATATTATTTTACCTTCCGCTTTTTCTTTTCGGATGAGAACGCCACACAACTTTTTAAGCTCATACAGCAAGGTTTTGTCTTCCGTATCTTTTGTAAGCTCTTTAACTAAGACCGAAAGCGCGTTTAAAAGACTATAGCGGTCTTTAATATCCCTATTCAAATCCGTTATTTTTTTCATCGCCGCGATAAGTCCTTCTTTTGTCATTTCATCCAGCGCGATATCGTCCCTGGATTCCGGAAGCCACGTATCATGCGGAAGCTCTATTATCATCTCTCGCGGTATATTCATCCCGAAAATCGGAACATCAACGTTAATCACCCCGCTCACCTGTATAGAAACAACGCCTTGTCCTTCTCCTTTTGTCATTCCCGCACCCTCTGTCATTCCCGCACCCTCTGTCATTCCCGCACCTTCTGTCATTCCCGCACCCTCTGTCATTCCCGCGGAAGCGGGAATCTCATTACAATAAAATATCTTCGTCTCTTCCCTCACCTCAGAACTTTTTTCTTTAGCCGCGCCTTCCATGGCATTCGGAGACTCTTTAGGCGTTAAAAGTTTCTCAAACATCTTCTTAGCGCTTATGCCGCGTCCTCTATCCGTAACTACATACCCTGTTTTCGTTACCTCAACCTGAATAGCGGGAATATTAGGCATAGGCGGGAGTGCATCCCCATTAATATACCGGTATTTTCTGACATCATTTATCCATTCTCCATTTATCATTATTTTCCCGCGTGTATTAGCTTTTAATTTAGATTTCGCGTATTTAATGCGCTCATTTATTTCATCAGGCGATAACTCGCGTTTAACTTCTATTTTAGTGCCCTGTTCCACTTTTTCTGTTACTATCTCCGGTTCCTTGTAACAAACCTCTCCACTTATCAATTTAAATTCTGTTCTTAACGCTTTTTTTCCATCATCTGACGTAGTAACAACTATTGAAGCACCTTGCGTTTTGTATAATTCCTGAAAAATCTGATAAAATCCCGCGCCGAACCGGCCGATAGCTTTCTCTTCGATTTCAGCGTCCTGGGCGTTCGCGATAAGCTCTACCAAAGCATTTTCAATATATTTATTTTGGTTAAATATGTAGGTATCTATTCTCGCTGGAATCATCTTTCTCTTTTCAAAAATCTCCTGAGCTTTTTCCCGAAAATTTTTGTTTTCACACATTTCAAAATATTCTTTATTCTCCAATCTTGATTTCCAAGATGAATTCAGGATTTCTCTCATAAAAGACACCGTATTCGCCAAAGACCTCCACCCATCGCTCCGTATAACCTCCGCCGGATCAATAAGTACCTGCTCAATCTCTCCGCCCGCTCCCGGCGGCGGTTTTTGCAAAAATTCTTTATCTACCTCTTCACTTCGAACACTTCCCCTAACCATTCCACGCGCAAAAGGCGCTGATTCGGATAAAAGACCGCTTGAGATGATCTCTTGTATGTTCAGCCCCATTTTTTCAGCGTTCTTTATGTCCTCTTCAAGCATCCTCTTTTCCACTTCCCGCCAAAGCCCTTTTTTCCGCATAGCCTTTTTAATATCAGCGCGATTGCGACCAATAAATTCGTCAGCATTCATGGAATTAGCAATAAGCACTTCCCTTTCCATAAATAACGCCTCATGCGAAAGTTCATGTTTAAGACCGACAGCAAGAAGCTCACGCGCGGTTTGCGGGGTAGAACCAAGTTTTTCAAACAATGACCGATGAATGCCAATAAATCCATTAGCCAAATGATCCTCAAAAAGGTATCCAGCTGTGTCAAGAACAGAAATAACCAGCTCTTTCTGTGTTATCGGACACGCCAAAATTTCATCCGCGAAAAAGCCACTCAGAAATTCGACAAAGGACTTTTGATCTTCAAATCCAAACGCCTTATATTGCCGGATAAGATCGTTATCTATATAAACGGTTGTTTCACCAACAACCAGCCGAGCCGCGTCCGGTATTACACTTTCCTTAATCCCACCTATATCCCAAATCCCATTCTTTGAAATCGGTTGAGGGTTCTCAAGCGGCATACCTTCGGCATGGGCGGGAAGAAGAGAGCCTCGGACTCCGTCCGGGTCTATTTTCTTCGTGGCTTCTTTTTGTCCTCTGTATTCGACAAATGTTTGAATGTGGCTCAACATCTCTTCGGAGGATAAGATGCTGTTATTCTGATCATCCTTGAAAATGGAGTTTGCCGCTGTCATTGCTTTTGATAATTCGAGGAAAGATTCCGGAACGCTGAACCCATTACTATCACACCTGGTGAAAAGCTTGTGCAAAGACCTTGATTTATCTTTTTGAGATCTATCTTTTGTCAAAAATGATGTTACTTCTTTCTTTATCTTCTCGATGTTCCTCTCTTTGTCATATTTTGCCAGAACACGAACTATCTGCTCGGTTGTCTCCGGAAGTAATTTATAACGACCAGCGACATTCCCCAATACAGGTATACCAAAAACCCCTTCACGGTGACTGTTAATACTGAGTGCTAAATACATCCGTAAAAAGTCCAAACTTTCTTCAAGAGAAATACTGCC
>JADHWG010000063.1 GCA_016783605.1 Candidatus Omnitrophota bacterium | reverse complement strand
GGAGTTTCCCGACTCCTCATCCTGAAGCCCAAAGGGCTGAAGGATCTCTATAGATTCTTTTGGAAAATTAACAAGAGATCCTTCGCTTTGCTCAGGATGAGTGGTCGGAGAAAAACTCCCCGACCCCTCAATTAATTGTACATTTTAATCACCACGAACCCGTAGGGTGTACATTGTCACAATTCGGGTAACGATATGCACTCCTTATTGGCGCTGTCGCACAATATTCCCAAAATGTCATCCTCGCGAACGCGGGGATCTATAATTCCAAGAAACACCATACAAACAGATCCCCGCGTTCCGGAGGATGACAGAAAAAGGTGTTTTGCGACAGCGACCTATTGTATTCAAAATCAACTATTGGTTTTGTAAGGGCACGGCATGCCGTGCCCCTACGAGAACCCAAATTCCACCTCGTAGGTGAAATTGTGTTAAGCCTTCAAAAAAGGGATGAGTTCAGTTCGTGAGCGTAATGTTTTAGGAACCTGATATCTTTCCATTTCGTTTGATCAAAAAGCGGGAATATACTATTATTCTGAAGGAGAGGTTCTTTTAGGGTTTTAGTAAACTTTGCCGCCGCGGGAGTTCCCGGTATCGGCGAAAATTCACTGAGAGAAACTTTACCTCCTAAGGAATTCACAAATTCAATACTGTCTTTGACGTCTTCGAGACTGTCCCCGGGCGCGCCCAGCATTAAATAAACCCAATATTCTCCGACCTTATATCCGGCTTTTTTAAAGAAAAAAACCGCGTTCTCCAGATCTTCTTTAGTTACCTTATTATGCCGAGATCCGGGATTATTGTTTTTGACGGTCTCCAAACTTAAAATGGGACCAGTAAAATGAGCTTTTTTCATAAGCCTCGCCGTTTTTTCAGTAACATAACGCGCGTGAAGACCGTTCGGCGTATAAAATCTTGCTTCAATCCCTTTTAGAATAATTTTTTCAAGATAACTCGTTATATATTCTTCATCCACCAAAAGCGCGTCATCATAAAACGCGAAATTCCGTATCCCTATCTTTATTTTTTTTGTTGATAAGAACATGTCGGCGATCCATCGCGTCAACAAAATATACGTTGAATCCATTCTTCTTCAGTATTGTAGATATCTTAAGAAGCCCCCATGGCTTAAGCCAAAGATCGTACGCGGCAAAATCATAGATCCAAGGATTAACCAAAAGTATATTTTTCACCGCTCCGCACCCCCGATCGCACCTACGAGGTGCAATTGGGGTTTTTAGGATTAGATCAATTTATTTACTTGTTTTTTTACTTTTTCGGCTATTGCCGGGGCGGCGGTTAGACCGGGAGATTCAATTCCTATAAGGTTGATAAATCCTTCAAAACCGGCGTCGTCTTCGTGTTTGATAACAAAATCTCTGAATCCTTCGCCGTCCTTCTGCAATTTCGGACGGACACCGGAAGTATCGATGGAAAGGTCTTTTTTCTCAAGAAACGGTAAAAAGGTTTTGGTGGATTCGTAAAAAATATCTCTCTTTGACGGATCCACCGAATAATCTATATTTCTTCCTTCCAAATATTCCGCGTCAGGCCCGAGCCGCGTGCCCCCGGCTAAGTCCGGCGTAATATGTATTCCCAAAAAGGTATCGTCCGGTTTTGATATCGGATAGACCAAACGAAACGTTTCCAATTTTTTACCGCGGGCAAGACGAAAATAGTCACCTTTACAATAAGACAATGCATATTCATCTTTTTTTATTCCCGCCAAAGCCGACACGGTATCGCTCTCCAATCCCGCCGAATTAATAACAATTCGGGCTCGAAATGTGGAGCATTCGTTCGTCCCGGCATTTATGACCACTTCATATCCGCCGGAAACTTTCTTAATAGCTGAGACTTTCGAATTATAAACGATATCCCCTCCCAATGACTTCGTCTTCAGGAGAAAATGGCGCATCAACGAATGAGAATCCACTATACCTGTCATTGGAAGCCAGATCGCGCGAGTTGCTTTTATGTTCGGTTCCAGTTTTTTAATATCAGCCTTGTCCAACATCTTCAGCTCGTCTAACCCTCTCGTTTTCCCCTGCTCGAACAACTCTTCCAACGCGCCGAATTCCGAAGCATCTTTCGCAATGATCAATTTGCCTGTTTTTTTGTACGGCACGGCGTTTTTTTCGCATATTTCGTAAAGCAATTTATTTCCTCGAATACAAGTTTTCGTTTTCAAAGATCCCTCCGGGTAATAAATTCCGGAATGAATAACCTCACTGTTACGGGAACTTGTTTCCTGACCGAAAGAGGAATTTTTCTCAAAAATATATACGTCTCTTCCCCTCTCGGAAACAACACTTGCCGCCGCCAGCCCCACAACCCCGCCGCCTATTATCGCGATATCTATTCTGTCCATAGTCTCCTTATTCTCTTTTTCATCAAGAACATTGGTATAAACACGTTTTCCATTATATAATAAAACCATGAGCAAACAAATATTCTTTTCAGTGATCATTCCGACTTTTAACAGAAAAAAGTTCCTTACGAAATCGGTAACTTCTGTTTTGGAACAAACTTATGACAATTTCGAACTTATTGTCGTCGACGACGGCTCCTCCGACGGTACAGAGCTATTAATGGCTCAATTTAAGGATAAAAGGATCCGTTTTATCCGCCAGAAAAATCGAGGGGTATCTGCCGCGCGAAACGCCGCGATGCGCGCGGCAAACGGAGATTTTTACGCCTTCCTTGATTCCGACGACCGGTGGAGGAAAGAAAAATTGGAAAATGCCGCCTCCTATATTCACAAATTTCCGAAGATCAGCATATTTCATACGGAAGAAATTTGGTATCGGGCCGGAAAATTATTGAACCAGAAGAAAAAACATCAAAAACCAACGGGTTTTGTCTATACAAAAGCTCTTGCTCTCTGCGTAATAAGCATTTCAACCGCTATTGTAAAAAAACAAGTTTTTGAAAAAGTGGGACTGTTCGATGAAACTTTGGAAGCTTGCGAAGATTACGATTTCTGGCTTAGAGCAACGAATAAATATGAAGTAAAGCTCATTCCCGAAAGCCTCACGATAAAAGACGGAGGTCGGCGCGATCAGCTCTCTTCCAGCGTATGGGGGCTTGACCGCTTCAGAATAAAGGCGCTCGGAAAAATGCTCGATTCGGGAGACTTGACTCCGGAAAATTTTAAGGCAACTTTAACCGAATTTAGAAAAAAATGTAAAATTTTCGCCAAAGGCGCGAAAAAACGGGGAAAAATAAAAGAGGCGGCGGCATACATAAAATTGAGAGATAAATACACCCTTCCAACATAACAAATAAACCAAAGCAACCTACGAGGTTGTTTTGAGGTTAATTTTTTGTGATCTTTAGGGGTTGAGAGGCGGGATTCCAATCGAGCGTATTGATGGGAAATGGGATAACGATACCTTCTTCTTTATACCGTTTATGCAGGCGTTTTACAAATTCGTGTTTTATTAAATATCCGTTTACAAATTCTTTCGCGCGCAGGATAACCGTAAAATCTATACTGAAATCGTTAAACGTATGATATCGAATAAAAGGCTTAAATTCGCCAACGCCTCCTTCGACGGTTTTCAGTACTTCTGTAGCAACCTCGATCGTTACCTTTTCAACCTGTTCCAGATCCGAATCATAATGAACCCCAACTTGAATTAAAACGGACATTTCTTCCTGCGGATAACAATAATTGAGAAGTCTCGCGTTTACAAGCGCTTTATTGGGAATAACCACGACATTATTCGGAAGCATTCTCACCCAAGTGGACCGCCACCCTATCTTCTCCACATACCCTTCTTCACCGGATTCAAGTTTTATGAACTGACCGATCGTAACGGGTTTATCTATCACGATCTGAAGCCCTGAAAAGAAGTTTTCTAAAGTCGGCTGGAGCGCGAGCGCGACAGCGAGAGAGCCGATCCCAAGTGAGGCAAGGATCGGGGTTATTGATACCCCGACATTGTCAAGCAGGATCAGTATTCCGAGCCCCATCACCACAACACGCACTACCACATGCGCCACACCGCTTGAATCTCTGAGTACTGGAATTTTTTTTGAATAGTTGTCGATAATTCCTTTAAATAAACGATCCGTAAACATAACTACCGCGATCACGGTCGTAATTTTAAAAGCGATATCTACAAACTTAAGGAGTTCGCTTCCGGTTCCAAACTCAAAAAAATTATCCAGAACAAAAGCGCCGCTTACAAAGATCAATAAACTCAGAGGAAGGTCTAACGCTTCCACAAAAATATCATCAAATTTTGTCTTGGTTTTAGCGGCAAATGTGCGGATTCTCTTGAAAAATATCATTTTGAAGATAAGCAGAATGCTCACCCACACAAAATAAAATACCGGCACATATATCGAAGCCGGCACATTCATCCCCGCAATAATTAAATTTTTCATATTATTTCACCCTCATACCCCGCAACGCAAGAAACAACCTCGTAGGTTTAACCTACGAGGTTGTTTCGCACGTTTTTACAATATCCACGGGCGGTCACAAGGACCGCCCTACGCTTACGCTTTTCCTGCGCTTCCCAAGACGTTTTCGTTCTTGTGTTTATACATTTTTATAAGTTCGTCTCTTGCCGGGCCAAGATATTTTCTTGGATCGAACTCTTGCGGTTTAGCCGCGAAAACTTCTCTAATTTTCGCCGTCATCGCCAGACGTCCGTCGCTGTCTATATTAATTTTGCATACCGCCGATTCCGCGGCTTTACGCAGTTGTTCCTCAGGCACGCCAACAGCGTTGTCTAATTTACCGCCGTATTTGTTTATCATATCCACATATTCCGGAACCACCGAACTCGAACCGTGAAGCACAATTGAAAACCCGGGAAGACGTTTTTCAACTTCGTGCAGAATATCAAACCTTAAAGGCGGAACTTCTTCACCCGGAGCCAATTTGAATTTGTAAGCGCCGTGACTAGTCCCGATAGATATCGCCAAACTGTCCACTCCGGTTTTTGAAACAAATTCTTCCACTTCTTCCGGTTTTGTATAATGTGTTTTTTCATGGCTGACGTCATCTTCTATTCCCGCCAAAACTCCAAGCTCTCCTTCAACGGTAACATCATACTGATGGGCGTATTCAACCACTTTTTTCGTAAGCGCTATATTGTCTTCAAAAGATGCCCCTGATCCGTCTATCATAACCGAAGAAAACCCGGATTCGATACATGAAACACAAAGCTCGTAGGAATCGCCATGATCCAAATGTAAAGCAACCGGAATATTCGATCCGGCATCTTTTACGATGTCCATAGCGCCCGCGGCCATATGCCTTAAAAGGATCTGGTTCGCGTATTTCCTCGCGCCGGAAGAAACCTGTAAAACAACCGGAGACTTCGTTTCTATGCAAGCGGTCATGATCGCCTGCAACTGTTCCATGTTATTAAAATTATACCCCGGGATACCGTATTTTCCGCCTATCGCTTTGGCATACATATCCCTGGTGTTCACCAATCCCAAATCTTTGTAACTATGCATAGTTCTCTTCCCCTTTGTGTTGTTATCAATGTTTTTTTAGAAGTTAAGGGCACGGCATGCCGTGCCCCTACGACTCAATCCAGACAATTATTTTATCAAGTTTTCGGCACAATACAAGAAAAAACACCTGTTTTCCCCCGAAATCCCCGATTCCGCCAAAGTAAGGGCACGGCATGCCGTGCCCTTACGACTCAAACCACCAACATCGTCACAACACGAAACGCCGTGCCCTTACGACTCTTCGGTATCCCATATGTTGCTCAAATATTTGTCCGGATTTTCATTGAACTGTTCCATCGCTTTGGGTGATGAAAAACCTAATGTTTTCCCCTCATATTCCATCCGGTATGGAGTCCCTTTATCCAAAACCTTGCCTCCAACCGGACAAAAATTATTGCTTACCCCGTCATCCTGATCCATGCCCATATCGTCCATGGTGCTCATATTAGTATCTCCATCAATTTGCGAAAACTCGTCATCGGCAAAAGCGATCGAACCGACAGATACAGTAACCAACATCATCGCGATAAGCGCAAATCTAATTATCCGCATCTTACTCCTTTCCTATTTAACGACTCATTCAAGTTCAACGCGCGAAAAATAACATTTCTCTAAAATTCCACCCTTTTTACCATCGTGCTTATGCTTGTTCCTCGATAAAGGATCTTATTGTTTTTATCGATCGCTATGATCGTCGGAATGCCGCTTACTCCATACCGATTCGCAACCGCTCCGGTAGAATCTATCGCGACAGCATACGTCATTTTGGTTTTTTTCGCGAAACTTTTCACTTTATCTTTCGGTTCCTGAATATCGATCGCTATCACTCGAACTTTTTCTCCATATTCTTTATTAAACGCGTTGGCGGCGGCAACCGCCGAAGCGCAATGCGGACACCACGTTGTAAAAAAGATCAATACGACTTTTTTTGTTTTAAGTTCCGTGCTTAACGATATTTTTTCATCCGTCAAAGTCGTCAACGTGAAATTGTACGCTTCTCCACCAACACCGATCGGCGCGGCATTAGCGTTCGAGCAAATGTTCAAATTTAACAAACTGAACATTATCGCTAAAACTATCGCTTTGGCATACATCTTTTTCATAATGTTTTTCTCCTCTTCCCGAAAACTTTGAGCTTTTCCGCGCGCGGCTATTACAATTTCACGCGATACTTTCTTCTTTAATCTAAAAGCTTAAAACCCCCGCCTTAAATATGAAATATTCCCCCAAAAGTATCATCCCGAAAGCAAACGCTTTCTGAACAATACGCATTATTTTCTCGGATCTTGGGATCAAAGACAAAATTCCCGTAAAAGTACCGATCACGATCAGAATAATGCCGAATCCTATGGCAAAAACAAATAAAAGTGAAAATCCCAAAACTACGTTTTGAGTAGAGGCGACATACGTCAAGAGTGCTCCAAGAACCGCGGCGGCGCAGGGAGACGCGATAAGACCGGACACCATTCCCATAAAGAACACCGGCAGTACGCCTTTACCTTTTGTAACTTTACCGATACCGGCTCTCTGAAGCAGAAAAACCGGAAGAGGTATTACGTCCAAGAGCACAAGCGCGAAAATAATGATCACGTTTCCAACTATCAAATTCGCGTAAGGACTTGCCTGCACTTGTCCGAACAATTTTCCCGTCATAGCGGCGATCAGCCCAAGAACGGAAAAAGTGATCGCCATACCAAGAACATACGCGCTTGAAAGGATGAACCCCTTAAGCCGAGATTCTCCGCCTTTGGACGATCCGATTATGCCCACAACAACCGGCACCAAAGGAAAGATACAAGGGGTGAACGACATCGCGACCCCTCCTAAAAAAACAACCACATATGTCATTACCGTTACGTTACTCAGATAATATCCAATGTCTCCCATGACCGCCATAGCTCCTAGATCGGTTTTTCTTTATTATGGTCCCTTGTGAATCTATATAATATCAGTAAAAAGAGGATTACGCCAGCAAATATCTGAATGGACGGGGGAATCAATATTCTTTTGTGCAGGATAAAATTAAACACTTCACTTGTATCATAAAAATGAAAATAAACCTTGTTAAGCACATACCCTAACGATAAACTGCTTATCGCGATCGCGCCGAGATATACAAAAAGAGCCTTACGTCCCATATTTCGCGCGACAACCGTCATCGTTACAATGTTCGTCGCCGGACCCGCGACCAAAAAAACAAACGCCGCTCCCGGATCCAAACCTTTCATCATGAGTGCCGCGGCTATCGGTATGGACGCGGTCGCGCAGACATACATCGGAATACCTACAAGAAGCATAACAAACATCGCCGGCCATCCGGACCCCAAATACATGCTGATAAACTCGTTCGGCACAAAATACGCGATTGCGCCTCCTATCGATACACCCACTATGAACGCCGGCCCGGTATCCTTTATGAGATCCCCGAAAGCGTAGCTAAAAACTCCTTTTATCTTCTGCCGAATGCTATGAGAACACCCCGATCGTAGGCATAATTTACAACCGGATGAGTCTTCGGTGACAGGCTTATCCTTCGTGTTTTTAAGAACAAAATTGGCCGCCGCGCCTGAAAGCACTCCGGTTACAAATGAAGCAACCACTCTGTATATGGCGAAGAATCCGCCCAAGAGAGAATACGTCGCGAAAATTGAATCAATTCCGGTAGTGGGGGTGGAAATAAGAAAAGATAGAACCGCTCCCTTCGAGGCACCTTCGCGCCTAAGAGACATCGCCGCCGGGATAACCGAACAGGAACAAAGCGGAAGCGGGATCCCGAATAAAGAAGCTTTAATAACCGCCAAAAAGTTATTCTGCCCGAGATGGCGGCTTATGCTCTTCGTATCGATAAAAATATGCAATATTCCGGCAAAAAGAAATCCAAACAATAAATATGGCGCCATCTCACCGAACAGCAAACAGGCTTCTTTTATGACTCCGGTAAATGTGTTTATGAAGAAGCTTCTCATATATTCCTTTTTGAACATATAGCAAACGAATTCATAAGCGGGCACATGCAATGTGCCCCTACGGACAGACAACATCCAATAAACTCCGCCCTATCGTAGGGGCACGGCATGCCGTGCCCCTACGGATTAATCATTTATTTTCTGTATTTGGTTTCGACCCCTCACTTAAATATCCGACCGGTTTCACGTGACCAAAATAAAAGGTCAAGTTCCGCCATCGGAATTTTTATTTTCTTTGAAAACTTCGCGAGTTTTTTCTCCAATTCCAAATACGTTTTTTTTGACATATGCCCGGGAACTTCTTCTATGATCCCATATTTAACCATGTTCCGCAAAACATGAACATCTAATATTGCCAAATCTTTTCCAAACCCGATGTTGCGCAAAAAATGACTCGCCTCTTTCGAACCTATTCCTTTCACTCTATCCCGAAACCAACTCCGTGTCTCACTGATGTTCTCGGGATCGATCTTGTCTTTTATCCTTATTTTTCCCTTTTTGGTAAAAAGCACCCTTGATCCCAATATATATTTCGCTTTATTCTTATAAAACCTGACTCCTTTTAACCCCAGTTCCAATTCTTTTAGATCACCTTCGAAAAGAACACCGGTTTTCACTAATTTACGGATCTTTTCATCACACAAAACCGCTTTTGACTGCGGTGTACATATGCAAAAACAAAGTTCGGCGAATATTTTCCTGTCTGATCCGTTCCATATAAGTTTAAAATTTTTGAGTCGAGTTTTTATCTTATGTTTTTTTCGCGATATTCCGCTAATAATGTCCTTATCATTTCACACAATCAATGAGTTTTTCCGCTATTTCAATATGTTCAATTTCATCACGGCGTATTTCGGTTAGTTTTAAACGGATTTCTTCATCATCGATCTGGTCGATATAGTGGTCATAAAAATACTTAGCTCTTTTTTCCATCTCCAATATCTCTTGAAATCC
>JADHWG010000062.1 GCA_016783605.1 Candidatus Omnitrophota bacterium | reverse complement strand
CGCCCCCGCGGTTTTAATTTCAAAAACCTATTAAGTTTTTTTTCAACCTTTTTTATAAAATTATCTCCTCCCAGAGGTCTTCCCTTTCTGGTGTTTTCTCGGATCTGTTTTACTTCATTCGGAGTATCGGATAAGTCTATAAATTTTTTCCATTCTTTTTGTTCATATCCGATGTAATCAAAAAATTTATTTACTCCCAATTCGTCTTGTTTATCCACACCACAATGTATCTTCGCGCTTGACCATTCCCACAACTCCGGTTCCTCTACAATTTTTGCTCTTACAGCGTTCCGTTCTATATAACGCGCACATGCTATCGTATGCGCCTCATCCATAACACATGAAAAAAATCGTCCCTGAAACAAATGACCAGAGGCGTGTATTTTCTTGTTATAGTATTGTGCATATTTCATATGCGCGTATTTAAAAACTTTTGCCATTGAGTCTTCTTTCTCAGGAACGGCAATGAAGTGTACATGATTTGACATAAGACTATAGGTCAATATAGATAAATCGTACCGGTTGGCTTCATTTTTTAGGAAAGATAGATACTTTCTACGATCGGCATCATCAGTGAATATATTCTGCTGATAATTCCCTCTTTGGGTGATATGGTGCGGATATCCTACCGCTACGACTCTTGCGATTCTTGGCATACGTGAATTATATTCGTTTATCCATATGCCGTCAAGTAAAATAGGTGTCTGTCCCTATTTTATGAAAGATGCTCCGATTCCTCAAAAATTTCTGCTGAAATTTTTGGGCAAACGCTCGAGGAATTAGTAAAAAATGTGGGAAGTAAAAAAGGCATAGAAAAGAATCTTAGCGCGAAAAAATACATAAATCGAATAGAATATTCCCCCCAAGAAATTTCTATAAGTCTTTATTATAAAAGAGGTCTTTCAGAACAAGAACTTTATATGAGGGCAAGAGGTCGTGTGGGGGCGACCTCTTGCCTTTCCTCTTACTCTCCGCAAAAAAAATCCCTCAGGGTTAACCCTGAGGGATTAGATATGGCTCCTCGGGTTGGACTCGAACCAACAACCTATTGGTTAACAGCCAATCGCTACTACCATTGAGCTACCGAGGAGCGTATTTTGGTCTTTTATGAGTTTTAATTATATGAAAAAAGATAAGGGTTGTCAATGTTAAAGGGAGTTTGGTATAAATGTATGGGGGATGACAATGTGGGTATGATTGATACCAATTGATGATTCGTAGGGGCACGGCATGCCGTGCCCTTATGAAATTGGGAATGGATTCGGGATAAGGGCACGGCGTGCCGTGCCCCTACGAGATAATAGGGATATATATGACAGAAAAATTTATTGTACATGTTGATATGGACGCGTTTTTTGCTTCTTGTGAGGAGCGGGATAATCCCTCTTTACGGGGGAAACCCGTTATTGTGGGAGCGGATCCGGCGAAAGGCTCCGGGCGCGGGGTGGTTTCGGCTTGTTCTTACGCGGCGCGAAAGTTTGGGATCCATTCGGCTATGCCTATATCCATCGCGTATAGGAAGTGTCCTCATGGAGAATTTCTTCCGGTTGATATGCTTAAATACGCTCGTATTTCTCGAAAAATATTTACAATATTGGAAAGTTTTACCCCGGACATTGAGCCGATCAGTATTGATGAGGCGTTTTTGGATATAACGGGGAGTTTTCATTTGTTTGGCACGCCTTTGGACACTTGCCGAAAGATAAAGGCGGCGATAAAGCAGGAAACGGGGCTTATTTCTTCCGTTGGGCTCGCTCCAAACAAGATGACGGCAAAGATCGCTTCCGACGTAGAGAAGCCGGATGGGCTGGTGATAGTGACTAAAGAATCTTTATTGGATTTTCTGCGGCCTCTTCCGGTCGGTAGGCTTTGGGGTGTTGGAGAAAAAACTCGTGAAGCTTTAAAAAATTTCAGAATTCACACTATCGGGGATCTGGCGTCATATGATATTGATAAATTGAGTGATTTTTTCGGAGAAAACGGCCGGCACGCGTGGCGTCTTGCCAACGGGATCGATCCCAGAGAAATTGAAACTGAAGACGTAACGAAATCCGTCAGTAACGAACATACTTTCGACCGCGACACGGAAGATATGCATGAGGTGAAAGACACTTTAATGTTCTTGAGTGAAAAAGTCGCGCGGCGGCTTAGGAAAGCTTCCATTAAAGGAAGAACCATTACGCTTAAGATAAGGTTTTCGGATTTTAAAACTTATACGAGGGCGATAACGCTTTCTTTGTCGACGAATTTTGCGGATGTTATTTATAACGAGGTAATAAACAGGATGAAGAGTTTTGATCTGGTTGGAAAAAGAGTGAGATTGCTAGGTGTTCGCGTTTCAAATCTTTTAGACGTCTCCTCGGCCGAGAGTTTGTTCGACGAAAAAAACCCAGCCGCGCACAAAAAAGAGAATCTTTATAAAGCATTGGACAGGATATTGGACAAGTTCGGTGAAGGAACCATCAATCGCAGGAAATAAATAGGGACGAAATAAATAGGGACGTCACCCATTTAATTAGGTGAAAAAATACTTATCACATAAATGGGTGACGTCCCTATTTACAAGGTGTATAGCATTTGTTGGGCGATCATGTCGGCGGGGGGTTTGCCAAGCAGGTTTTCCGCGATCTTTAGGGCGAAATCCGCGGCGGTGCCGGGGCCTTGAGAAGTTATGATGTTATCGACTTGTATGGTTTTTTGTTTTACGAATTCTATCGAACTTCCGAAGTTTTTTTCGCATCCGGGGAAACAAGTCGCTTTTAGGCCGTCAAGAATGCCTATGGGAGCTAGCAGTATCGCGGGAGAGGCGCATATCGCGGCTATAAGTTTTTTTTCTTCATTCATTCTTAAGATCAGTTCTTTCACTTCTAATGAACTGGCGAGGTTTTCCGCCCCGGGCATTCCACCCGGGAATATTACGACGTCCGGAAGAGTTTTGTATTCTGCAAACAGGATATCCGTTTCGAACGTGATGCCATGCGCGCCTTTTACGGATCTTTTTCTGAGTCCCGCGATGGTAACGTTTATTCCCGCTCGGCGAAGCACATCCGCCGGGGTTACGGCTTCTATTTCTTCAAAACCTTCCGCAAGAACGATCAGGGCTGTTTTTTTCATGTTTTAGGCTCCTTTCTTTTTAAATAGGTAGGGACGTCACCCATTTACGTTATAAGTATTTCTTCACCTAATTAAATGGGTGACGTCCCTATTTAATCGCGAATTCTATTGCTAGTTCTATTAGTTTGTTTCGGTTTTTTGTGTATTTTTTCTTATCTGTCGCGGTGGGGTTGGACCATAGGGGTTTCTTTTTTGGGAGGTCGCTTACGACCGTTAGGCCTACGGCTTGTCTGCCGATCACGTTTGCCGCGCGGTATACCGCGGAAAGTTCAAGGTCTATTCCGATAAAGTTTTTTTGTTCGATCGCGGATAAATTCTCTTGGGTTTCCGCCAGGAACGAGCCGATGGTGAAAACGGCGCCTTTTTTTAAAATGCCGGGAGTTTTTAGTTTTCCGGAGGCGAATTGTTCCAGGGAGTTTGTGTATTTTTTGTCCGCGGGAGCGTATTTCCCGGAGGTGAAAACTTTTTTCATACTGAAAGACTCGTCGTGATATTGGGAAAACCCTTCTCCGTTGAAAGCGGTTTCAGGGATGATGATGTCTCCCATGGACGCTTTGCCGAGGCCTCCGCACGCGCCGACGAATATGATTTTTTTGACAAAAGATCCTTCCATAAGCATGATACCGTCCGCCGCCAGCCGGTCTCCCATGCCTGTAAATATCACGGCGAACGGCCGGGACTTTACTTTTGTCATTATTCCGGAGAAGAGGCTTCCTTTAAACGATGTTGTCACACAGCTTTTATCTTGGAATGTCTTTAGCGGGATGAACGGAGTTATGATCACTGTTTCCGGGAGATCTTTTGGAGATGTGTTATAACAAAATTTGAAAAACTTTTCTTTGTTCATGTTATTTTCTTTTTCTGCCGCAATGCGCGCATTCGATGGATAGAGTTGGGTTAATGGTTATGCATTTCGGACAAACCCAAAAGCCTTCGGGCGGATTTTTTATCCGGCGGCGGTTTCTTATGGTCGGCGCCAGCCACGAACGGTATGTTATGTATATCACGACAAGGAAAAAGATAAATATAAAAGGCATAAGAAATTCCGGAATGGTGAACGGGGCTTTGACTTTGCCGATGTCTATACCAAATCGCGCGAGGTGTGTTTTTATTAAGGCGAAAGAACTGTCGTAGCTGTCTATCTTGCCTGAAGTGAAGCTCACTATGAGAGCTCCGAACATTCTGTATTTGCCGTTATAGAAGGCTTTCAGTTTATCGAGATAACTTTTATAATATTGTGCGGCGATGGAGTATTTTTCCTCGTCTTCGTAGGTTAATGCTATTACAAAATCCGTGCAAAAATATTCGGGCCAGATCTTTCTCGCTTGAAGAAAACTTTTTCGCGCTTTTCCCGGCTGATCCGCCGAGCCTTCAGATAAACCGCGCATAAACGTCGCGGCGAATTTGTTAAGGTCTTTCTGCACCTTGCCGTCGTCGGGAAAACTTCCGGCGATGTCTTGGTTCAAGAAGAATCTTTTGTAAGAAAAGAATTTTTCTTCCGAGATGGCGAAACTTCTGCCGCAGAAGGCGGTAAAGAGTGAACAGATCGTTATTAGTGCCGCGATAAAACGTATCATAAGAAGCTTTCATTTACGCGTAAAGTCAAACTAAAAGAGGGATATATGTCCGTAAGAAATTTTGTTCGTTTTATGAAGAACTCTTCAGCAAGCTCAATACTTTATCTATTTCGAAAGGTTTATATATCACCTCTGAAACTTTCGCTTCAAGAGCTTTGTGAACCATTTCATCCACTGAATATCCCGTCATGATGATCACGGTAATATCCGGAAGTTTTTTTCTGATCTCTTTCAGGGTTTCGACCCCGTCCATTTTAGGCATTCGCATGTCTAAAAAAACAACATCATATTCGTCTTCGTTCAAAAGATTCAGCGCTTGTTCCCCGCTATAACAGCTCGTAGCCTTATAATCATTTGAACGCAAGATGTCACCGAATACGTCGGCAAAGTCTTTATTGTCGTCCACTATCAATATTCTTTGTTGTTCCATACGTTTTTCCTTTTATTTTGCTTTAACTTCCACGGTTAAATTCCCTCTAACGCCGTATATACGAAAATTTTACACCAAAGGTGTTGTTTTGTCGATATATAAATGGGAGATCACCCAGACAACCTACGAAGTTGTCTGGGCGATCTGCTCGGCCAGGATCAGGTCCGTTTGGGTTGTTATTTTTATGTTGCGGGAAGAGCCTTCGACTATTTTTACGGTGCCGCCGGCGGCGAGGATCAAGCCGGAGTCATCGGTCAAGTTTTTGTTTTCTTTTCGCGCGGCTTGTTCGTGCGCGCTGAGTATTTTGTTGTATTCGAAGCATTGCGGGGTTTGTATTTTTTTAAAGGCTTTTCTCTCGGTGGTGTTTTTAATGAAAGAGTTCTCTTGTTCGACCAGGGTGTCTTTTACGTCAATTGCCGGAACAGCGGCTCCGGCGGATTTCGCCGCTTCTGAAACGTCTTTTATTATTTTGCCGGAGACAAACGGCCGCGCGGCATCGTGAATAAAAACGAATTGTGTGTTTTCCGGGACGTTTTTAACTCCGAGGAAAGAAGATTCGCGGCGAGACGCGCCGCCTTCGATTATTTTGTGTATTTTTTTGAATCCGGACTTTTTTAAAAGATCTTCAATTTGTTTAAGCGTGTCTTTCGCGCTGACAACCACTATATCCGTGATCAGCGGATCGTTTTCGAAGCATTCTATCGCATGAAAAATGATCGGTTTTGACGCGATGGACAAAAGTTGTTTCGGTTCGGAGGTTTTCATTCGTTTTCCTGTGCCTCCGGCAAGAATTATGGCGGTGTTTTTGTGTTTCATATAAGATATTTTCCGTTTTCTATCAGTTGTTTCTCGTCTAAGTAAACGTCGGGGTTCAGGATAACTCCGTCAAGATGTAAAGGAACGTCGTTATCCCCTCCGCCGAACAGGTTGTTCCCGACCGCGATATGTACGGTTCCCGTCACTTTTTCGTCTTCCAGAATATTGCCTATGATCTTTGCTTTCGGGTTGAGCCCTATCCCGAGTTCCGCCACACGATAGGCTTTTTTCCCGATACGATCGAGTCGTTCTTTTACCTTTGGGGCTTTTTCTCCGGTAATCTCATATACCACACCTTTATGAACTTTAAATGTGAGCGGCGTTTTGAGCAGGCCCAATCCCGGGAATGACGCGTCCACAACGTATGTTCCGTCACACGATAAAGGCGCGAACGCCACTTCTCCTTCCGGCAAGTTCCCGAAAGATCCGGGCGTGTCTATCAGACCTCCGTTCTCTCCGAAAAACACCTCACGGTTTACGTCGATCACGATATCCGTTCCCGCGGCGGTTTTGATCCTCACCTTATCAGTGTTCTTCAGCAAGCTGCAAAGTTTTATCGATTCTTTTTTAAGCGCGTCATAATCGATATCCAGGCATCTGTTGGCAATGTCTTCGGTGATCGCGGGCATCGTCGCCACTCGCGCGCCGGCGGCAGTCGCGTTTATTCTGGCGGTCGTATGCGTGAGCGATTTTTCGGTTATCAAAAGCTCGACATCATATTTAAGCATCATGGCGGCTATGTCTTCCGGAGGCGGCGCGGCATGTTCGATGCTCGGGGGCATAATAGCCAATTTCGCTTCGGAACTTTCTCGACGGGCGTATTCGTAGAAAACCCGAGCGATGGGTTCCTTTATTGTGTCTGTCACGATAAGACACGATTCTTGCCGCCGGAGTTTTAACGCTCTTTTAAATACCGCTTCCACCGCGTTTTTATCTACCATAACTTTTCTCCCCGCGTTGATCCGGTTTTTATTTAAAACTTAACGACCGGAACGGCTTTTGCGCCTTCCGGAGCTTTAAAATATTCTCTGGGCTGATCCAATCCGCGCATTGACGCGAAAAAACCGCCGAATACAGTGCGGCGGTAGGCGTTAAAAGATTTAACGGCGTTATTATATCTCATTCTTTCAACCGCGATCCTGTTTTCAGTGCCTTCAAGTTGTGATTGAAGCGCTAAAAAGTTCTGGTTGGCTTTTAGGTCCGGATAGTTTTCCGCGACAAGCAGAAGACGTGAAATTGCCGACGACATTTGGTTGGCGTTTTCCATTTTTTGTTCCTGCGACGCGGCTTTTCCCCACTGACTGCGAAGCTGTGTAACTTCCGTTAAAAGACCTTTTTCGTGCGAGGCGTAACCTTTGACCGTGTTCACCAAATTCGGAACAAGATCGTTTCTTCTTTGAAGCTGGTTGTCAACCTGCGCCCACGACGAATTGACAACTTCATCAAGCCGAACCACATGGTTAAGCCCGCCGATGATCCAGCCGCCTATCGCCAAAGCGACAATGAGTATAACGCCTATCACAATTAAAGCTATTTTCATCTCTCCCCCTTTTGAGTTAAATGACAAAACATTTGTTCCCGTTTTCTTGTCATTCCCGTCCCTTTTCTTGTCATTTCCGCGGAGGCGGGAATCCCTTTCAACCTTTCCTCGTGTCACTCCATGTCATAGATCCCCGCATCCGCGAGGATGACAATGAGGTGGTGGGTGGAACTACCAAATTACCAACCGCCGGATGCTCCGCCTCCGCCGGACATGCCTCCTCCGAAACCGCCGAATCCGCCTCCGCCTCCACCGAAAGAACCGCCTCCGCCGCCGGACCAATAGCTGGAACCGGAGCCCATAAGAAAGAACATCGTTCCGAATCTGAAACCGAATATCAGTATAAAAAATAACAATGTTGCCAAACCGCCGCCGCGGCGCGTTTTTTTCGATGAAGCCGCGGTATCCAGCGCTTTGGAATATGTGTCGAGTTCCACGCCGTATTCGGTCGCGATTATTTTCGCGAGGGCGTTAACGCAGGAGGAGATCCCGAGATCGAAGTTTCCTTGGCGAAACGCCGGGACGATAAGTTCGTTTATAATGCGTTGACTTTTTAGATCCGTGAGCGCGCCTTCCAAGCCGTATCCCACTTCTATTCTAACCTTACGGTCACCGATCGCGACAAGGACGAGTACGCCGTTATCCATATTCTCGGTTCCGATGCCCCAGGTTTTAAAAAGTTTGACCGCATAATCTGAAAGTCCGAGCGGAGCGGTGGTTTTTATGATGGCGACGGCAATCTCCGCGTGAGTTTTTATTTCCACTTCTCTGGCGATGTTTTCTATTTGCGTTTTCGCTTGAGGAGTCAAGATGCCGACATAATCGTTAACAAACCCTGTCGGAGCGGGAAACCGGACGTTTTCTTCCGAATAAACGTTCAGCGCCGTAAAACATATTGCCATAACGCTTAGAGCTATGAGTATTTTTTTCATATTTTGCAACTCGTTTTTTGTGACTCGCGATTTACATTTTGTCTACGATCTCACTTAACTGGCGCAGTTTCTGAAGAAAATCGTTTAAAAAAGTTTCCACGTTTTGACTGCCTATTTTTCCATCGTTTTTTTTGTCTTTCAAAACTTCCTGAAAAACCGACATGTCTAAATTAAATTCTTCGGAGAGTTTTGAAAGCGTTTCTTGTTTTCCGGAAATCGGGGCGTCGGATCTTATTTTTAAGATACCTTGAAACACCGGCATCAGGCTTTGAAACGTTTTCTTTATCAGAAGCTCCAAATTTTCTTTCCTTAAGACGCGTTCCAGATACACTTGTCTCACCATGAGCAATTTACCTTTAAGCTGATATTCACATTCTCTTTGAAGGTCTTCTTTTTTTACTTCGACGTCTTTAAGGCTGTCTTCGCCAAAAAGAACGCATCTAAAATCTTTCATTGTGATAAATTCTATCGGAAAACTGTCCAAAGACCGCTTTATGTATTCTGGAGTTAAAAAAAGCGGAACCACTATCTTGTTGCGGACGGCTTTTCTTATCCCCGAGGCGGCTTTTTTAAGTATTTCGATCGAGACGTCTTTTAACACCACCGCGATATTAATGTCTGACGTTTTCGGGTTGTAATCCGCCGTTGTCGCACTGCCGTACGCGAAAACCGATAAAAGATCTTCCCCATACGCCTCCTCAAGCGCCTCAAGAAAAGAAGTTATAGCAGGCCGCGATTTATCGGGCATCTTTTCAATGTTTTTAATGTCCATAAACACCTCCGTATATTAATTCCGAATGATACCCTCACCACCAACCTACGAGGTTGGTAGTAACCTCGTAGGTTGGTGGTGAGGCGATTAAAACGCTTTTATTATACTTTAATTCTCTTCGAATGAAAACCCCTTTTAATCCGCTTATTTCAATAAGCTTGCATATAAAGACACTCCCATATATAATTGAGGGGTCGGGGAGTTTTTCTCCGACCACTCATCCTGAGCGAAGCGAAGGATCTCTTGTTAATTTTCCAAAAGAATCTATAGAGATCCTTCAGCCCTTTGGGCTTCAGGATGAGGAGTCGGGAAACTCCCCGACCCCTCATATAATTGTGGTGGAACGCTGCCCAAAACAACCTC
>JADHWG010000061.1 GCA_016783605.1 Candidatus Omnitrophota bacterium | reverse complement strand
GGTTGAACCTACGAGGTTGTTTGGGTACTTTGGTTGAAAGAAAAACGACAAAAACAAAAAAGTGACGGAACTTGACTTCTAAAAAGGGCGTTGATATAATAACGAACCCAATTAATGGGTATTATCAAATTGTGAACGGTAAATTTTATCATAAACGGGAAGTGGCGCAGTTTGGCTAGCGTACCTGCTTTGGGAGCAGGGGGTCATGAGTTCGAATCTCATCTTCCCGACCATTTGTATACGGACATACGCGGATGTGGCGGAACTGGCAGACGCGCTAGCCTTAGGAGCTAGTGGTTTATACCGTGGGGGTTCGAGTCCCTTCATCCGCACCAGCCTTCGCCGGACTGTTGTAAGAGCTTATCGGGCTATGGCTCGGCAGGTCAGCAAAAGAAAAACGCGTATTATTTAGAAGCGAAGATGGACAAGCGCGAGGATGGACAAGCGCGAGGATGGACAAGCGCGAGGATGACAGAAAAAGGTGTTTTGCGACAGATCCTTAATTGTTAAATCAGGCGCCCGTAGCTCAGTTGGATAGAGCATCTGCCTTCTAAGCAGAGGGTCACAGGTTCAAATCCTGTCGGGCGTACCAGCTAATTTCTACTTTTAGCAGAAATTAGCAGAGAAATTGAGCAATAAAAATTGAAAGTTTGAATTATTATTTTTTCAACGTAAAACATGAAAATACTACAAGCTATTGTGACAATTGAGGAATTAAAGAACATTGCTTTAGACAGTTTTGGCGATTTGGTTAAGGCGGTTGTTGATGTTGATCGTGAATTAGTCGCGATCGATGCTGAACTTCATTCTGATCTAGAAGCAATGTTTTTACTGAAGGGGTCAAAACAAAACAGTCTTTGGGGTATTAATTTTTATCCGGATAATGAGGGCGATGATTTTATAGAGTTTGATTCAATAATTAACTTAAGACCTTCTATGGAAAATATGAACCGCGGAGTTAATTCTCCGAAACTTCAGGAAAAGATCGTTACGATTGTTAATAAGTGGGTACGACGATGAAGGTTCAGCATAAAGGCCTTGCGGAAGGACGTTGGGCAAAAATGCCTTTGTGTGAACAAATGGCGAATATTGGAAGTGAAGTGAGCCGTGCGCTTAATTGGAGAAAAAAAGGTAAAGATGATTTTTCCAAAAGAGCGATCAATAGAGCTTTTGAACTAATAGATATTACGGTTGTTTCGACCAATAAGTATTCGCGTCTTAAAGAGCTTTTGAGGGTAAAAGAAACGCTTATAGATTTTTTCTATGGAGAGAATGAGTTTTCATCGTCGGAAACGTTGTGGCGAAGCTATTTTAACCATTTCAATTATGCCGCCAGAAGAAAGTCTTAAAAAAAATAGGGACGTCACCCATTTGATTAAGAGAATAAATTAAAAATGGGTGACGTCCCTATTAAAAATCGGTCTACCATTCCCTTGTCTATCCCGTCTTCCTTGTGTATAATAGGCGCATGACGATTTTGGACAATAGACGATTTATCTCTGAAATGGAGGAATTTTTTTCTTCCGAACTTCCCGTTACGCTTGGTGTTAATAAAAAAAACGAACTTATTAGACTCAGTTATGAAATCTGCCGGGCACGCAAGCTTACCTTTTCGGAATTAACAAGACAAATTGACCTTGAAAACGTAATGATCGGCGGGAAAAGCGGATTATTTCATAGGCTGAAAAACGTTCTTATGGAAATCAGGTATCCGTCTTTAACGCCACAGGACGAACCGCGCCTGTTGCCGATAAAAATAGATAGGGAATCGGAGGAATGCGGCGCGTGGACAGGTGGATTGGATCCGAAAAAAATACTGATCGAAAAAAGTGTTCGCGGCGCGGAATGGACCGACAATTTCGTTAAAAAGTTTTTAGATGTCGAGATCGTGGAGATAAAAGATATTACGGAAGGATTTAAAAATGTAGCGAGCACATCTCACAAAAATCGTTACAATTTAAGACGAGATCATATTTTTTTGACCAAAACCAAGTCGACGTTCATAAAAATATGCCCATGTACGAAAGGATGTCGAAGATGCGGATATTGGATATTAAATGTCGGGTTCGGGTGCCCGATGGACTGCAGTTATTGTTATCTGCAGACATATAGTAACGCGCCGGGAATAATCCTTCCCGCCAACATCGAAGACTATTATGAGCATATCGAAAGTTTTGATAGAAAATTAAAGCAAAAAATAAGGATCGGAACGGGTGAGTTTACGGATTCCCTTGCTTTCGACGAATATACGGCATATTCAACGAAACTTGTGCCGTTTTTTCGAAATATGAAAAATTTGGTTCTCGAACTGAAAACAAAAATGGATAGTATTGATAATGTTCTTAACGCTGAGCCCAATGATAACGTTGTTATCTCTTGGTCCGTTAACACCGAGAAAATGGCGCAAAAATATGAAAAAGGAGCTCCAAAAATTAAGGATCGCGTTGAGGCGGCTCTTTTAGCCGCCCGAAGGGGCTATAAAATAGGTTTTCATTTTGATCCATTGATATGGTATGACGGGTGGAAAGACGAATATAAAAAATCGGTGGAGGAGCTTTTTTCGTTCAATGAAATAAGAAAAAATACCGTTTGGATCAGCTTGGGAACTCTTCGGTATACCCCCGGACTGAAACAGACGGCGGAGAAACGGTTCAGTGATAACATAATGTTCTATCAAGGTGAATTTTTTGCCGAGAGTTTCGGGAAGATGCGTTATAAGAAAAACGCAAGAATTGATATGTATAACAAAATGATAAGTTGGATCAGATCTTGCAACGTTGATGCGTGGATATATCTTTGCATGGAACCGGAGGATGTTTGGCGAAAAACTTCGCTTTCCAAAAAAGATTATTCTTTCCGATCACTCTAACTTTCAATTCCCCGCGCCCCGATTTCACCTCGTAGGTGGAACTGGTTCCACCTACGAGGTGAAATCGGGGCGTGGGGAATTTGGAGATCGCCGGGTAAGCGAATGGTAAGAAAATAATTGAGGGGTCGGGGAGTTTTTCGACCCCTCATCCTGAAGCCCAAAGGGCTGAAGGATCTCTATAGATTCTTTTGGAAAATTAACAAGAGATCCTTCGCTTTGCTCAGGATGAGTGGTCGAAAAACTCCCCGACCCCTCAAATAATTAAGAAAACATGTTGAAGATAAATAAGATTTGCGTATACTGTATAAAAGAAAAATAGGGTTGAGTGAGGCGGCGGTTATTTCGGAACTTTTCGGATTGAAATTTTTGTTTCTTCGAGAACAGATGGGATTAAAATTATGGAAAATATTGCGGCATATCTAAAAGAAAAACATGGTCAGTGGGGATGGATGGGGCAGCGCGCTCATGACGCGGTCGGCATTAACAAAGTTTTGCCTTTGGATTTTATTATTTGCTGTGATTTCGGCACGGATACTTCGCATTATTTTGAAGAAAATAACGTTTTTTCGGTTGAAAAGAACAATAAAGTGCGTAAAGACTGGTCCAACGAGGATCTTAAAGCGAGTTTTGAGGGGGAGTTGGGGGATGAGATGTTTGAGCGATGGAAGAAGCGCAAAGAAAAGATAAATCTTTTGTGCTACAGATCAATAGAGTTTTTGGAAAAAAAAGGAACAAATTATGCCGCCCCGAAAATATACGCGGTTCCTGAAAAACTGAAAACTCATTTTGATAATAAAGTGCGGTTATATGAAAATTTATCGAATTTGTGTCTTCCGAGAATTCCCGGCATGATCGGCGCCTCTAGAGAAAACAGTTTCGGAAGTTTGAAAAAGAAGTTGTCACTCCCGTTTGTTGTGCAGTTTCCTTACGGGTCGAGCGGGCATTTTACCTTCATAATACGCGACGAAAAAGAGTATGCGGATCTTCAAAAGAAGTATCCCGATACGAACGTGGTGATACGTAAATATATCGACGGATTTTCATTAAACGTTAACGCGATAATTGTTTCAACGGACACCGGACCAAAAACAGTCTGTTCGTTTCCGTCAATACAGATCACGGGATTGGCGGAATGCAGTAATTTTCCGTCAGCGTTTTGCGGAAACGATTATAGCGCGGCTTGTTATCTCTCCAAAGATATTATCGATCAAGTTGAGCGTCAGATAAAAGTGATCGGTTCGTGGATGGCAGAGGCGGGATATCGCGGGATCTTCGGTATGGATTTTGTTACCGAAGGAGAGAAGGTTTATCCGGTTGAAATTAATCCGCGATTTCAAAATTCAACTTCTCTTTTTAACGCTATAAACGCCGGACGTGCCGATTGCGGTGAAAACATGCTTTTTATGCTGCATATTGCTGAATTTTTGCAAAAAGAAGACAAAACCGTAAGAGAGTATTTAAACAACTTTCCGTTTTCGAGTCTTATGGCGCCTTTGGACGGATCTCAGGTGATATTGCACAACACAATGGAACACAATACCATGGTTCGATCTGTTGTTTCCGGAGCGTACAGATGGGTTAAGAATACGCTGGTATTGATCAAAAAAGGCGCTTCGTTTGATGCTTTATCGGATTCGCGGGATATCCTGATAACTTGCGGCGTTCCGAGGTTAAATACCGTAATAGAGCCTAACGCTCCCATTTGTAAGGTACAGCTTCTGAGGAGCGCTCTTGATGCGACGAATAAACGCCAACTTTCCGCAGAAATGAAAAGAATGGTTCCGGAGATATACAATATGTTCGGATTGAAGAGCGGAAACAATGTTTCCGTTCCCGGAATGAATTGAGGGGGCGGGGGGTTTCGTCCCCTCACCCTGAGGAGTTAAACGACGAAGGGTCTAAGGATGATAAAGCGCGAAAGTAAGTATTATACCGCCGGATATAAGGTCGCAAATCCTGAAATAGCGCCGTTTTATTTAAGAGCGCTTGTGTTTGACGGAAAAGAAGGAGATTTTAACGCGGGGCTTATTGATTCATTTAATGAATACTTAAGAAATGAAGATAAACTTTCCCGGAGCTGTTTGGAACGTTGCGATCTTTCGAAAGGAGTTTTTCCAAAAAAAATAGTTGTTATAAACGCTTCACACGACAAACTTCCGACTTCATATGAAACGGCGCGTATTTTTGAAGAATATCTAAAGGAAAAAGGCCAGTCTGTTCAGGCGAAAGTCGTCAATACTCATCAAGAATTAACGGACGAGCTTAAAACATTTTCGGATGAAACGCTTGTAGTGAGCCAATGTGTTGATAAGAAAGTGTATAACACGGATATAGCCGAACGTTTTGAAACGGAAGGTATAGTGGTCGTCCCGGGGAAGAGCACGGCTCCGGGAGGAGTTTTTTCCGACAAAGATACGACTTACCGACTTCTTTCAAAAGGGGGAAAAGAGTGGAGTGAGGTTGCCAGATATATAAAGGTGACGGAAACCGGTAAGGAAATAAAACGCGTTGCAAGCGAAGTGTTGGCGGCGATAGACGAATTGGAACGGGATACGGGCAAATCGACTTTCTTTGTGAAACCGCATGAGGGCGGAGGCGGACTCGGCGGGTTTCGTATAACAAAAATGAACGAGAAATACATTATTCCGGATCTTTCCAAAGTTTCAGGAGAAGTGGGAGAAATTCATCCCACATTTATAGATTTTGATGACGATAATGAGGCGAAACTTCGAGAACTTTTGTGGGTGTATAAACTTTTCGCATCTGAGAAAGAAATGTCATCGAGTTATTTGAAAGTTAAACTGCCGGTACTGGATGTGCCGACGTCCGACGCGCTCAAAGCGCTGAAAAAATATCTCATTGACTCAGAAGCAAAACAAAGAGCCAAACTGGAAAAAATAGCGATCTGTAGAGACGAAGCGCAAAGGCTCTTAACGGAAGCGATCACGCTTTTTGAGAAAAAATTTAACCGGCGTTATATTCCCCTTGTTAACGAACACATTGATTTCGGACTGTGGGGACTTCGCGCGCATTATCGCCTTTCCCGCAAGGGACCGGTGCTTGAGGCGATGTATCATAGGGTTTTTCAGCTCGGGTTTACCGATGAAGGATTGGGATATGTCGGATCGGATAATATTTCCAATAAGCAAACGGGCCGGCTAGAAATATTGAGACTGGGTCCCGTAAACCGAATAATGCTGGAGGCGATTGGAGGGGAGGAGTCGCTTTTTAAAACATTGCATAAGGGAGCGAACGCGCTTCGGGAACTATCGGAATTGGTTCCCGAGGAAGAGAGAAAACACGTTCCGTTACGGCTACAGTTAGATCTGGCCGTCATTTCTTCACGGATCGGAGAAGGTAACGCGGATACGGCAAGGGGACTTTGTCTCGCGTCGAGATGGACGGAATTTGTAAAGAACGCGAGAGAATGGCTGGATGACAGCCTCGCGTATTACCGGTGGAAGAAAACGAATAAAAAAATAAAATAAAGAATAATAAAAACGCGCGCCTGTAGCTCAGCTGGATAGAGCAACTGGCTTCGAACCAGTAGGTCGCAGGTCCGAGTCCTGCCGGGCGCGCCAAATTCCGTAGGGGACAGGCTTGCCTGTCCCTCTTATCGATACATGCAAAATAAAAGGGCACGGCATGCCGTGCCCCTACGAATTTTATGTAGGAAATTTTTCAATTGTAATGGTGTTTGAGAGAGAAATGGGACAAAAAAAGAGCGGCTGTTTAGGCCGCTCTTTTTTTTGATGACGATTGATCTTTACTTCTTTTTCTCAGTGGAAGCGAGCCATAGGACGGATATCAGTAAGATAAACGCGAACGCGTACATTGTGTTCCAGAGTCCGTTTTTAATGGTTATTTTTACGATCGGGTTCGTGAAGTTCATTGTGTAGAGGTTGTATAAACCGCCTATTGAAATGATGCCGCTCATAATAGCCATAATGATCAGGAAAATTCTGTTTTTCAGCGCCAATAGTGCCAGCACGGCGCATAAAATTCCGCATAGCGGAAGTAAATAGACCAAGTAACTTTTCTTTCCGATATTTTTTGCGTTATTGTTCTTAAACAAAACTTGCACGACGGACATCGCGACTTTAGAGGTTTCGTTGTTTGCCAAAACGGGAATATTGTTGCCTCGAACGGTTGATTTCAGTTCTACATTTCCGATATTTCCGATGAAGTCGGTCATGGTTTTTAGGCGTTTTATGAATTTCCCGGCGATCGGCGCGTCTTTCAGCTTGGTATCCGCGGATTCTACAAGCTCCTTGGAGATACCGGTAACAGAAGTGTTAATTTCCGCCCAAGGCTGGAAAAAAGACAGAACTATAACCGCGCTCGCGGCAAGAATCACAACAAGACAAACGATTTTTTTCATTAGAGTCCCTCCTTTTTTTATTACTTAGGCAAAGTATACCTAAGCCTATTTCCAGATGCAAAGAGGCGAAGAAAAAATTCCGGTTCCGGACGACAAAATAAATGTCACATATTTCTATATGAGAAAGAGATCTTCTCTAAGCCCGTGAGAGGCACGTATTTGGGGCGTGTGAGAGAAATTACTGGCAAAATGCCGGTTAAGTTGTAAAATGAAGGGACTATGCTTTGGTTGTTGGCAGACAAAAAATAAGTAGGGGTTTAAAACGAGGATTTAAAATGAAAATGCAGATTAATGAGATTTATGAAGTATTGGTTGCGGGTACGCGAGAGTATGTTAAAAAAAGCGGATTTTCTAAAGTCGTAATGGGACTTTCCGGAGGCATTGATTCGGCGGTAGTGTGCGTGTTGGCAAAAGATGCTTTTGGCGCGGAAAATGTTTTGACTTTGGCGATGCCGTCCAGATATTCTTCGAAAGCAAGTGAAACGTACGCGCGGCGTATCGCCGGAAATATAGATGTAAAGATTAAAACACTTGATATTTCCGATGTATACGATTCGTATGAACGAACTTTAAAACCGTTTCTTGAAACTAAGAAAAACAATGATGTGGAAATTTATCTTCAGAATATTCAGGCAAGGATAAGGGGAAACATACTTATGGCGTTTTCCAATAAACTGGAACATATGGTGCTTGCCACTGGCAATAAAAGCGAGCTTTTAACAGGGTATTGCACTTTGTATGGAGATATGACCGGAGGAATCGCGCCGCTTGCGGATGTAACAAAGACTATGGTTTATGAGTTGGCAGACTATATAAACAGAAAAGATGAAATTGTGCCGAGAGAGATAATAGAAAGAGTTCCTACGGCGGAACTCAGTCCGAATCAAACCGATCAAGATGCTCTTCCGCCTTATGGTATTCTGGATGAGATCATTTGTTGTTTGGAGGGAGGGTGTTCCGCGGAAGATATTTCGAGAAAAGGTTTTGATATCGAAACGATAAATTGGGTTAAAGAAAGAGTAGAGAAAAATAGGTACAAGAGGAAGCAAGCTCCTTCCGGGATAAAAATAACCACCCAACTACCAACCTCGTAGGTTAGTGGTGTCGGAGCCACCACTAACCTACGAGGTTGGTGGTCTATATTTAACCCGTGAGGTTGGCGGCGGCTCGTTCTGTAAATCTTGCAATTTGAAGGGTTTCGTGATATAAAAGGGCACGTTTTTGACGTTCAAGGACGGCTTATTTTTGAAAAGAGGAGAATAAAATGGCAAATGAAACGGTTTTTAAAAGGTATAAGGGTAATCCTGTCATAACAAGTGCCGCGGTGCCTAGAGCGAACAGTATCCACAACAGTGCCGTTGTTCCTTTTGACGGGGCGTATGCCGGGATATTCAGAGTGGATGAGATCGATTTTAATTTCACAATGCATGCCGGACGAAGTAAAGATGGAATAGAATGGCAGATCGATCCGGATCCGATAAAAATGGAATGTGATAATCCCGATATTCCGATAAATGCAAGAACGTACGATCCTCGTCTTACGAAAATAGACGATACGTATTATTTTACGTGGTGTATAGATTCCAACCAAGGTCCGTGTATCGGGCTTGCCGTTACGAAAGATTTCAAAACTTTTAAACAAATGGAGAATCCGCTCCCGCCGACAAACCGTAATTGTGTGATCTTCCCGAGAAAATTGGGTGAAAAATACGCAATATTGCACCGGCCAAGTGACAGGGGACACACTCCTTTCGGAGATATGTTCTATTCGGTAAGTCCCGATCTTGTTCATTGGGGCGAGCATCGGTTCGTTTTCGGCACATTGCCGAGCAGTTGGCAATCAACAAAGATAGGTCCGGGACCGGCGCCGATAGAGACCAGAGAAGGGTGGCTTCTGATCTATCATGGGGTTTGGACCAGTTGTAACGGATATCTGTATTACACCGGCGGTGCGATTCTTGATAGAGATGAGCCGTGGAAGGTGTTGTACCGTACAAAGGATTATCTTCTTGCTCCGACGGAATCTTATGAGCGCGTAGGAGACGTCCCGAATGTTATTTTTCCGAGTTCCGCGGTGGTCAATAACGGAATAATGCGTCTTTATTATGGATGCGCCGACACCTGTATTTCCATAGCGGAAGCAAAAATGGAAGATATAATGAGTTTCATTAAAGCGCATAGTGTTTGATGCGTAGGGGCACGGCATGCCGTGCCCTTGCAATGATGCCCTCAAAACAACCTCGTAGGTTGAACCTACGAGGTTGTTTTGAGGGTTGATATTGCCCTATATCCTGAATAGAAAGAAGTAAACAAAAAAAGCCCCTGTTGTTATAATGGTTTTAGAAGTAAAGCCACATCACCCAAAGGGTGAAAAACAACAGGAGCAAAGATATGATAGCAAAAGAATTGAACAGAGTCACG
>JADHWG010000060.1 GCA_016783605.1 Candidatus Omnitrophota bacterium | reverse complement strand
CCACCTACGAGGTGGAATTGGGTTGGTGCCACCTACGAGGTGGAATTGTTGGGTTCGGTTACCGACTGGATTATTGAAAGGCCTTTGAATGCGTCTTTCGCGTAAAAGACGCCGCCTTCGTAAGTTTCTGTATCATTAATTTTAGCAATTTCCCGCGCGAACTCTTCATTTATCGGCGCGCCTCCGATTATCACGGGACATTTTAAATTTTCAGCATGCATCGCTTGCACACAGTCTTTCATATACCTGGCAGTCGATACTAAAAGCGCGCTTAAACCCACCGCGTCCACTTTGTTCTTTTTCGCCTCCAGAATGATCTTTTCCACCGGAACTTGTTTTCCCAGATCAATAACCTCAAACCCGTTATTTTTTAAGATCATCTTTACCAAATTTTTCCCTATATCATGAACATCTCCAAAAACGGTAGCAATCAAGATCTTTCCCTTATCCCCGACGGGCGCGCCGTCAGCGCCTTCAAGATGATCTATCGCTTTTTTCATCACTTCCGCGCTTTCGAGAACGTATGGCAGAACCATTTCTCCGCTTTCAAGTTTCTCCCCTACTATACCGATCGCGTCCATTAAGATGTCATTAATGATCTCTTTCGGAGAATATTTTTTCAGCGCCTCGTCTATAAGCGGAATAATTTTAACTTTGTTTCTTTCCAATACACAATTTTTGAGTTCTTTTTCTATGGGTATACTTTTTAGAGATCCCCGCGTTCGCGAGGATGACAGAAGTGAGTGCAAGGATGACAGAAGTGAATGCGAGGATGACAAGGTGTCATTCCCGCGTCCTTTCTTGTCATTCCCGCGAAAGCGGGAATCTAAATTTTTATCAAAGTATTCGATCATGTTCTTTAACGCTTTCGGATCCTTGTTGAATATGAGTTTCTCGGCAAGCACGCGTTCTTTTTTGCCGATATTCTTATATTCCACATATTCGGCCGGATTTACGATTCCCATATCAAGTCCCGCGCGGACAGCATGATGCAAAAATACCATATTTATAACTTTTCGCATGTTTTTGCCAAGACCAAAAGATACATTGCTTACCCCCAAAACCGTTAGAACACCGGGGAACTTCTTTTTGATCAGCTTTATCGCTTTAAATGTGTTTACGGCGGAATTCGCGTATTCCTCTTCTCCCGCCGCTAAAGTAAAAGTAAGCATATCAAAAAGTAATCGATGCGGCTGAAGACCATAAACTTCGGTCGCTATCTTGTAAAGCCGTTCGGCAACTTCAAGTTTACGTTCTACCGTCTTCGCCATTCCTTTCTCATCTATAACGAGATTGACGACACTCGCGGCGTGATGAGCGGCAAGCCTGAATACTTCCCGTGCTTTTTCCCCGCCGTCTTCAAGATTGACCGAATTGATAAAAACCGTACCCGGATAATTTTCGAGCGCCGCTTTAATAACGCCAGCATCAGTCGAATCTATCATAAGCGGGATTTCAACATTCCTTCCCAACCTTTGAAATATCTCAACGGCGTCTTTTTTTTCCGTTGCTCGCTCGGTAAGAACACTGCAGACGTCAAGCATCCCGGCACCTTGCGCCTCTTGAAGTTTGCCCAATTCAACTATTTCGTCAAAATTTTCCTGCCGCAAAAGATCTTTTACTTTACGTGAGCCCTGGGAATTTATTCGTTCACCAATTTTTAACGGACGCGTTATTTTATTAATATCAAACCCTTTATAAAAGCCTGAATAAAAATATTTTCGCGCGGGTTTTCGTTTCCGCGGCGTGCCGAGAGCGGAACGCATCGCCTTTATGTGTTCCGGACCTGTTCCACAGCAACCTCCGATAACATCAATCCCGTATTTGCGCACAAATTTATGCATCAGATCCGCCATTTCGCCGGGGGCAAGCGGATAAACGGTTTTCCCGCCGGAAGATATCGGCAGTCCCGCGTTCGGAACGGCGGAAAAACAAATCGGTGAATTTTCGCTTAAGAATTTTATAGCGTCTTCCATCCCACGCGGCCCGGTACTACAGTTTATCCCGATAACATCAAGTCCGAGATGTTCCAAAACCGCCATACAAGCGGAACTTTCCGTGCCGAGCAGCATTCGTCCGTTAACGGATAGCGTCCATTCGGCCATTAGAGCAAGATCTTTGCGTCTGTCTTTAAGCGCCGCTTTAATTCCGCGTACCGCGGCCTTCATTTCCAAAAGATCCTGAGCGGTTTCAAGAAGAAGCGCGTCCGCGCCGCCGTCAATTATCGCTAACGCTTGTTCATAAAAAACTTCCGCTAATTCCGAATAAGAAATATTCCCTAAAGCCGCGTCGGCGGACGAAGGGAGCTTCCCGGTAGGTCCCATACTTCCTATCACATATCGCGCGCGGTGCTCGGTCGAGAATTTATCCGCGACTTTTCGGGCCAATTTCACGGATTCTATATTAACCTCCCGCACTTTCTCCGCCAAACCATATTCCGCAAGTTTTATACGACTCGCCCCGAAAGTATTCGTTTCGATCGCGTCACTGCCGGCAGACAGATACGCGCTATGAATTCTTTCGATCAAACTCGGTTTCGAAAAAGAAAGATATTCCATACACCCGAGCTTTTCTTTAAAATCTTCCGGATGAAGCCCAAGCTCTTCCGCGTAAGTCCCAAAAGCCCCGTCAAGCAGTATCAGATCAGTCTTTAATTTCTCTCTAAATGTTTTTTTCATATGTTTATCTCGTATTCTCTCAAAATGACCCAAAACAACCCCGTAGGTCCCAACCTACAAGATCACAACCCGATTGTTAGGAGAACCCAACACTATCAACCTACGAGGTTGGTAGTGTTGGGTTCTCCTAACAATCTGTGCGGCGGGCGGTTGGTTGGCTAATTACGGATAAATTGGATTTTATCTTTTTTGATCCATCCGGATTTTCCGTCTTGGCGTTTTACTTTGTACCAATCATCTTTGGATTTTAGAACTTCTACGGGCATTCCCTCGTACAGGGTAAAAAATTTCGTCGCCGAATCGAACGGTCCGAAAAAAGCGAAAGTCTCGGGAACCATAACAACCGCGGCGGTTGACGCTTCTTTCGTTTTTACCGCGATACAAAAAGAGGTGAACAAAATACCCGCGATAAGCACGATAACCGGGATCAACCGATGCCGCCTGATCTTCGGAAAAACAACTCCGGCCGCTATCACGATAAGAATTAAAAAATACTCACCGGAGGCTATCCACATAAGTTCTCGAACGGTAAAGAACGAGGAATATAATCTGAGGGGTTTCCAAAACCACATCTCTTTACGCGGGGACACCGTCCGTTTCATTTTTCGTCGAGCGAATTTGTAGTTCTGCGTCAGATCCGCGCTGCGCGGCATAAAATATTTCGCCCGTTCATAATTTAATATGGCCCGCCCCAGGTCACCGGCTTTAAAATACGCGCCCGCCAGATTATAGCATACCGCGCCGTTCGCGTAACCTTTATCTATTATTTTTTCGTAAGCCGCCGCGGCGCCGGCATATTCACCATTTTCGTAATATCCGTTCCCTTCGAAAAAAAGTTTTTGCAAAGCGTACGATTCTTTCGCGTCCGCGCGCGTGAAAAATGATACGATTAGTAGCATAAAGATCACAAAAAAGAGTATCCGTTTGCCGGTTTTCATATAGGTTCCTCGCGAGGTTATTTTAATTTCTCCATATAATCTATAACGCGTCTGGTTTTTTCCAATATTTCCGCCGCTTCTTCCTTTCCGGCAGATGCCGGAGCATATCGCGCGATTTCACATTTTGAAAAAATATCGCTCAAGTTCTTTAGTTTTTCTTCATCAATTCCGCGCGAGGCAAGCTTGTCTTTTACAACTTGAACGGTTATGTTTCCTCTGGGCAAATTGAATCTTCCGGCAAAATATACCTGCAGAACTTTAAAAATAGTGTCGTAAAACGCGTGAATGTCTCCTTTGGCAAGATCCGCGCGAGCGGTTTCAATACCCTTGCGCGCTTTTTTCGGCGCTTTTAAAAACCGCGCGTAGCTTTTATCGCTAAGCATTCTTTCTTTTTTTCTGCTAAGGAAGTAAAACACGAGAAATAAACCTGTCAGAAGAAGTTGTCCTGCCCAGAAAAACGGGCTCGTAAATAAAACCTCTTCTTTACAATACATTCGACCCGGTTTTTCTTTCAAATGAACAATGTCTTCACCGATCTTCTCTTTCGGATACAACACGTCACCGTTTGAGGAAATGGAGAACATCCCCATGCCGGACTCTGATTCGGGTTGTTTTGCCACTTCGACCGGAAAAGGACCTTTGGTGATGGTTTCATATTTTTTTCGGACCGGATTAAAAAAACTGAAAGAAACTGCCGGTATTTCTTTAACATCCGCCGATTTCGGTATGATCACCTGTTCATACACTTTCTTTCCGCCTTCTATCGTTACCTGCGGTTCATACGTTTTAAATTTATCGGAAAGTTCCACCTTCGGCGCTGTTACCGTGTCAAGATTTCCCGTACCGCTAATCGTCATATGCAGCATGATAGGATCTCCCACCTTCACTTTGGAAGATTCCGGATAGGCGCTAAAATTAAAATTCCCGACCGTCCCCTGAAAATTGGCGGGTTTTCCTTTAGCCGGAAACGGGAGAATGGTAACATGGATCGGGTCTGAGACAACTTCGACAGGGAAAGCTTGATATCCGAACCTTGAACTGAAAAAATCTTCGTTAAAAACGTTACCTCTCCTTGACGGGCTTTTTCTTACAAGCACTTTCCCGCCCAATTTTGCCGGTCCAAGCACATAATTTCCTTCTTTTATCCCGAACAGTTTCTGCCTGAAAACCAGAGTTTCATACCTCACACCGCCGGAGACTTCGCGGCGTCTTTGGGGTTCATCACGTTCACCGACTGAAAATCCTTCGTGAGGATACACGGGATACTCTATGTCTCTGAGACCCAGATTGTTCACGTAAAGTTTTATCGTAAGAGGAACTTCTTCATTGATATAAACCAGCATTTTACCTATATCCATAGTGAGAAAAAGTTTGTCGCGATCAAAAATTTCCGATCCCGCGGTAATCTGTCCGGGAGACGGAGGAACGCTTGTAGCGCGAGGAGGAGAGACTCCGGTTGAACTTCCGGAACCTGACGGCGCGTTACTGGCGGTTAAGGTTACCGCCTCCGCCTTATATTCTCGCGCGCCGGAATTAATAATGAACGGTCCGATCCTGTATTCTCCCTGTTTAAGAGCTATCACCAAATATGTGTGAGTTACGGATTGTGTTGTCACGCCGTTTACAATAGATACGCTCGTTGAAGGTCCTACATATTTGATCTGCAAACCGTCTCTGGAAGGTATATCCAAACGATCGGTATCTCGAACTCCGTAAATCGTCAGATACAGATATACGGGGTTACCAAGAGACACTCTGCTCCTTTCCAAAGATGCCTCCACTCTGATATCTTCCGCGTTTGCCGCGGGCAGTATCAACATCACAAACATTGCCATTATTAAGAACTTTTTCATATAAGACTCCATCACCAATCTTTTAAGACCGTTGGACGATTTTTGCTTCTGGCCTTTCGTAATTCCATTCTCATCCGTTCTTCCTCTTCCTCTTGCCCCATAAGCAGTATTTGAGCTTCTTCTTTCGTCATCTCACCCTCCGGCGTTTCATTTTTGGCGGCTTGACCTCCCGCGGAGGATTGTTCTTCGGAAGACTTATCTTCCTCTTTTTTTTGAGCTTCCGCCTCTTTTTTCTCTTCTTCAGCTTTTTCCTCAGCTTTTCGTTTTTCCTCTTTTTCTTTTTCCTCGGCTTCTTTTTTCTTTCTTTCTTCGGCTTCTTTCTTTTTCTTTTGGTCTTCTTTCTTTTTCTCTTCGTTTGACTTTTCTTCGCCCTCTTTTTGCTCGTCTTTCTTTTCTTCGTCTTTTTTCTTCTCGGCTTCGCTTTTTTGTTTCTCTTCCTTTTTCTCTTCCTCTTCCTTTTTCTTCTCACCCTTTGACTTTTGCTGTTCGTCTTTTTTCTTTTGCTCGTCCTTTTTCTTTTGGTCTTCTTTCTTTTGCTCGTCTTTTTTCTTATCATCGCATGATTTCTGATCGGGTTTCTTTTCCTGTTTCATTTTTTCTTCAAGGTTTTTGATCTTTTTCAGGAGGAATTCGTAGTTATATTTCGCGTCTATGTCTTTTGGATCCAATTCGATCGCTCTTTTATAAAACTGAGAAGATTGTTTATAATGTCCCATGGCGTTTTCAGGGTCCGTCCCCTCCATGGACGCGCCCAAACGATATTTACTGTTGGCGGCATTATACGCGCTTTCTTCTTCGATCTTGTCCGCGCCCAAAGCCAGAGAATTTAAAAAACCTTCTTCGGCTTCGGTAAATTTATCCATACGGTATAGCGCCGCCGCGCGGTTATACTGCACTATCGCGTCTTCCGGTTTATCCGAAAGCGCTTTATCATAATTTTCGAGCGCGGAGGCATACTTCTCTTCCGAATAGAGACGATTGCCTTTTTTCATTTCGCTCGAAGCAAAAGCTTCCCCTGTCGAATTCATCAGCAATATGACGATCGCCGCCACGCATACTATAGTGTTACGCTGAGCCATTTTTATCGTCTTCCCTTTTCCTCTCACACATAAACGGTTCAAGAAGCAAAATCAAAAAGACAACGACAAGAGGAAACTGAAACCTCTCGGTATAACGCTTTTCCATTCTGCTTTTTAGTTCTTTTTTTTCAAGCTTGGCCAGTTTCTCTTCATAAATAAAATCAAGTCCGAATTCGGCTCCGGTGGCTCTGACATATAACCCGCTCGTCGCGGTAGAAATTTTTCTTAAAACCGCTTCAACCAGTTTCGTTTTAACAACGTTGCCTTTGGAATCCTTAAGAAAACTTATTTTGCCGGAGGCATCTTTAACCGGAACCAGTTCGCCCGCAACCGACCCTATTCCCACACAAAAGATCTTCACTTTTTTCGCTTTTGCGGTATCCACCGCTTTTTCCACACCGCCGGTAAGGTCTTCCCCGTCGGTAATAATGATCAATATTTTGTTTTCTTTCTTTCCGCCTTCGTAGCTGTCAATAGCGGTATGGATCGCTTTCGCCAAACTTGTTCCGCCCACCGGGATCGTGTCCACGTCAACGTCGTCCAGAGAAAGAAGAAATCCGTTATAATCGGCCGTTAACGGGCATTGCAAAAAAGCGGTTCCCGAAAAAACAATAAGACCGACCCTGTCTCCGTGAAGCTTTTTGACAAGATCTTTTATCGCCAGTTTCGCGCGGGAAAGCCTGTTCGGCAAAACGTCTTCGGCAAGCATACTTTTTGACGTATCCAGCGCGATGAGTATATCCAGCCCCTGTTTTTTAACTTCCTGCCATTTAAAACCCCATTGGGGCCTCATGAGCGTAAAAATAATGAGAAAAACGGCCGTGACCATCAGGATTCTCTTTAGTTTGCTTCTTTTCTCGTTGTGCCCGGAAAAGATCACGCTTCTCAGGCTTTTATCCGCGAACCGTTCCAGCACTTTTTCTCTTTTCTGCGCCGCGAAAACATAAAAAAGCACCAGGGCCGGAACAAGCCACAAAACCACTGCCATGTAAGGGGCTCCAAACTTCATCTACGGTATTCTCCTCAGCCAAGTGTTAGACAAAATTACCTCCAGCAAGAACAACATAAGCGCCGGGATCAAAAGAAATGGAAACAGCTGTTTATAAACGTTGTATCCCGTCTCTTCCATAGGGGTTGTTTCGAGTTTATCGATCTCGTCATAAATGTCTTCAAGGGAAGAGATGTCCGTTGCTCTAAAATACATCCCGCCAGTTTCATCGGCTATTTTTTTAAGCAGATCTTCATCGATATCTATTTTTACGGATCTAAGCGCGACATTCCCGAACATATCTTGAACCGGATACGGGGCAAGCCCTTTCGTGCCGGCTCCTATCGTATAAATTTTGACTCCTAAAGCTTTTGCCGCTTCCGCCGCGACAAGCGGGGATATCCTGCCGGCGTTATTTCTTCCGTCGGTAAGAAGTATAATAATTTTCTCTTTTGTTTCCGCGTCCTTAAGCCGGTTAAGCGAAGCGCTTATGGCCGAACCTATCGCGGTGCCGTCTTCCATCATACCTATGCTTATTCTTTGGAGATTCTTTTCCAGCCAATCGTGGTCAAGGGTCAAGGGACACACCGTATAAGCAAGCGCGGCAAACGCGACAAGACCGATCCGGTCGTTGGGCCGCTTCGGAATAAATTTCTCCAAAACATCTTTTACCGCCTGAAGGCGGTCAACCCTCTCGCCCTTTATTTCAAAATCCATCGCGCGCATACTTCCTGAGACATCCACCGTTAGAACAATATCTATACCTTCAGTATAAACTTTCGTCTCCTCCGTTATGCTTTCAGGCCGCGCGAGCGCGAATATGACCAACAACAGAATGAACGTTCTCAAATAAACGATTTTGTTTGAAAGGATAGCGCGTAAATTCGGGCGGATGTTTTCAGCCAGAGCGCGGTTCGAGAACCTGATCGAACTTTGGAACCGCCTCTCATATTTGATGGATAAATACACAACAAGCGGCAGCAGCAAGATCAACATTAAAAATTGCGGCGCGGCAAAATGCGTCATGCCTCATCCTCTTCTTCCACTTTTTTTGTCCCGTCAACAAAATTTTCCGCCGCGGTAAAACTATCAAGCATTTCAATCCGCGAGGGACCATATTTGGCGAATTTTACCATATCACAGCCGATCAAAAAACGCCTTAGAAGATCTTTATGCGCGTTCACCACCTGCGGCGACTTGGTCAGCATCCGCAAAAATTCTTCCGTCGTCATTTCCGGCGCTCTAAAAGAAAATCTGTTCTCAAGATATCGGCGCATAATGTCCGAGATACGAATATAATACTCTTTTGTCAGTCCCTTTCCGGGAAGATCTGATTTTTTGAGTTTATACAGTTCCAGGTAGGCAATTTCATGAGCCGGTTTTTTTCGCTTTGCTTCTTCGGCTCTTATTTGTTTGACCTTTCCACGCCAAATTATCCATGCCGCCGCTAACGCCCCAAGGATAAATATGGCGGTTAGAATAACATATAACTTGGCGTTCGTTCTTCCTACAATGTCTTTCAGGTCTCTTATGTCCGTTGATTCTTTTGTTAAGAGGGTGGTAACATCTATAGGGATCTGTTCACTTTCGGTAATTTGCCAAACCGTTTCCCCATATAATCTATATTTCACTTCCACGGGAGGGATAACATGTATTCCGGTATCGAACGCCGTCAAAATATAAACTTGACCGTTTTGACCCGCTCCGTACCACTTCTTTTTTAATTCGCGCGACTGCACTAAAGAAAAATCTCCGAGACTTTCCATATCTTCAGGGAACAGAACTTCATATCCTTTAGCGTTCTCAATAAAAAGCTCAAGTTTTATCCTGTCACCAACGTTAACTTGAGTTTTATTTACAACGGTCTCGATGCTAAAACCCTCGGGAACGGTTTCTTCCGGGACCGCCCATGATATCGCGGTCATGAAAAAAACAAGGAAAATAATACCGCATATGTGTTTCGTATATCGCATATTACGTATTACGCGTCCCTTCTCGACTTAAGCGGGCACATGCAATGTACCCCTTATTGTCACAATTCAGGTAACAAATCGATAGTGACCGGGGACACCCGACCATTTTGTCCCCTCTTCAATTAATCGGACAAGGCAGGCCTTGTCCCTACGAATAATATAAAACATGCCCAACAAATCGTAGGGGCCGGGCCTGCCCGGCCCTTTTATCCCCATCATCATTGATAACCTTTA
>JADHWG010000059.1 GCA_016783605.1 Candidatus Omnitrophota bacterium | reverse complement strand
TTGTAACATACACGTATTATGAAACAACGGGGAATTTAGAATCGAAGAAACTTGTCTCAGCGGATGAAGACGGAAACGTGTACTACCACTATAAGGACGAGAAGTTTTATGACAATGGAACCGCGGATGACGATACGGACGATTACGGCAGAGTGGACGTACAGGTTCTGGCGGAGGAAGACTCTGACGGAGCGAAAGCTTACGAGAATAAGTACTTTGCGGGAACGGATAAAGTGGCGATGAAAGAATGCTACAAATTGGTAAATCTTAGCGACGCAAGTGCGCCGGTAACGGACACTTTGCTCGTAACGTATACGTATTATGATACAGGTTGTCTGGAATCAAAAACGATGCCGGTGGCAGATATGTACGGAAATACGTACTATCATTACATGAATGAGAAGTTTTACAATAATGGAACGGTGGGTGATGACAGTGACGATTACGGAAGAGTAGACATAATGGTTGGATCGACATACTTAGAAGCGTATACTTATTATGCCTCCGGTAGCGGCAGAGTTCAGTACAAAAGTCAATATAAAAATATCAACGGTATTTGGTATTGGTATCGCGCGGGAGAATATGCGAATGCGGGAGATATGCCATTCGGTGTTTGGATCGGCGGCGTCTCACGGGAAACAGCGGGTGCGTCTTTAATTTTGAGTCTCCCGGATAAACCTGAGGTGTCGGAGTTAGATTCGCTTAAGTTAAATGGAATGATCATGCCGGAGAACACGCAAGATGAAAACAAGTTTTACGAAAAACTTGAAGAGCTTAAAAATTCAAGTGACGGGAAAGGTGCTGTAATCGCACTTTTGGATTCGGGTATAGATCGAGACATTTTGGACATAGATATTTCGGGTGGATACGATTTCGCGGGCGAGAATTGTTTTGACGGATTAACGGACTCGGATTATAGTGATTCTATCGGGCATGGAACGAGTGTCGCGGGAATAATAAAAGGTTCGAATGGAGAAGGAATCGCGCCGGAAGCGGACATCTTGGCGATGAAAGTGTTTGATGATGACGGAAAAACGACTTCAGGGATCATTGGGGAGGCAATATGTTACGCGGTAGATAAAGGTGCGAAGATACTCGCTATGCCGTTTAGTTTGTTTCCGGTAAGCACATCTCTTGAAACCGCGATCGATTACGCTTACAGTAAAGGCGCGGTGCTTTTAGCGGCGGGCGGGAATGACGGAAGCCGTATATTGGAAAACAGTCTTGCCGCTCAGGAAAAAGTTATTACGATCGGTTCTTGTGACGCCGATGGCAATGTTTCTTCCTGGAGCAATACGGGCAGTGAATTGGATCTCTTGGCGCCGTGGGATGTGGTTTCTTTTTCTGACGGGGACAAGAAGGAAGCGGGTACGTCTTTTTCGGTGGCGTTCGTTGCGGGAGTTACAGCGCTTATCTTGTCGGAAAATCCGGATATGACGCAGGAAGAAGTTTTAGAAGAGTTGAAATTTTTCACTAAAGATATCGTGCCAAAGAAAAGTATCAAAACAAAACTCGACAGGCCAAGAGGTGCCGATGTTGACGAAGTTGTTTCGATGCATAACGCGTTCAGGATGAATAGGGCGCAGTTTACCGGACATTCGTTGGTAGAGAACATTCCGGATGTCGGGATAAAAAAATAACAAAATAAAAGTAATGAGGAGAGAAAAAAATGAAACAGGAAAGTACTGAACAAAGAAAAAATGTTAGGATCAAGGTGCATGTGCCTTTAAGCTTTCGCAAACTCAGAGACGGCGCGGGAGTTCAAGGCGTGAGCTCGATAAGCAAAAATCTGAGCGGAGATGGAGTTTGTTTTCGTACGTCTCAGTTTGTTTCCATGGCGTGCAGATTGATCCTTGAACTGGATATTCCAAAATTGGAAAAACCGATAAAAGCGATATCAAAAGTGACATGGATACGCAAAACGGGTTCCGGTACGGAATATGAGATTGGGAATCGTTTTCTTGAAATGTCAAAAATTGATAAGGCTAACATTTTGAAGTATGTTGACAGATTCAAGATCTACAGTGAAGAAACTCCCTCCAGTTAACGGTAAAACCGGCTTTTACGTTGTTTTGTCGATCGACAAATATAACGTGTAGAGCCGGAGTCTCATGTGTCTCAGTTCTGTATCCTTCATATCCGCAAGATTTCAAGCTTCAAAATTCTAATTCAAAAGTACAATTATCGGTAATGGATGAAAAAAATCAGTTTTTATATTTTCAACTTTGCGATATATGTGATATACTTTTGTTGGATCTGCTCACGAAATAAATCATACATAAAAATAAAAAGTGTGAATGCTGGACGGAATAGTTGGTGCTTTTTAACATAACTTGTAGACTTAGAGAGGGGAGTTATGGAAGGACAATTGGAAAATAGAAGATTTGAAAGGGTAGCGACGCATATTCCCGTAAAGTATCGCAGATTAGAAGATTCCTCTGAAACGGTGCGTGCCAGTACGATCACGAAAAATATCAGTGAAGGCGGGGTTCGGTTTCGTGTTCCCGAATTTATTTCCAGAGCTTGCAGACTTGTTGTGGAAATGGATGTGCCTATGCTGACGAAACCTATCCGGGCGATATCCAAAGTTGCATGGATCAGCAAAACGGATTCCGAAGGTGATTACGAGATTGGCAATCAATTTTTAGAGATCACAAAGCAGGATAAGGCGCTTGTTGCCGAATATGTCAAAGGACTTGCGCTATATAACGATCCGAAAGAGTAAAATCTTTTCTTGCAACCTCTTGTGTTATAAGGCGTTACGCCGTTTGTGGCGTAACGCCGTTTTTTTTGAAAACGAGGAAATGTCAGAATTTGATTTTCGTAGGTGCGTATTGTCACAATTCAGTAACCGTTTATAATGGCACCAACATATAAAGGTTACCAATGATGATAGGGATAAAAGGGCCGGGCAGGCCCGGCCCCTACGATTTGTTGTGTCATGTTCTATATTATTCGTACGATTTGTTGTGGTATGTTTTATATTATTCGTAGGGACAAGGCCTGCCTTGTCCGATTAATTGACGAGGGGACAAAATGGTCGGATGGTCCCGGTCACTATCGATTTGTTACCTGAATTGTGACAATGTACGTAGGGGTACGGCATGCCGTGCCCTTATCCTTACGAATCGTGACAACATACAAGTGATAGGTTCCAAACTTATCCTGACCGATTTTACTTCGAAAGTGGAATTGAGTTGGGTTTAGTTGGTGTTTTACAATTGACAATGAACCGAGCGGTGATATAGAATGTTTATGCTAGTAGATACTGGAAGATAGTCTATAATATTACATTTGGACAAATGGAAATCATGACGCGAAAAAACTTTATTAAAACCACCATTGTGCTTCTTGCGGTATGTGTTTACGTACTTTCTGCTCCTGTAAGCTACGCTTTTTGGGTATGGACCCCTGACACCAAAACTGTGATCAATCCGAAATTCGTGGTGAAGGATTCTCCGAAAGAGCAGTTTAATTGGGCTATGCGTTTTTTTAAACGTAATGATTTTAAACGCGCGGCCGATGAATTCAAGAGACTCACCCAATATTATCCGGAATCGGATCTGGCTCCTGAAGCTCAATATTACGCCGGCAGGGCGTACGAAGAACTTGGAAAATATTATTTTGCTTTTGAAAATTACCAAAAAACGTTGGAAAATTATCCTTATACGAAACGATTGAACGAGATCATTAAGAGAGAATTTAGTATTGCCAACAGTTTCCAGACAAAAGAAGTTCCGCGTTTAATGGAATTGGAATTATCGGAATCTTTGGAAAGAGCCGTTGAAATATACGGAAAAATAGTTGAAAACAGCCCTTTCGGCGATTATGCGGACAAGGCTTTATTCAAAATGGCCGAATGTTACAGAAGAATGTTCAAATACAAAGAGGCAATGGAGTCATACAAGAAGATCATCAGCGATTATCCTGAAAGCCGGCTTGTTCCGGAAGCGAAATATCAGTTCGCGTATACGAGATATGAAGCATCGCTCGATCCGGAATATGACCAAGGTGGGACCCTTGACGCGCTGGAAGAATTTGAACAGATAACCAAAACCACGCCCATACCATCGATCGCTAAAGAGGCGAGAAAGGTTTTGGACGAACTTTCCGAAAAAAAGGCGAAAAGTGAACTCTCCATCGCGGCTTTTTATGAAAAACGAAAAAAATACAAGAGCGCTCTCCTATATTACGGAGGTGTCGCGGAAAATTTCCCGGGAACTCAAGTCGCGGTTCTCGCGAACAAGAAAATTGAAATGTTAGAAAAAAAGGTTGGCAAATGATAAAAGAACGGGCATTGTGGATGACAACGGCATTTTTTGTAATGCTCGGCGGTTGCGGCTATTCTACGGATTCTCTCCTCCCAGCGGAACTTAATTCGATCCACGTTAATAATTTTAAGAACGAAATAGATATTACGAAAGAAATTTCGGATAAAAGGTCAAACTATACGTATCGTCCGGGCTTGGAAAACGAGATCACTCAACAAACCATAAACAAATTCGTTTTTAACAACAATTTGGATGTTAAAAGCGAAAAGAACGCGTCTATGTCGTTAGACGGCGCTTTGGTGGATTATCAGCTTATTCCGTTAAGTTATAATCGGGATGAGGACGTAGTGGAGTTTAGAATAGAAATTTTTGTTGATATGACACTTAAAAACAATCTTACCGGGAAAGTTATGTGGAACGAAAAAAGATTTATGGGCAATTATACCTATTCTCTTACCGGTCCGAATTCCACGACGGAAAGCGCGGCAATCCCGCTCACAGTTAATGATCTCACCGATAGAATTATTGAACGTGTTGTTGAAGCATGGTGAACCCTTTACGCATTTAAAAATGAATTACTTAGTAACAGGTGACGATACCTACATCCGAGAGAAAGAAATTCTGAAAATAAAAGGAAAGTTTCTTGATTCCTCCTCTTTCAAACTCAATTACGCTGTTTATCCCGGAACGAACATTGACGATTCGCTGGATTCGTTACGGACCATGCCGTTTTTATCTTCAAAAAGAGTCGCGTTAATACGGGACGCTCATCAAATTTCCGCCGGCGATGCGGACAAAATAGAAACTTATCTCAAAAACCCCTCTGATACGGGTATTTTAATGCTTTCCGCGGATAGTTCTTTTTGCGGAAAGAAATATTGTAAAAAAATATGCTCTTTAGTGGAAATCGTAAAAGCCGATAAGCCGACAGCGTCTACTATGAAAAGATGGATACATGTTTTTTTTGAGAAAGAAAAAATCGAGATATCTCAAGAGGCCGTACAGCTTATTGTGGAGCTAAAAGGGATGGATACGGTGGGGATAAAAGAAGAACTGGAAAAATTGGTTTCATTTTCAAGCGGGGAAAAAATAGAAATTTCTCATGTCGAACGTCTTATCTCCCGTTCGGCACGGGAGATGATCTTTAAATTGACCGATGCCGTAACCGAGCGCGACGCGGTGTGGGTTTTTCGAATATTGGGCGACTTGTATGCCGAGAAGAAAAAGCCGCATGAAATTATCGGATATCTCGGCTGGTATACGAAAATAATGAAAAAAATTTTACTGTTATCAGGTAGAGGAATGCCGACAAACAGGATCGCCGCGGAACTTGGATATTCTTCAGGTTATGTTCGAAGGCTCGAAGAGAAGGCAAGGAAATATTCCGCCAAAAGAATGGCAGAGTGGGGATCTTTTCTTTTTGAAACCGATAAAGAAATAAAAACCGGACGAAAAAAACCGGAAACGGCAGTTGAAATGATGTTGGTGTCGCTGATGAACGCGTAGGAGAGCGTAAAAAATATTCTTATGAATTTTTATCACGTGAGAATATTTTCGATTTTGGCAAAAAGCCTGACCGCGTAAAATGGGGACGTCACCCATTTAATTCACCTATTTAATCATTTAATTGAGGGGTCGGGGAGTTTCCCGACCCCTCATCCTGAAGCCCAAAGGGCTGAAGGATCTCTATAGATTCTTTCGGAAAATTAACAAGAGATCCTTCGCTTTGCTCAGGATGAGTGGTCGGAGAAAAACTCCCCGACCCCTCATTTAATTAAATGGGTGACGTCCCCATTTTGCCGTCCCCATTTTGCGCGGTTTTTCGTTGATTTACCTTTCGTATGCTATATAATATAACTTATGAAATCCGAAGGAAAGCGTCCCGTAGGTATATTTGATTCAGGACTTGGCGGGCTTACTGTCGTAAAGGGGGTCCGTAAATATTTGCCGGGAGAAGATATAATCTATTTTGGAGATACGGCCAGAGTGCCTTACGGGAATAAATCTCGAAGCACCATAGTTCGTTTCGCGCGGGAAATTACGGCGTTCATGGCGAAAAAAAAGGTAAAGGCGGTGATCGTTGCCTGTAATACCGCTTCAAGTTTAAGCCTGAATGTGTTAAAGAAAGCGTATCCCTTTCCGGTTATTGGAGTTATTGCTCCCGGAGTCAAGGAGGCTCTGCGCGTTACCGGTAATGGAAGGATAGCCGTTATAGGGACAAAGTCTACTATCGGCAGTTTATCGTATCAGAAAGAGATCTTTAAAAGAGACAGCGACGCGAGAGTTTTTTCAAAAAGTTGTCCTCTTTTTGTTCCGTTGGTTGAAAACGGACTCGCAAACAATGCAATTACTCATCAGGCGGCTCAAATGTATTTAAAAGATCTAAAGAAGCAAAATATAGATACATTAATTTTGGGATGTACGCATTATCCCATTCTTAAAAAGGTTATCAGAAAAGTGACAGGTAAGATCAATCTTGTGGATTCAACTCTGGCTGTCGTTAAAGAAGTGGATGAGCTTTTCCGGAGAAAAAAGATCAAAAACACCGCGTCGAGAAAAACGGGAAAGATTTCGTGTTTTGTCAGTGACGACGTAAAAGGGTTTCGTCAGGCGGCGAGCATGTTCCTTAAAGAAAAGATCCATGTGAAAAAGGTTGTTTTATGAGCACGCGAAAAATAAATGTTCGAGAAATAGAAAAAAAAGTGAAAGATTTATGCGCTAAAGCGAATATCGTTTTGCGTCCCGACGTCAATGCCGCGATACTGAAGGCTTATAGAAGCAAAAACGAAACGTTTTTGGCAAAGAAAATGCTCAAAATACTTCTTGAAAACGCGCGCGTCGCTAAAGAAGAAAAATTGCCCATTTGTCAAGATACCGGCATTACTGAAGTATTTATCAAAATAGGGGAGAAAGTTATTCTTACCGGCGGGAATTTAACGAATGCTGTCAATCGCGGTATAAAAAAAGCTTACGCGGTGAACTATTTTCGTAAATCCGTGGTCAGAGATCCGCTCCTTCGAAAAAATACAAGAACGAACACCCCGGGCATTTTGCATGTGGAGATTACCCGCGGAAATAAAGTAAAGGTTACGGTAATGCCGAAGGGTTTCGGAAGTGAAAATAAAAGTGCTCTTTTTATGCTGAATCCGACAGCCACCGCGGAAGAAATTGAGCGGGTTTCCGTCGCTTTTGTGAAAAACGCCGGGGCTAACGCGTGTCCGCCATATGTTTTAGGGATAGGATTGGGCGGTACTGCGGCTTCCGCCGCGGTCCTCGCGAAAAAAGCGCTTTTAAGATTGATAGATAAGGCGAACAAAAAACATCATCTCGCGGAACTTGAAAAAAACATAATGAAAAAAGCCAACGCGTTAAAGATCGGCGTGATGGGGCTTGGAGGAAAGACCACGGTCCTGGGCGTAAATATTGAAGCCGCCCCGACGCATATCGCGGGACTTCCCGTTGCAATAAACCTTTCCTGCCACGCCCTGCGTTCGGCAAGCGCGACGATATAGGGAATTTGAAGTTACAGGTTGCAAGTTGCAGGTTGCAGGTTACAGGTTATTATAATTCCACCTCGTAGGTGTTCCCGATTCCACCTCGTAGGTGGAACTTGTTCCACCTACGAGGTGGAATCGGCGAAAATGAAATCGGGGTATGAGATTGCGACATATGGTGAAATGAAATGTTTCGAAAGACAAAAATGAAAAAAATACAAACACCTTTGGATGACAGGGAAATACGCAAACTTAGAGCGGGGGAAGTTGTGCTTTTGTCCGGGACGATCTATACCGCACGGGACGAGGCGCATTTAAGATTTGTTGAACTTATTGAAAAAGGGAAAGAGCTTCCTGTAGACCTAAAGGGAGAGATAATTTATTATTCCGGTCCCGCGCCCGCGGGAAACCGAGTGATAGGTTCTTGCGGGCCGACCACTTCAAGCAGGATGGATCTTTTTACTCCGTGCCTCCTTAAAAAGGGGATTAAATATATGATCGGCAAAGGTTCTCGGTGTGAAGAAGTTACGCGCGCGATCAGACGTTGCTCCGGGATCTATTTTTTGGCTCCGGGAGGAGCGGGCGCTTATTTAAGTTTGAGAGTGAAAAACTGTAGGCTAGTTGCGTTTAAAGAGTTAGGTCCGGAAGCGATCTATAAGTTGGAAGTGGAAAATTTCCCGCTAATAGTAGGAATAGACTCCAGAGGAAATGATATATACAAACAATGACAAATGACAAAATTAAAGATTATTTTACGAAAGGGGCACAATGCGGCAGGACGGAAGATTAGCGAATGGAATAAGAAAGATCAATATCAGCACGAACTACATAAGGTATGCTGAAGGTTCATGTCTTTTTGAGATCGGGAACACAAAAGTCGTATGTACGGCGAGCGTGGAAGATAAAGTTCCACCTTTTTTGAGAGGACAAGGCACCGGATGGATAACATCCGAATACGGGATGCTTCCAAGATCGTGTCAAAAAAGAGTGCTTAGGGAATCTTCCCGCGGAAAAAAAAACGGAAGAACTTATGAGATCCAGAGACTGATCGGCAGATCCTTGAGGAGTATTGTCGATATGGACGCGATAGGTGAAAGAACGATCTGGATGGATTGCGATGTTATTCAAGCTGATGGAGGCACGCGTTGCGCCAGCATATGTGGTAGTTTTGTGGCGCTCTCTCTGGCGATTGAATATTTAAAAAAGCAGGGAGTGTTGAACTCTATCGCGATCAGGAATTTTGTTGCCGCGATAAGTGTGGGTATAATTGATGGAGAGACTTGCCTGGATCTTAATTATGAAGAGGATTCCCGCGCGGATGTTGATATGAATATCGTAATGACGGATTCCGGAAAATTTGTGGAAGTGCAGGGAACCGCCGAAAAGGCTCCGTTTGATCATGACCAGATGAACGAATTATTTGTGCTTGGCAAAAAGGGGATCGAAAACATTATAGATAAACAAAAAGAAGCGCTAAAGGGGGTAATTGGATGATTGAGATACTTATAGCAAGTCACAATATAAAAAAACGACACGAATTGGAAACTCTTTTAAAAGGATTTAATCGCGTCAAAGTGATGAATTATAACGATCTTGATGTAATGCCTCCCCTTATAGTTGAAGACGGAAAAACTTTCAGGCAAAATGCCGTAAAAAAAGCTTTAACCATTTCAAGGTTTTTTGACGGACTGGTTTTGGGAGACGATTCCGGGCTGGAAGTTGAAGCGTTAGACGGTAAACCGGGTGTACGGTCGGCGCGTTTTGCAAGAAAAAACGCGACAGACATGGAGAATAACAGAAAATTGCTTAGACTGCTTGATAGCGTTCCTCGAAAAAATCGACAGGCCAGATTTGTGTGTCATATTGCCATCGCGGAAAAAGGTCTTTTGGTCGGTAGTTTTGAGGGGATGGTGAGCGGTGAAATCAATCTAAAGCGAAAAGGAAAAAACGGGTTTGGATATGATTCTCTTTTTATTCCAAAGGGGCATAAGGAAACTTTCGCGGAAATGGGACCGGCGCGAAAAAATCGGATCAGCCATCGCGCAGTTGCGCTCAAAGCGGTCAAGACTGCCATTAAAGAATATCTGAAGAAATCTTAGTTTTTGGGGGAACTTTTTTTAGGGAAAAGGGGGAAGTTTTCACAATATAAATGGGGTGAGCGATGGGACTTGAACCCACGACAGCCTGAGCCACAGTCAGGCGCTCTACCAGCTGAGCTACGCCCACCACATAAATATTTCGAATGAAATAACATTCTATGGTATACGAAGGGGTTTAGTCAACATAAAAGTATCATATGATGTAAACAGAGGAGAACAACCAAAGTACCCAAACAACCTCGTAGGTTCAACCTCGTAGGTTG
>JADHWG010000012.1 GCA_016783605.1 Candidatus Omnitrophota bacterium | reverse complement strand
TTACGCAATATTCCGAAAAGGGCAATATGTACGTCCAGCCCGACGCGGCGATGAGGCGCGTTCCGGGAGAAAATAAACCATTATCGGCAAAAGCGAACGTTTTGAGAGCGCTCGCCCGATACGAAAAACATCCGCATGCCGTAACCAGAGAAGCTTTTTTCAAAACCCTTGACGGCGCGTTTGAATCGGGTTCAAGATTAGAGCTTCAGCTCGAATTGGAGAAAATATTCAGCAAGGAAATAAAAATGCTTCAAAGGGCGCTGGGAATTATGCTGAGCGGACGAAAAAAAGGTTTTTCCAAAAATTTAAGCGAGGCGTTAAACAAAGTGTTTCAGGAAGCGGATACCGCCTTTGAAAAAACAGGTGCCAAAGGATTCCGAAACGCGGAGCAAAATGTGGATTCAGATATCCAAAATGCCTTTAAAGTGCTACAAGAAACAGTGCGAGGCTTTTTCCCTGCCGATGAGGCGGACAGCGAAGGAAACTGGGAAATAGTCTCCCTGAATGCTCAGCCTAACCGGAAGTTTGGTTTCCCCCTGATAGCGCCAAACGGAAGACATCTCGCGAATATCATATACCAAAACGGCGAAAGAACGCTCGATTTCAAAGATGCCCTTCGTCCCGATGCCCTCGACATAATCGAGAAAGCCGGAGTTGACATACCGAATAGGAGAATTGTTCTTTACGGGTATAAAACGTCAATGATAGACGGGGAAGAAATTGTGATCAGTACTGTTGGTATAACCAAAAACCTTGATTTTGATACTCTCAGAAGTGATACGTTTGAAGATACAGGTAAGGGGTTTACGACTTATGGTGAAAGTAAAGTGGCAAGTGAATTGTTCATATATAACCCGGTTGGATTTAGAATAGAAAATTTTGAAAGTGTTAGTCGTACTACAATAGCCCGCATGGCAGAGGAAAATGGCAAACTTTATAGCTTTTATGCTGAAGGCGAAGATCTTTGGTCTCAGGTTGACTTTACTGAAAATCTTGTCCAGGCAGGAGTAACGCCGGAACTTGAAGGAAGAATTTTTACTGTAGAAAAAAGTACTCCAAATATAAATGAAGAGGTTATAAACGTTACCTTGGAAAACGGGATAGTGATAGGAGAGCCCGTCGTGATATCAAGATACACTTATGATAGTTTACACCGGTTAATTACGGAAATTCAATTTGACCCGATCACTTCTAAAATTACCGCAGAATTTAGTCATACCTACAATGTTGACGATACATCAACCATGCATGGCAAACGGTTTGATATTGATGGATCCGTTAAGGAAGAACAAGAGGTTAGAATTGACGCGGATAAAGTTCTATTGGACAAAGTTCTATGGGACTATACGGATACAGCTGATTTTGGACATGTTGGTTTTTATAGAAGAGGTGATGATGGGGTTGTGCATGGCTATAAATTTGTCGCGGATTCGGAGAAAACGTTTAATGATTACTGCAAAGAAACAAAAAATAAGTCTGTGTTTGGATACAAAAAAGAAAGTGAAAAGGAAAAAAGTTCTATTCAGAATTGCTATGAAACTTTTGAATTGGTTTCCGGCAAAGATATGTATGGTCGGGAGACGGTATATTGGAACAGGCTGACTTATGAATATTACAATACGCCGGAGATGTCTTTAGAACCGGTAAAGTATACCCCTATTACTTATAATGACGGAATATCTGACAAAGATGCTTATCTCGTGGAAGAACACGGTTTGGATAAATTCGGCAGGGAATTTAAAACAAGGTATATTCTTTCGACCGTGGGGGACAAAGATATGGAGAGGGAGATATTTGAAGAGAATAAGATATACAGAATAAAGCCCGAAGAAAAGTCAATGTTTCTTCCGGCCTCTGCGGTAGAGCAAGTTCCGGATTTAATGAAGAGTTCTTTACAGAAAGCCGTTACAGGTATTGCTCCGGCAATTATACCGGGCGGCGTTTCGCCAATTATTACAGCTCCTTTAGTTAAGACAACAGGAGTTTCTTTAAAAGGAAAGATGGATGTATTATCCGGCGGTCGCTGGAAAGTGTGGGAAGAGGGGGCAAGCCGTACGAAAGTTATGCGGGAAGCCGGGAAGATGAAGATAAGCACATCGTTCATAAGGAGCAGAAGTAAGCACAGAAAAACAATAATCTCAAAGTCGTTAGGCAGGGCAAAAAATTTAAACGGGGCAAAGATAACTCTTAAAGTAAAAGGAAAAGGGCTTGAGACATTCATAAGGCCGGGAAATAATGTTATCCAGATTATGACAAAGAGTAGAGGGAAGTGGCAGGATACCGGTTGGAAAGAGGTTAATAGGAAGATGTTAGATTCGAAGACAGGGGAATACGAAATAAGTTATATTGTAGGGTCAGGCGCGGGTTATGTTGAATCAGGATATGATGGCAGTAAAGTAAATGAGGTAGGGCTTGTATTAGCGTTGAATGATGGGGACAAAAGGAATTTTAGTCTAACAGAGAAGGCTGGCGGGTTGATAGAGGTAACAGAGTTTAGTATAGAGGAGACAGGAAAGACAACTGTAGCAGTTAAAAGAGATCCCACATACAAAACGGATTCGAGCACTTTTAGAGAAACAAAGCCGATATCCATAGAAACATTTGCGAATAATTCGGGAGCAAGTGCGTATCTGAAGAAATATGAAGGGACAATAGGGACGAATAGGGGGGTAACGAATCGAGGAGGAGATATAGAAGAGATATTTAATTACGGAGGAGGTTCTCCGAGGCTCTTTTTAAACATAGGGTCAAAGAATGCGAGCGGGATAGAATATGCGGCAGATGATACGCCCATAGGATGGAAAGATATAGATAAGGCGGTAGCGGATTTTGTTGAGATATTTAGAAAAGCAAAGATTAGTGGCAAAACTCCAGGGCTGGCATTTTTTGATTTTGGATTAGGTAATGATAGGAAGCATGCGTACAGTCCAGGGCATCCCGATGTTCTAAGGGATGAGGCTAAAGCAGATAAATTGATAGCGATAGTTGAAGAAGCATGGAGGAAGGCATTGGCGGTGGTGGGGGATGATAAAAAATACATTAGCTTTGTAGAGGCAATGAATGAGCCCGATAATGTTAATCCGGAGATAGAAAGAGAAAAAGTGCAGAGATTTGTGCAAAAAACTATGGATATGTTTAAAAGAGTGGATGCGGAGATTCCGTTGAGCATGAGTGTGGGGAAATTGATGAATTTAGGATATTTTAGTTGGTTAGGATTAAGGCCGGGAGATTCGGTACAGGTGCATGCATATCCGGATGTAATAAAAGCGGTGCCTGCAAGGGGTAGAAGTTGGTACGACAAATTTAAGTATATCGTGGAACGTCTGAATGTGCCGGATGGAGTAAGTATATTTGTGGGAGAAGCGCCGGGAAATATAGACAAAGGCGGCAAGTGTATCATACCGGAGATAGTGGAAGCGGCATATCAAGCGGGGATGACCGGGATAAACATATGGTTTGATAACAAAGAAAATTCGACATACATCAAATACAGAAGACATCCCGGGGTGTTAGAGAAGTCGTTGGAAGAGTTAAAGACAATAAGACCGCGCGCGCCTTCTATGCCTGATCCGACAAAAATCCAGAAAAAGCCCGAGCCCCCTACTAAAATTATCCCGCCGATGCCTTCTCAAAAACCAAAAATTTCTAAACCGGCATTTACACCTGATGTAACAGTTTCTCCGGCACCTGACTTTACACATGTGCCTGTTCAGAAGACATTTATCGCGGGTACGAAGTTAAAAGCCGGAGATGTTTTAGGTCGAAAAATAAAGACTGCTGACGAAAAGGAATGGTTTCAAGGGATTAACCGAAGTTGTGAACGAGTGGTTGGTGGAAAAGCTTTAATTGCTATCAGATGGGATCCCGCTCGGGAGCGTGTATTGGAACAAAAGATAACGGATAATAGAGCAGTTCATCATATAACCCAGACGAAAAAGCAATATATCGCCGAAAAGGTTAGGATTAAAGAATATATTGATATGATTACGGATAAAAACGGCGAGTTTTTATTTAAAGTAGTATGGAATTACAGATTTAACCGAAATTTAGATGAGATGGAAGTGGATGAAATAGAGATATACGAATATGACAAGGATACTAAGAAAGATGAAGTTATAAAACGCGTTTATGGATATGACGAATTAGGTAACGAAATTATAGTAGTCGGCGAAGCGCGTTACAGGAACAGGAAAAAGTTTATTTTTCTTGGCGGCAGAGATATGACCTTTAAAGAAATAAAATATGATCCTCTTGCCCAAAAAACAAGAAAATTGAAAGGGTATAAAACCGTAGAAATAGAATTTAATAATCCTATATTTTTACGCGGTGGAAGCATTCATTCTGAGACAATACGTTATGAGAATAATGTTTGTGTTGATAGAGTTGTTACAAAGGGGATAAATGACAATACTATAAAAGTTTCCTCTACAGGAGTTTTATACGATGAAACAACCGATAAAACATTCAATTTTATTCCCGAAGTATTTAATTTAAGCGATTTAACAAGCGGCGAGAAGACGGACAGGCAAGGAAGAATAATAACGGAAATAGATATTAATTCCAGAGAAGCTGTGATCTATTTGGGTGAAGGCAAAGGCACTATTAGCGGTAAAACAAAAGTTATAAGTTTCCCTCCGGACGTGAAATGGGGACACAAGGTGATAAGAGAACCTGGTGTAGATGAGCCCCTTGAAGAAGTGTATGGTATTTACGATTTTAAAGGAAAGCTATTGTACGAAGATGTAAGGAAATATGATCCAGATGAGAAAGAAAGGGATCATCAGATAATGATTTATGATGAAGATGAAAAGGAAATGAAAGAATACATCTACAGGGTTTCCGAAAATTTTTCGAAGGATAGTCTCGATACTATTGATTATGAAAAAACTTCTCTTTTAACAAGGCGTAGAAACGCGGATGAGCCGGATTTATATAGAATAAGCGAGCTGAAAGATAATGTAAGAAAAGAAAATCTTAGTTATACATACGATGAAGGGAAGTTCACTGCGGATGTTTATTCCGGAGAATTCCCCGTTCAAAGATATTTAGAGACGCAAGATGGTACTGTTTTAGAACAGGTAGTATACATATACGATGATGAGGAAAAGACGAGAGCGGTAGTAAGAATAGACGCGTTCGAACCCGAATTGTTAGAAACAAAAAATCCGCAAAATGTTTTACAAGAAATATCAGAAAAAGGTCGACCTGTATCTATATTCAAAACCTATATCCCAACAGAAATAGAATTTGAATCAGAACAATGGAAAGCATATTTAGTGAAGACAAATGGTGATAGTTTTGCCGTTAATTATGTAGACGCGGATTTAGAACTGCGGCGTCAGCCTGTACATTATCTTCTTGATGGGGATGAATGGTTTTTGACGATCGAAATAGGCGGGGTAAAAGGATTTTATTATCCCCAAAAGGTATTTTTAGGTAAACCACATAAGACTGAGATCGGGTGGAGAGAGGTGGTTGAGGGTTATCAATTGCCGCTTGAGACGGTGGACATAAATGAAGAGACCGGGACAGTTGACAACATAGAAACCGGAATATTGACTGAATTTGAGAAAACATGTGAAAAGTATTTCGCGATTGATGATCAAGATGAAACAAATGTATTGAGTTTGTATAGCGGGTTAGCTAAAACCGTAGAAGGAGAAGACGCTTATAATCAGGGCATATTGTATTTTCACAAAAGAGTGCCCGTCGGCGACAAAAAAGAGCTTATTATTATCGCGGAGTTTGAGCTAGAGCCTAAAGATGGTAAAACTATCCCGGATTTATGGGAAGAGATAAACGCGTGCAGGAACGCGGAGACATTTAAAATTAATCTTGCGAAAGCAGATCTCCCCGGAAAGTGTAATCTCAGAAATGTTTATTATGTAGGCTATAAGGGGAAAGAAAAGGACACGCGGTATTTATTTCAAGTTTCGATTATAGAAAAGAAAATAGGAGACAAAATTTTTGCCTTTCCGTATATAGATGGGCAGGCGGATTCCGCGAGAGGATATGAACTGATCCATAGTGAAGCCGGACAAGTGAAAGGGCAAGTGGCTTTAAAACAAGAAACGAGAGGGGTAGATCTTTCGCAAATAAAACTATTAGAAGGTTTCTTGCCGGATGAACTTAAAACTTCAAATATTGTACTGTTTGGTACAGAGAATAGAAACTGGATTGAGGAAGAAATTGACAGATCCGAGATGGGGAAAGTAATAGAACTCCCACGATATAGATCTCTTTCTTTTACTCCGCAGGACAAAGGGCTCATTTTGGCCGAGTATTTTGACCCACATGACGCGCCGATTTTGGAAGAGCAATATTCCCTTAAAATAGGAACCAATAGAAAGGCCAGGGATTTTGTTCTAAACGCGTTACGGAAATTCTCTAGCCAGAGACAAAAGAAACACCAAGATGAAGATGAGATGTTTAAAGAAAATGTTGGAAGGGAAGTTTTAGATACGATTTATACTGTCGCACGTTTTAATAATATAAATACCGAAGATGAACTTGTGAAATTGTTCAATAATGCCGTAAAAATAAAAAATATTTTTACAGATTTGGTCGGAAAAATACCTGTTAGCGCTGTAAGTACGGGAAATATTTTATACTGGACGGCAAGGCTAACGGTTGAGAAGAATCCGTTGACAGGAGAACCTGTTTTAACGAAAAATGAAGAATTCAGAGTTTTAAAAGATAAAATGGTAATATTGGCGAACACCGCTATAGAAAGGTTCGGGATATTACACGGTGTTAAGAAACAAAAAACTGTGGATTACCTTGATCTGACAACTAAAGTTGGAGGGGACTCGATCGGTACAATTGCTTATTGGGCAGGGAATAATCAAGAAGATTTCGATTTTGAAACTTTTATTGAAATTTTTAAAGAAGTTGCTTCTAATGAATATGGCGAAGATCTAAGGGGCTATCTAAAAATCCGCTCCGCCGCGGAGAGTAAAGAATATGATTCTTTGCCGCGGAGAGAAAAATTCAATCTTTTTGTAAAAACCGTGATTCGTTTTGCTAACGATAAAATGGGCGAACTTACTTTGGAAGAACTAAAAGCTCACATACTTACACAGACCGAAATTATAAAAGCAGTAGACCTAAACGACGGAAGCTTTACTTCCGCAGATTTCAAAAAGGCAATGGATTTTTATAATGAAAAAACGAAAACAACGCCTTTTGAAGTTATAAAACGTGAATTTGTTAATGTGGTCAGGATGATAGCGAAGGTTATCATGGCGGGCATAATTGTTTTTGTGATGTTTTTGATCGGTGCGGGTTCACATAAGAAATATAGAAAATGGAAAGGTGGAAAAGGAAACGGTACCGGAAATGATAGAAGCGGACCTGGTGCCGGACGGCGTGCCGAAAAAAGTTCTAAAAAGGAAAAAACTGATTCCGAAGATGAAGACTTCTCGGATGATAAAGTTATGGATGAAAAAAAGAAAGAGGAAACAAAACATAAACAGGGACCATTTGGAAAATTAATAGTTTTTGTTACATTTTTTATATCAGCTTTAATCGTAGCCTCAGGAGTAGATGCCTCGTTTAAAGACGCAGCTATTAAGGTTATATCAAGCAAGGCGGCGGGTTTGCAAAATTCGCTCTATTTGCTTCAGGGCACGTTTTCGAAAGTTATATTAGTAGCACCTACATCATGGCCGTGGTTAATATTTTATTGCATAAGTCTCATAATAGCGATAAAGGCCGTATATGATTTTGCGGTTGTTAATAACAGTATCAAAAGGAAAGAGAAACCGGTTGGATGGAAAGAAAAGATTTTAAGTAAAATACCCGGATTTTATCGAGATTGGAGTAAACCTGTTACGATCAGCCGAGAAGTTTTTACACCGCAAGCTGATTATGACAGAATGTGGGCGGACCAAAACAGGCTTATTGACCATATGCAGACCGCTATGTGGAATGTTTACAGAAGCGTTGAACCGTTCCGTACGGCGTTTAGAGGAAATAGGTTTTATGGACGGCGTACAGGTCCTTATGTGCCGGAATATAGGTATAAGATTAGCTCCTTTTTGTTTTTTATTACGGGTGTCTTTCTTTTTGGAGCTAATTATCTAAAAGCGAAGAGTACAGGGTTTGTTTTGGGATATGGTCCGGGTCCGGCGATTATAGCGCTGATTTTCATGGCGTTGGGGATAGTCTCAAGTTTTAAACTTTTCGGTGACGTAATCCTGATGATATTTCCGTTTTTAAGAAAAGGATTTGGATCTCAAAAAAATGCCTTGAATGTCATGGAGCAAGAAGTGAAGACGTTAAGGGTATATTATGAGAAGCTCATAACAGAGGAAAACAGCTACGGCTTTTCTGCAGAAGAATGGCGGGAATTATTGGTTTTTCCGATTCAGGTTCCTTTTGGAGGCGTAAATGACGCGATTGAGCTTAATACTCAGCAGATTTCTTTTATATCCTATCTGAACTATTTAGAAGAGTGGGTTAATTTTTTAAAAACACATAAGAACTATACCTTATTCGCGAGAGTACATTATCCTCCCGACCAACAACGGCATGATGTTATGCCTACGTTTTATGTGCAAGGTCCTCACTTTTATATGACTCAAACCCCCGGAGACCACCCTTCGACAACTCTTATGCCCGGAAAACCGCAAGATCATCTTTCATATCCTATGGTGACAGAAGATATGCCTCGCAACGGGTTTAGTTCATATTCAAATTGGACGGGTATTCCTTATCTGGATCCTGTACAGCCGATTGTGCCTTTTAACAATATTTATGGATATCTGCCGCATATCAGAGACAGAGTAAGACAGGTTCGCGCGGCAATTCAGCAAGGCTACCCGGAGCAACAAGCCATAGAGCTTATTACTGAAAGAGAAGAAGTAACCGCGGATCTCGCGGTTGGAACAGTAAAGGGAAGATTCGGTCCGGGACCGGAAAATACAAGTTATCCAAAACTTTTTTGGCAGAGGCATTTGTGGCATACCGTGATATTTACAGCGATAGCTGTTCCAATTTGTAAATATGCGTTTAATTTAAGAATTTTTCTTACTGTGCGGGGATTGGTCGAAAACATAACTGTAATGAGCGGCGGAACGTTTACGATTGTGCTGATTACCGCGGCAGTTGTTGGGTTTCTTACTGTTGTGGGCATTTTGAAAAACATTTTATTTATCACCGGTTACACCAGAAAGACGCGAAATTTTTTAAAAGTTTGTTTCGCGGGCGGATTAGGGTTTTTGGCATACAAAGGATACATTTCGTGGGGAACTAATCTTGCGCGTTTAATGAAATATGGGTTATTAAAGGTAGTGGGGGAGAAAAGATTTTTCTTCATTAAATTGTGGGCAACAACTTTTAAGTCTGGATTTGCTAAAATAAGCAGAACTCTTATTCAAGCTTCAGTAGAATTTTTTCCAGATAAAGTTGCGTCTTTTTCGCCAAAGGTTTTGGCTTTTATCGCGAAAGCGCACATATGGCATTACGCGCTTGTATTTTTAATTGGTACGTATCTTTTGTATATGATTATTCCGGGTTCTGAAGAACAAAATAATGAGGTACAAGATCAAGATGTGCTTGATTATGTGCCACCGAAATTGATAAAAGAAGCCCTAATCAGAGCGCGAGAGGAACTGATACAAGAGGGTAAAGCACATTATCTGCCGAGAATTATTTATGAGCTGGATGCTGTTGGAGAAAATCAACCTGAGAAAATAAAAAATATTTTTAAAAAAATCTGTAAATCCTATGCAGGGTGGAGAAAAGTTGTCAGACTTTCAAAAAATGAGGCTTTATCTAACTGGATTCTTCACAGAATAAAATTTTCCAGTTCTGTCCCCGGAAATCCCACAAAAAGAACATGCAGTGTTTTGGATATAGCTCTTATTGCCAATGATACAAGACATAGGCAGGAGATAATTGACGCGTTGATGGAAGAACCCGAGTATGTTGAGAGAATGAGATCTTTAAACGGAACATCCGCGCCTATTGATGAAAACGGACGTTCAACGAATCAGGATATTGTTTCTAAATTTACTTTGGCAGAATGGGATAAAATTGTTCAGACAACGAGTATAGCCGAGAAGATATTCGAGTCAGTTGTCTTGATGAACACATTTTTTGGAGATAGTGTATGGCAGATAAAAGATACATTAGATAGTGCCGCAAAAAGCTATAACGGGCATATTGATATGGTTCTATGTATGGATGATGATGACCCTAATGTAGACAAAGTGCGTGAAGCAATGCAGGAGGGGGGTGAAATAGCGCAATATCGCGATAACATAATGATTTATACAGGGTCAATGTGGGGTGTGAACTCAAAAAAGAACCAAAAAAAGGTACGTATGAAACCGGTGCTTAATGTTGAAACTGTGCAGTATCTCAAAAAAATGTATGGAGAAAGGAAGGCGAGAGCGGAGAGAGAAGGAGAATATTTTAAGTTACCGGGATTTGTCGAATTGGTTGACCAGGAAGATAGGCTGGGTCCGCTTTTACTGAAGTCAAAGTCGCTTTTATGGAGAATGAAGGAAAGGGCTATTGACGATGAGATAGTTGGAAGGACAAATAGGAGAGATCTGAGAAGATGGGGAATTAAATACAGGGGATTGACAGGTCAGAGATGGAAATTAAAAGTTACATATTGGTGGACAACTTTTGTATTAGCCTTTAAAGCGATATGCTGGGGAAAATCTTTACTAAAAAGGGAAATAATACTGGCTGATTCTGATATTAATGGAGGAGCAAAAGAACGCTCTTCGTTTATGCTGAAAAGTTTTATAGGGGTGTATGAGAGCGCGGAATATTTTGCCATGTCAGAATTTAACGCGAGAAACCTTCCGGCGATCGTGCAGGCAGAGCTGAGGCAGGTGCCTATAAAACATCCTGACGAGATATATATGGGACATTCGGATTATATGTTGTGGCATACAAAAATTCAGATCGGCCAGACGGAGCTAGGGTTTCTTTTTCTTGGCGGGACAGGTAACGGGTTTCGTTGGGATATGCTCGCGGGAGAAGAATTGGATGAATGCGGGAGATTGACGAGATGTTTAAATGACAGAGCACGAATTCAAAATCTTTTGATGCCGCTGAGAGAAATTGTTCAAAAAGAAGAGACAAGGGTTGCTGAACAATACGCGAAAATGCCGGTTTTAATTCGTTTTTTCGCCCAGGTGATTGTACACCCTCTGCGGTCTTTATTTGATCCTGAAATTCGAAAAATACGTATTTCCTCAAATTTGCTTCGGAATCATCTTAACACATACAGTATCAGCGGCACATGGGATTCTTATAACATAATTGAAGACTCAGAATTAGGTCGAAGGCTCAGCCTGTATAAGCTTTCAGTAACGCGGCTTGTTGGTCCGTTTACCCAGATTTATGAAGATCTCCTGCCTGGCATGGGTTCCCCTTGGTGGCGTCAGAGATCCCGATGGATCACTATGCAGACATTTGCTGTTGTTTTGTCCCATCCGGCGGCTTTCTTTATGTTTTTTGGACAATATTTATGCGGCATGGCTTTAGGATGGGCGGTTCTTGGAAGTGCTCATGGATATATTTTTGCGGGACTTACGGCGGCTTGCATTGGATTTGTTGCCGGCGGAATAATCTTTTATTACATTGGTCATGTGGTTAACAGACTTCTTGTATGGACAGGATTCAAAAGAAACGCGGCGTGGCAGATAGACCCTGTCAAGGCTATGGGATACTGGAAGTTTCAGCATATTTCGCATTTGGCGGCATCAACTCCGTCAGTTCTTGCCGCGATATATACGCTAGCTATGACTATTTTTTATGGAGTGGCGGTTTTAGGTCTTCTTTCGTCCTTGGAGTTTTTGGGGTTTGGATTAGGATTGTTTATAGCAGATGCTGTTGAGGTTTTAAAGATATGGATTCCACTTATGAACGGATGGCTACCGACGTCATTCATCGGTGCGGCTTTATTTTTATCACCACCTCTCATACAAACTGTGCATGGTTGGCTCTCAAGCTTTCAGCATGACATACAAGACGAAGAATCAACAACAGAAATGCTTAGGATGATGTTAACTAAGGTTAAGAAAAGCCCATTGATAGGTATACCGTCTATGGATGCCGGCGGGACAGGAATACTTAATGAGCTGATTCCGCATCGCCACGTCGCGGAGCATAATTCTCGATTTTCGGATGAAGAATTTGTTTTGAAATTTATAGATAAGTATCTGAGGAATGTTAGGGGAGCTTTGGCGGAACTTAAAGCTGATGAAAGTATCGCGTTAGCTCATATGACTGCGTATCGACAAATTTGGGAAACGAAACCTCCGTGTACAGATAATGCTGCTAAAGCGTACATCGACACCCAAATTGGAGACGATCCTTTTGGCTTGGGAGATCTTTTGGGGAATTGGAAGGGCGGTATAGCGGCGATACCTTTAAATGAGCTGACCGCGATTTATGAACGTGCTTTAAAAACTGCCGAGGCGTATGCTGAAAACGTTCAATCCAGAGTCAGGGGAGATATTCGGTTCAGCTGGTTTTTTGGCATGGCGGGTGTTGGGATAGCTTATGCGGCAAGTATCCTTGTAACCTGTGGACTCCATTCCGCAATAGCTATTTTTATGACAAGACTTGGCCTGTTTATGCTTATTAGCACAGTTTTGACACAGATTTTAAGCCGGATTCCAAGGGGTCCCGGAAGCCAAAAACGCGTAACTTCTATAGGTCTGCGCCCAGGGCATATGGTCGACTATTTTACAAAACAGCATCGATTGGTGTCAATGTTTGAAAATCTTAAAATAGCGGGTGTATTGATCACTTTTACGGCTTTTGCCCCGTATCAGGGAGAGCGTTTCTGGCCGAGAGGAAGACAGATGTTAGGCGCGCTTAAATTTGGACAGAAAAAAACTTTTTTATATCGCGTAAAATTGGTTTGGAAAACGATTTTTATTAATCTCGTTCTTATCCCACTTGTTATCGGTATTGGTGTGATTATCGCCCAACCGTTATTGTTTGAAGATTTTATTCCTAGTTTGATCACAAAAGCGAGAACAAGAAGTATAGAGTCAGTTTATCAGCGTGATATTTCCGAAGAGTACGAACTTTTTCCAAGTGATATAGAGTCTATTCTTGAACAGGATCCATATTTCAAAAAACAAAACAGGTGGTTATTTGGAAAAATGGAAGGAGATTTTAAAGATTATATTGTGCAGGGCGATATGGCCAGGGCTGAAACATGTTTAAAATGGATCATTATAGGTATAGAACGGCAGAAAGTTTGGATAGACGCGGGGAATGGCGTAACATTTGAAAATAAAAAGGAATTTGCCGCGCTTAGTGAAGAATTTATGGTGTTTTGTTCCCGCTTTGGGCTAATGGATTTTTACTATAAGGTTTTCTCGGTAAAAAAACAGGTTATTTCTCATCGGGCATGGTCGATCTATACTGAACGTGCCGTAATTAGCGAGACGAATGCAATGGATGATGGTTCTTTTTCTTTAGGAATTAATATTTGCGGCAAAACAGTTGAAGAGGACGCGGGTAGTATTGTGCTTCTGTCAAATCTACCGAAGGTCTTGGATATGACGGGCAGAGAATTTGTAATACCATTTGAGGTTTTTAACGCGGAAGGAAAGGATGTTGCTAAAGAAAAAGATGAATGGTCGCGCCGGATCGAGACAATACTAATAGATGAAAACGGCAATATCTATTCAAAGCACCGTAGGTGGAGCGCGGGGTTTGCCAATAGTTCAAGTGTCCAAGGTGATTTACCTTTGGCCAGACTAAAAGGATTTATATCCTCGGCGGATGAGGCGAAGGTATTTAATCCCAAAAAGATTAAAGGGATCAGAATAATAATCGACGGAGGTGTTATTTCTGACTTTAAAGGAACTATAAAGTTTGGCATGCCGATAATACAGGATCAGCCGTTATCGGCTCCGGAAATTAATGTTGATTACAGCATTTTAGGGCAGACGGTTGATATGGCCAAAACAGCGATGGGTTTTGGTGCGACTCTGGAAAAAGGAGAACCTGCATATTCGGGAGATCAAGTGTATATGGAAGAATCTTCCGCGGATGATTTAATTAAGGACATTGAAGCCGATATTCGTGACGCGATTGAAGCTAATGAAACAAAAGAACTGAATTTTGCTGAAAAAGCGATAGAGGTTTTGTCTGAAAAAGGTGTCTCCGACGAGGAAGTAAAAGAAATAAAAGAAAAAATTGAAAAAGCCAAGACCAGGATAAAGCTAAACATACAGAAACAAACGTTGATTCCTCCTTTAAAAGATGAGGAATTAAAAAAGCAGGCTGAAAAAAAGTTTACGGAGATCAGAAAGAAAAAAATAAAAATGAAATATGATGCTAAAGATGTTTTTATGAAAAAGATATCCGCTGCGCACGAGAAAAATGATCTAAAAGCGCTAAAAGAAATCCAATTTCTTGCAAACAATTGGAAGAAAATAACAGCCGGTATATTAAGTCTCTTGTTACTTGTAGCCGGATGGCTTGGACTGAAAAAACGAAAGGCAAAGGAAACCTCCGCAGCTGCTGAACAGAATGGAACGTCCGCAGAAAAATCATCTACAACCGAAAGAAAAGTTAAACTCAGTGTAAGCATGAAACTTGGCGGGGAGAAAAATGATCGGGTTGTTTACGCTGTTTCAGGCGAAAATAAGGAAACAATATTGGAGTGCCCGCTTGCAAAGGAAACTGATGAGATTAAAGTAATGTTGCTGATGTCGCCGGAAGAAATAGAAGGTGTCAGTCGTGCGGACGTGGTATCCGCTGTTTTCGGAGCGGCAAAAGAAACAGCCGAAAAAACGAAGGTGAACACCGTTATTTTATTGCTTCCCGCGGGAGATACGGAAGGCATCAATTCTTGCGAAAAAAATAAAGATATGAAAAAACGTGAAGTTAAAGAAGGTGCTCTTTATGTTGTTTTTGAATGTGAAGTATCTTCGTCAAAACCTGTCGAGCAAATAGAAACGTCTGAAGGACAAGCATACGTTATAACGAAAAACGAAACGAAAGACGGAATAGTTACAGGATTTACTGTTCTAAACAAAAATGAAACCATAGCTGAGCTTAAGGATTCTGACGGCACTTATAATCTGGTAACGATAGAGTTGATAAAATATATGGACATTATACTTCCTGAAACGTTTCAGAATTTACCTATAGATGTAACAGAAAATGAGATCCGCCATGCTCTAATCCGCGAAGTTGTAATGGAAGCGAACAAAGTAAAGGTAAATGTAAGCGTCAGGCTATCTCTAAATGACAGTGTCGGTATCGATTATTGCAGGCGACATAGAAAGGAACTCTTATTAGATGAACCGAATCAGAAAGAAAAATGGATGTGTTTTTGGCATGAATATGGTACGTACATAAACAAAACTCCGGAAATTTTCAGCGAAAAAACAAAACAAGAACAAATTTCCCACCTTCGTTTTGAGAAGAAGAGAGACATAGCGGGAATTATCGGCTCGATTGTAGGTCTCTTATTTGCAGGCGGACTATGGTATGCGGGCGATAGACTGCGGAGTGTTGCTGTTTTGGGGCTGGTATTTATAACGACAATGATTTTCTTTAGTTTAGATTTGCACAAAACGCTGAAAAAAATGAAAAAATTGGAACCATCTGAATCAATAATCGAAGAAAAAGATACCAAATTTGAAATAATATGTGAAAGGGATAGTGAGCAGATTATTTCGGGGTTCACTATTGTAAACACAAAAACGAAAAAAAGAAAAATTATTGCCGAATTTAACAAGTCAAAGGATAGTTTTGATTTGGTGAAAATCAGTGGTGGACTTATTAATCTTTATGTCGAGTTGCCGATTATTTTTCATAATTTACCAAAGGGAGTAACAAAAAATACTATTAGAAAAGCGTTAATTTTGACAGTCATAAACGAGGCAAATAGATTAAAAACGAATGTCATAATTGGAGTTTGGTGGCCCATAATAGACCGGGAAGGTCTCACCTTCTGCCGGAAGAATGCGGAAGAATTAGATCTAAGAGAAGCGGGAACGGAAAGTAAAAGATTTTGGCAGCTGTTTTATTTTTCACACGATTACAAAGAGGACAAAATATCGAGAAATCCGGAAGAGACAGAAACATTTACTTCGAGTGCAGATGAAACAGATCAGGTTGATCTTGGGGAAGAGACCGCCAATGAAGACGACTTTGAAATTGATTCCTATGCCGGAGATATGAAAAATATTGATAACAAGGCATCATTTGTAAGTGACGAGTCCGAAATTGAACAAGATTCAAATAAAGTTCTGGGAAGCTCTTACACTATAAAAAGGAACGAAGCGTTGGATAAAGGAATCGTTGGATTTACTGTTTTGAATAAACATGGGGAAATTATAGTTAAACTTCAAGAAAGCGAAGAGACTTTTGAGTTGGTAGGGGGAGAGGATGCATGCCAAAACGTATACATTGAACTGCCGGAAACTTTTAGCAATTTGCCTGAGGAAGTAACGGAAGACGATATCAGAAAAGCGTTAATTCAGGAAGCTATAAAAATGGCGAATGAGTTTAAAGTGAACCTTAAGGTTGGGACTCATACTCGCGATGCGGCAAGTGGTAATTTTTGTCGAAGAAAAAAAGATGAATTAAGTTTGCTAGTATTATCGGAACCGGAGAAGGAGTCCTGGACTAATTTTGCACATGTTTACGAAGAAGAAAAACTTTCCAATGATGAAGACTCAAAAAATGTGGATTTCGATTTAGACAATGCGCCCATAGAAAACAGCAAAACGAAAATATCCGAATCGTTAGAAGATGGAGATCCTAAAATTGAGATAAGATGTGAAGAAGGTAAAGTTAAAAATAGCAAAAAGCTTATTGTTGTAAATCTGACAACGAAAAAAAAGAAGATTATAGCCGAACTTGAAAAGCATTACTATATTTTTGGTGGGGGAGCGGAAGGTGGTGGATATAATGATGTATGCATTGAACTCCCGAAGACTTTTAAAAATTTGCCTAAAGGAATGAAAAAAGACGAAATCCGAAAGGCGTTAATTCAGGAGATTATAAAAGAGGCGAATAGTTCCAATATGACCTGTAGGATCGAAGTATCTAAAAAAGACAAGGGTGGTATTGATTTTTGCGAGAAATACCAAAAAAAATTGTCATTAAGCGTACTGGAAACAACAGAGCGCAGTAGTTCGGTTTATTTTGAGTATGATCACAGTGGTAAGAAAACGTCCGAAGATAAAACTGTCTCGCTTGATACTAAAGAAGATTCGAAAAAGGCTGGAAGCCACATAAAAACGAAGAAACCCAAATCATTAATATATGATGGGTCTAAGCTTAAAATAACACTCAGAACAGATTTCGATCAAACTATTACGGGGCTAACTGTTGTAAACAAAAAGGCTCGTAGAAGGGACATTATAGCTAAATTTAGAGAGCGTGATGAGACCTTTGGGTTAATTAAGGAAGGTGATAATGAAGAACATAGCAACATCCTTATTAAACTGCCGAAAGAGTTCAAATGTTTGCCCTGGGGAATAAATCAGAAGGCAATGACGAAAATATTGGTTAAGGCAGTTATAGACTGGGGAAAAGAGTCAAATATTGGTGTTAAAATTACTGTTGATGGCAAGTATAAGGCTCAGATTAATGCATGTGCTAAAATCGAGAAAGAATTGTCTCTGGATAGAGAGGAAGAAGGCAGATGGACTTATTTTAGCCATAATCCCGGTGAAGAGAAATCGGCTAAAGAAACAGATTCACATGCTTTCAAAACCATTTCCGGATACAAGGCGGGTCTTTTAACGGGAACGTTAACTGTAGCCGCGTTTTTAAGATATCTTATACTTGGCAATTTTAATTGGATAAATATCACGCCGGTTGTTATTGGTATATATTTCAGCTGGGCCACGGTGAGATATTTCTTTATAGGGAAAGCTACTTACACCGCGCTTGAAGAATATTATGAAGCTAATTCCGACCTCGAAAATTATCCTAGTACACAAGGCATTCCAACCTTAAAAGAAATACTAAAAATAGAAATTGCGAGGCGTGACGGTTACAGGCACCCCGCATTCAGCAGACTTTCTCCAAAAATACAAAGTTTCATTAATTTACATGAAGGCATAAAAAGCCATTTTGCCGGTATGCTGGTGTTATTGCCGTTTGTTAGCGATATGAGAGAAGCTTATTTAAGACATAAGAAACAAGTTTTACCTCGTAGGTGGAATTCGCGGGTTTGCCGGAAGATATACGATGGGTATAGATCTCATTTTGCACGGCGCCATGCTCAAAGGGTTGAGAAAATCGCTGTTCTTCTTGCTCGTGCGGCGAAGGTTTCTGTTAAGGGTATAAACAAGATCAGGGTTGCGGCGGCTGTTCATGATGTGGGGACGCCTGCAAAATCCATTGATTTGGATACAACCAGGGTGAAAAGACTGCGAGCAAGTTTATCTGAAAAGGGCATAGGGCTTCCGCGGGATATTTCTCATGATGTAAGCCGATATGAAGAGTTGATTAATATTTTCGAGAGCAGGGGATTCCAATTTACTCAGGATGAAATGGATTACGCGGTTGATCAGTTCCAGGGACCGGCAACACTCGCCGCCGCGAAAAGAAACGGTATTTCTCTCTCTGATGTTCAGGAAGCAGTAGTTCTTTTTCATCACGCACGTTCGGATGAATTTGAAGAGTACTTAAAACAAAAATCTTGGACAGAATTAAAAAAGACAGAAGCGCGGCAGATGTCCGCTTTTCTCATTGCCGCCGATATTATTGAGCTTGGCATGAACCGGTTCAAACGGGTATTTTTTAAGAATGTTTATAAGACAGAAACTGCGGCAGAAACAGCGGTTTTTCTGAAGAAATATCCTGGGATATCGCCGGCTTATTTAGAAAAAATACTCAAAGCTTTTAACGCGATAAAAGAAACAAAAGAGTTTAAAAATATAAGAAAAGACGCGTTTTCATTAACATCCGAAGAAAAAGAAGACTTACGGAGAATAAACCGTCCTGTGTCGAAAGAGAATGATATCTTACGGACATTTTTAATCGTGCTGGCGGTTTGTGCGGGGCTCGAGGCTTTGGCTTTGGGCGCGCGTATTTTTGGGGTGAAGGTTATGTTTATTGCCGGCGGCGTGGTGCTGGCTGTGGCGGCGAATATGCAGAGAACAGATGACGAGGAGGAGACTGCTGACGATGAATATCTGAGCTGGCTGGAAGACGCGAACTTCTCGGATGCGGGGCGGAAAATCGATAAGAGGATATTTATTAGACAGTTTCAGGACAATATGCCGCGGAAAGTGTTTGAGGATAAGGAATACGCGAAAAAACTTCTTAGGGTTTCGTATGTGATGGCGCTTAAAGTGTTGGAGAAACCGGACAAGTTAAGTTTTGAGTATTGTTCGGATTCAAAATGTTATGGTTCGTATGAGGGCGATCAGCTGATCATAGCGTTTTGTGACGTGAGAAGGGGGATTGAGAAGTTTATTCAGGATACGCTTTATGAAAACGGGGTGAATATCGCGCAGGAAGAAACGGTCAGGATCAAAGTGCCGTACGCGGGGCGTGAAGTCAGTATAAATGTGGAAGTTAAAGGTATCGAATCGGACGGCGCGGAAATAAATGAAGAGACAAAACGGGCCATTAGTACGTCGCTAAAAAGTTACAGGGTAGTGCCCTTGACGGAATATAGAGGCGTTTCTAGCATTAAAAAAGCGCTTGCTTCAGGATATGCCGCGTATTATGACGCGGGTGAGGATGTTGATATAGCGGCTGTTGTGCATAACATAATACCGGAAACAGCGCGGCGAGATGAGGAAAAAGCGAAAGAAATTATTGAGAAGGAAATAGATGAATTGCATAAGGTGATAGCGAACTGTGGTGACCTAAAGAACTTGCTAAACGGAGATACATTTAAGATATTTAACGAACTTATCTTTAGCGTAAAGGACGAATTGCGGACAATTACGCCGGGAAAGCCCATCATTAAACCCAAAGCCGCGGTTCTTCTGCACCGCAAGATAAATAACAAAATTTTTGAACTGGAAAGAAAAGAAAAAGGCAAAGAAACAATATCCGCGATGAAAGCGGTGCCAGTCGCAACTACTATAAATGTTTTGAAGGCTATGGATAAGGCGATCATCTCGGATATTTTTTATTCCCGCAAGATCGCCCCCGGCGCGATAAGGGATGAAAGGACAAAATTCAAAGAGGCTCTTAAAAAAATCAAGAAGCAATTCTCTGTTATGCCTGATGAGAATGAAGATATTACTTCCGCGATGATGATAGTATTTGAAGATATTGAAACAAAGGTTATTAAAAGAATGGTTGAGGAATATTTACCGGCGTCAGTCATACTGGAAGATTTGTTCGCAGATATAGAAATGCGGAAAAAAAGTTTAATAGGAGATGCTAATAATCAGAAATTTATCGCGGAGTTAGAAGATTATCAAAGCATATTGAAACAAACAGCTTCTCTTTTGGAAGGAATTGAAGTTACGGTAAAGGAATTTAAGGAAACCGATCACGGGGAAAAACATATATTATTCCTAAAAGGCAATCTTCTTCCGCCGGAAGCGGTTAGTTTGGTTAAAAACGAGAATGTGTGCGAGATAGTCACGACAACTGCCGGACCAACAGCGCATTGGGTTCTTGCCCTCAAAGGGCTTAATGTTCCGGTGTTTTTTGTCGATGGTAAAGGGCATAATGGCAAAGACGACATTACGATGGATGAGATCACCGAAAGTGTGAAAGTGGGCGATCTCGTTCTTTCGGATGGTTCTATCGGTTCTTTAACGGCAAAACCTGACAGGCAGATGATAGAGAGCCATAGAAAAAAAGCCGTACGCCAAAGTGCTTTTAACAAATATCATAAAGAGATAATGATGGAGCCGGCTCAGGTTGGTGTGAGGAGAGGCATCGAGAAAGGCGATGTCGTGGAAGTGCTCGCGAATGTGGATGAAAAAGACGCTCTTAATACCGCGCTTTTAAATGGCGCTGACGGTGTGGGGCTTGTCCGCACGGAAGTGTGGCTCAACAAGAATATTCCGTACTTAGACACGTTTCTCTCGGACGAAGAAAATTTGAAGGCGCGAAATGAGATTAAACAGTTTTTTAAGAAAAACATTAAAAGCCTAATACGCCATTCCGGCGGGAAAACGCTGACTTTTAGGACAATTGACGTAAGTGAAGATAAAAGGATTACAGGTGCCGAGACAAATGCCGTCGGAATTGATTTTTATAGAACCTCTGTCGGCGCGCGGATTTTATCGGTTGAACTGGAAGCGCTTTATGAATCTATTGTTGAAGAAGACGCCGAAAACGTGCAAATATTGTTTCCGCAGGTTGAGACAGAACGGGATGTGCTGGACATCCGCGAGTGGCTAAAAACCGCCAAAGAAACTGTCTCGAAAGAAGGAGAAGAAGAAACGGAGATTGATAAGAGTTTGATAGCTAGTATTGCGAAGAAGCTTGAAGCTGTGCCGATCGGATCTATGATAGAGAGTGTTAAAGGCGTGAAAAACAGGGAAAAAATAATTACTTTATCGGATTTCATTAGCATCGGAACCAACGATCTCTTAAGGAGCATATTCAGGGATTTTGAAAAAGAGTTGGGACGCGGCAATCTCAGACAGACCATAAAGGCCATTATGCTCTTTAGTGCGATACAGCCGGAACTGACGGAGAAGTTAGAACTCATAGCGGAATCGGTCGCGAAAATACAAAAAGAACTAAATAGAAAAATACCGGTAACCGTATGCGGAGATAGCGCCGGTATAAAAGAATACGTTCTGCATATGATCTATATACGGTCAAAGTATGGAGTTAACATACGTCCGAGTATTCCTTTTGTGGAAGTTGCTGAAACTAAAGAGTTTATGAGAAATTTTGGAAATGAAGGGCTTGTTCCGGTTTTTGGTGTAGAAAGTAGTAAAGATAAAGATTTTCTGCAGTTGAATGCCGCGAAAAAAGTGGAGATAGTTGAGGGAAGAATAGCCGGGCTTTCGCGGGTGCAGGAAATAATCGATGAAAATGTGAGAAAATCTCTTGAAGATACAAAAAGGATCGAAAGAGTTCAAGAGCCGTTACTAATGCTGTCACCGCCGCCGGGAAGTGAATTTGTGATAGAAGTGGGAATTCCCGCTTCCGTGTATGAAAGATTTGGAGAACAGCTTCGTCCGATATTGGAAAAAGAAACGGGTGTAAAATTAGTGAGTATTGGCGCGACTGACAAAAAAGGTATGATACGCGAACTTGGGGAAAAGACGCGCGGTGAAAAAAGCATAGCTGTTCTTTTACGGGATGTAAGCGTAAAAACAATGCCCCAAGATTTGGTGGCAATGCTTAATAAGGTTAAAGAATTGGCCGGGCGGGATATCACAAGGCTTACGAATTTAGACCTTAAGGTAGTGCAGCAAAGAAGCGTGTATGTTTTTAACGCCGAAGGAAAAGGTGACGATAGGTTGAAGAAAGAGCCGAATGGCTTAAATGTTCAAGGTGAAGCGGGTCTTAATATTGTCATGTCTCATAAGCCGGAGATCGCGAGCAGTATTGGTATTATCAAGCCATATCTGAACGAAGACGGCGACATAAATATGGAGATGGAATCAAAAGGTTTTCCGAAAGACGGAAGATATCCCCCGGATGTCGGATTCAAAGGAAGATACAATAAAGATCTTAAAATAAAGGAACTTAGGGACGGGATGACCGAGGGCAAGTTTACATGTGTCGCTTTTGATCCTGCTACACATAAGTTTAAAATTGTGACGCAAGGAAATCAATTTGAAAGCGGATCATCTCTTTGGACTAAAATGGAGAGAATTGAAAGCAATAAGGAATTTAACGAATTTTTAAGAAAAAATTGTGGCTTGTTAAAAGAATTAAAGATCTATCTGGTTGAACCGGCAAAGAAAAGTATCGAAGCGCTTCATCCACATCTGCTTATGTGCCGCGATAAAAAATGGCAGATCGCTTTTTCAAGAAGCCGCGAAGGCAGGTATCCGTCCGTATATTTAACCCGGGCGTTTTTTGAGGATATGCCGATGGAAATAGTGCTTAAGGTGCTGTATCTGCAGATAGTCAGGGCCGTATATCTGCGTCTTTATTGGAACGCGCATGTTGGTGAGAAAGTATATCCTTTTAACGCGAAATATACATCGGAAATAGATACGTTTGTTAGGTCTATTCTCGCGAGAAAAATACAGAAAAAAATTGATCCTGCCGGAGTTATTCAGATCGTGGATGAAGTAATACGAAAAGAAATTGATGCGGTAGAAAAGTATGAGACGAAAATGTTCGCGCAAAGCTTAGGATTTGAAGAGCGGTTATTGAGTGTATGTTTAAAACGAATAAATGAAAAAAATAAGAAAATGGGCGGACGAGTGGCTGAACTTCTGGATTTAAGCGATAAAATAAAATTGTTTCAGAAAAGTGTAAAAGAACGAGATAATGACGGCGCCGTAACGCATTGGGGAAGTATCAATGTGTTGAGGAGGATCTTGTCTGAAAGAGATGACGAAATCGGGGAGTTTATAAGGGAGATAGGGAGTAGTGAGAATTTTGAGTCATTGTCCGGAGATATTAACAAAGTTTTGGCACAGCACGTAAAGAAACTTGGCATATACAGCGCCAACGGCGGGTTGAACTGCGGTATCGCGGTAGGGAAGCTGGTTTTGATAAAAGGACCGGAAGATCTGGAAAACTATATTCCGCGCGCGGGCAAAGACGATATTTTAGTTTTGCCGGAAGATATGCGCCAAAGAGTAAATAAACTGAATATTGCCGGGATAATTGTTAGCTCAAGAGGAAATGGGCACGCGCGTCGATTAGCGTGTTCTGAGTGTATCCCAATGGCGCATATCCCGGATGCCGTGAACATATTAGAGCCATATGGGAAAAAAGACATAATGTTCAGGGTGAATGTTGATAAAATTGTCCGCATCAGGGTCGCGGAAAACCATGAGATAGAAAAGAAGAAAGAATATAGAAAAGCGAGATCGATAAATAAAGTCAGAACAGTGAAAGCAATTGTTGGAAAAAGGCGTAAACTGGTGTTTGACCTCAAAAATGTGAATATGTCCCATATGAACGTGGTTGGTCCAAAGACCGCGCATTTGGGGGAAATGATCAATAACAATAACGGCGCGGAAGAAAATAACGCTTCGCTGGAGGAAAATATCGCTCCGGGAGTTGTTCTTTCTTTTGAATTTGTAAGGCGATTTTTAACGCACGCGAATAAAGAAACAGGTCACTCTATCCAGGACAAAATTGACGATCTAATGAAAGGCGTCAGAGATGAAACAGGGACTCTGACGATAAATAAGCAAGAGCTTGAAAGCAGATTGAAAAAAGTACGAGACGTCATAATTGCAGGGATGATGACGGAAGGTCTGGAGCACATAATATTGGAAAGCGTAAGAAAATTGAGGAAACGAAATAATAATAAGACCTTTCAGGTGGTTCCGAGTTTTAATTTCGGGGACTGGACAACAGTAAATGCTGACGAGGTATATGCTTCGTATCCAAATATTGATTTTCCCGAGATCAAAACGGAGAAACAGATTCTTGAAGCCGTAAAGCGTTGTATAGCCCAGAAATATTCTTATAACGCGTTTAGGTTAAGATTAGATTATAAAATCAGGGAATGTGATGTGTATCCCGCTGTAATTTTACAGGTGCCGGTGGGTGAGGCGGTAAGTAAGGATATCCCGAAAATCGTAAATACGGGCTACAAAGAACGCCATGGTGTAATACGCACATATGATCCGTTAACAAAATCCAAGGGGATGATCTACATAACGGGGGTTTGGGGTGTTGATGGCGGGAGTGTGGAAAACGGTGAAACACCCGCGGAAATTATGAGTAACAGATTTACGGAAATTGTTGAAGTGATCAATGAGGGAACACTTTATAAAAAACAGGTTTTGAAAAACGGAAAACTTGTAACGGAAAAAGTTATCGATGGCGGAAAAATTTTGCCCGCGGGGCTTGCAAGACGACTGGTAAAATTTGCCAAAAGGGTAGTCGCGATAAATAACGGCTGGCCGTATGAAATAGGCTGGTCGGTGCGAACGGATGGCAAAATTTACATAAATTACGCCAAACCGATACCTGAGGAACTTCCGCATACGGTGCCGGAAGAGATGAATTTGTTCGATGTTTTTCTGTTCGAACGATATTTACCTTTGATTGGAGACCGCGAACTCAGAACGCTTAACGGATTTCGAAAAAAGAAAGATATAAAAGCTCTATTTGGCAAAGTGAAAGATTCTGTTACGCAGGATAAAGCGGAACTTGACGAAACAGATAGGCTTAAACAAACAGGGAAGAAGATCATATCGTTATGGTATTTGGAGCAACTTCTCTGTGAGAAAAAAATACGTGACGAGGTAACGGAAGATATGGTCAATACGTTCATAGATATCGCCGGACGCAGAGATGGCCGAGTAACCCATGGATTGATCTTTGACATTTTAGGCAGGTTAAACGATATTGACGATAAACAGGTTCAGAAAATAAGAGGTTTTTGTACAAGTTTGGATTTACAGGGAGAGGCGATTTCGGGTCATCGCAATATGTTTGGCTTTGCCGAGGCCGCGGCAAGGTTAGGATTGCACAATAAAGCAGTAGATGCCTTAGACGTAATAACCCAAAAATATATTAAAAAATCCGACAGAACTTTCACTCTTGCCGCGAAAGTTATGCGTATCATCGACGATTACGGCATAACCGAAGCTCAGCCGATATTGCTGAGACTGAAAGAGAAGTTCCCGAACGAATGGGTTTTTAGAGAAGCGCAGATCTTGATGAACAAAATAAAGGTTTTGGATGAAGAGAACAAAAAGAGAATTCAGCTTAAAATTCTGATCAATTATGGTTTGGCGATATGGACGTCGAAAGAGATCATGAATGCCGCGAAAGAAAAGAAAGTTAAGCTGTTTTTGGATAAGGCCGTAAGAAAACAGCTTATTCCCGCTGAAGGATCCGCAAAACAATATGAGGTTACGGATGTGTTTCGGGGAAGTGGGAAAGAATTGGAACGCCTCAACGATCTGATAGAGCTCGATCTTGATAAAGAAGGTGAACTTGATTTTATAATTGCGGGAACAAATAGGAACATTGATTCATTTATAAGCCGCATAATGCAGATGGAAGATCCTACGCAAGCCGGCATACAGATCTTTGATGTGGAAAATATAGAAAATGTGACGGATAAAGAAATGAGCGTAATGCCGCGCTCGATGGATCTCGATGAAGATCTCGATGTCCAAATAGGTATTCCTAAAAGCGTGTATGGTAAATTGGAACTTGGACAAGTCAAAACTCTTAAAGAGGAAGGCATCACGCTGATAGAAGTGTCGACCAAAGCTCAAGAAAAAATGATGGATGAATTTGAATGGAAAATAGGCGATGAAAAATGTATTGCCGCGCTTTTGGATATTGAGCCTTCCGTGGATAATGGAGAAGTGTTCAAAATTATAAAAGATTTCGCGACGAAAGCGCGAAAAGACATCCCTAAACTCGTTGAATCTAAAAAAACCAGGTTAACCAAAGAAGATATTGAGAAAATCAAAAAAATGGATACTTTTACTCCCGACGATGTTAACAAACTTCAAGAAAGTCAGTTAAGGGATTGTATCCGAACTTTTGTAAAGTTTTTTGACGATACAAGAGCTTTAAAATCTTTTAAAATCGCTGAAAAGAGTTTGTATAACATAAAGATCGATAAGATATACCGGACGCATAAAGTTTCCTATCAGGAAAACACCAAAACGTATATGGAAAATTTGGGAGTAAAACAAAGAGATGGCGGTTCCAAGCAGTATATGGTAACGGCGATCAATTCCGCTATGGATATGAAACTGTTAGCCGCGTCAATAAAAGAAAGACGCGCGAGTATGAAAATATCGAATAATGAATCCGATCCGATAAAAGATATTCTTGTTATCCGAAACAACAAGATAACGGAAAGTCTGGCAAAAGCGCTTGAATTTAACGGATTGGCGAAATACGTAAATGTTGACGAAGTGATCAAGGTTAAAGAAGGAGAGAGAGTATCTCCGGAAGAAGTTCTTAATAAGATCAACAAAATTACGGGAAAGAGCGTAAAAGCTGACCATGTAGCCCTCGCTACAAGGGGAGGAATAATCGCGGTGAAAACGGAAATAGATGACACCTCCGGCGCGCGAGACATAACAGCTCTCCTCGCGGAGAATTCCGACGCCAATATGCTTCTGGTCAGAATGGATACGGGACTAATAAGCCAGCTCTACAGAAAAACTCTAGAGATCATGGCGAACAATAACCAAATTCCGACAGTAGGCGTAAGAGACGGAATGCTTCAGAAAATAGCCGGATACAACGTATTCCTCTATTTCCCCAACATAGAAGCCGTTGATCTCAACGCCGAAGTCAAAGATTACGAAAGATACGTACAAGAAGTGCTGACAAAAGCGTAATCCCGCTACCAATCTCGTAGGTTGAATTCAACCTACGAGGTTGAATTTTTGGCGAATTCTGAGATTTTTGAAGATTTGAAGAAGCGTGAAAAATTAACCATCTGAGACGCAAAGATCTTTCTTGTGTCTCAGAAGCGTCTCTTTTGGCGGGCCCCTATCGGCGCAAGCCGACCCCGCCAAGAGAGGCGCAATAAGATCTTTTTCCCAAAACAACCTCGTAGGTTGAAACCTACGAGGTTGTTTTGGTGGAATGAAAGAGCTCGATTGATGTAATACGAATGTAAAATAAGGGACGATTTGTAAACTATGTGTCCGATTTAAAACGTAAACCGGATAGTATTGGTTTTTTGTTGTTAATCTGTTCAAATTTAAATGTCAAGTTGTACATAATATTTTGTTGTTTTGTACATACCTATGTGGTATGCTTACACACGAGGTGAAGACAGGTATGGCGAAATATATTCCAAGATGGATGGAAACAAGGCTTAGCGAAGTGTTGAAATCACATCCTGTGGTTGTCTTAACTGGGCCAAGACAGGTTGGTAAGAGCACGCTTTTGGAGAATGCTAGTTTTCTGAAAAACTGGCGTTATCTGACGTTAGATGATTCTGATGTCCTCGAGCAAGCTAAAGAGGATCCCAAGGGTCTGTTGTGGGAAGACAAGCCGACCATAATCGATGAAGTTCAGCGATGTCCGGAGTTATTGATAACAGTTAAATATTTTGTTGACAAATCCAGACGCCGAAGAAATTTCATACTTTCAGGTTCTGGAAATATGTCTTTAAGACAGACGCCACGTGAGACATTAGCCGGTCGGGCAAAATATTTACATTTGACTGGATTTGGGTTCAGAGAATTGAGGAATTTATTTGCTCAAGGTGTTCTCGATAAGGTATGGACCGGCCGAGAGATTGGATTTTCAAGTATCAGAGTAAACTGCGACATGACGAAAGCTATATGGAGAGGGTCACTTCCAGGCATTGTGCTTGCTTCTAATGAAAAAATAGCCTTAGAACGTTTGAGTAGCTATGTCGATACTTATATTCAGCGGGATATTCAGGATTTGGTTAAAATTAGACATCCAGAGAATTTTCGCCGCCTAATGGAGGCTTTAGCACGAGCAACGGGATGGGAATCGGTGCAGGAAGAACTGTCAAATGCTTGTGGCGAAAATAGGGTAAATGTCTCAAGGTATATGAGTTTGCTGAAAGATACCAGTCTTCTATACGAGCTTAAAGGATATGTCGAAAAGGGCGAGAGAGCATACAGGCAATCAAAATATTTCTGGTTTGATTCAGGTTCAGCGTGTTTTCTTGCCGGCATTCATTCTTCAGCAGATCTCAAAAAATCTCGTGTCAAAGGGCGATATTTAGAAAATTTTATCTTACAGCAAATTTTAGCATGGGCTTCTTTGCAGTTGACGATGCCTGAAATATTTTACTGGAAACCAAAAGCTGGCGATGTAGAAGTTGATTTTGTTGTTTCTTCGGCAGGAAGATCCATTGGAATAGAAGTAAAGTCTTCTAAAGAAATAACTTTTAAGGATGCGCGCTCAATGCGGAAATTGCTTAAATCTCATTCGCAAGTTACCAAAGGTATCATTGTATATGCAGGGGAGAAAATTTATCCGATAGCCACAAATATTTATGCTGTTCCTTGGACAGCTTTTTAGGGGCGAGCTGTATACTCTATTATGTAAGCATGTGCCATTTTGGAGTATTCTATAATGAAGGGGTTATCATGTATGGCACATACGTACCTTGCCATCCCGGGCTTGCGCCTGTCCTGCCTGTCTCGAGCGAAGTCGAGAGGAGCTTGCCGAAGGGGCTCGGAATCTCGTTTGTCACCTAAGACACAAAAAAACCAACTTAATGGGCTTTTTTATGTTTAATGCTATTTGTTAAAGATATACTTTTTAATCAGCATATTTGGCTGAATATTTCTCCAAAACTTTCCGAATCATTTTTTGATATTTTGTATGATTCTTTCTCGCTTGTTCTTTGAAAAATTTTAAACTTGATTCATCCAATCTTAATGTAACCTTTATTGTTCTCTCTGATAAAACCAATTCTTCCGGAGGCGGCAAAAAATCAGCCACTTCTGTCAGTTCTCCTATTGGTTTATTATTATCAATTCCTCTGATTTTCTTCATAATATTTTACTCCTTTTCGCCAATATCCTGCTCCGAATATTCGAATCTTATCCTCTCGATATGTAAATCTCACTGTTATTATTTTCCCTGCTACTTTACCCAAACAAAATAATCTGGGTTCTTTTCTGCTATGTTTTCTATCAATAACTATTTTTCTTTTGGGATCTTTAAATGCTTTTGCCGCTGTCAGAAAATCTACTCTATGTTTATCTACATTTTCAAGTTCCTTCTTAGGATCCCAGATAAAACTACTTACGGTGTCTTTCATACATTAAAGTATACTTGTTGTATGGTTATTTGTCAATATTTTTATACATACTAATTGGGCTGTCGCAAAATACCTCCAAAATGTCATCATGGTAGGTTCAACAAGTGGAAAGAACCGGTTTGCGACCACCATAACCTACGAGGTTGGTGTTTTGGGAAATTGGTTGACTAAATTCCAACATGTGCTATAATTTAGTTATTCTAAAATAGAAATGATGGGAGGATTTATGTCCATTTTGATGAATATATTGAAACAGTTGTTAGTGGAACGAGATATTTTTACGGATATTATAAAGTGGATCTCACGGAAAGAAGCTATCATCCTGGTAGGGTCAAGACAAGTGGGAAAAACCAGTTTGCTTTATTTGCTTATCCGGCATCTTGTCAAGAAAATGAATATTCCTTCGGAAGATATTTTTTATCTGGATTTAGAAAGAATGGAGGCTCTCGAAGTTGTGAATGCCGGTGTTGAGAGCATAATCAATTATATAAGTGAGCAAAGCCCAACCGATACCAAAAAATATGTTTTTATTGATGAAATTCAATATTTGGACAATCCGAGTAATATACTCAAGATTCTTGTTGATCATTATTCTGATCGAATAAAAATATTCGCCACGGGCTCTTCCGCGTTAACCATTAAGAAAAAGTTTCAAGATTCTCTTGTTGGTCGAAAAATAACTTTTGAGATTTTTTCACTTAACTTTAAAGAGTTTCTTGTTTTTAAAAAAGAAAAACGATTAAAAGAGATTATAGAGAAAAATGAATCTTTAAATATCGTGAAATCGATTTCAGAGATTTCACATAACAAGTTGTCAAACTATTATTTTGAATATTCCCTATTCGGCGGATACCCCGCGATTGTATTGATTGATGGTTACGCGGAAAAAAGGAAATATCTTGACGACATTCATATTTCTTATGTGAGAAAGGATATTAACACGATCTTTTCTCTGGAGAATGTAACGGCTTTTAACAAAGTGATAAAGTTATTGGCGCTTAATATCGGGAATTTGGTAAATATTCAGGAAATTTCCAAGGAAGTTGGAATAGCCAGGCAGACTATCGAAAAATATTTTTTCATTTTAGAAAATACCTATATATGTAGATTTGTCCAACCGTATTTTACCAACAAGAAGAAAGAGATCGTGAAAATGCCCAAGGTATATTTTTATGATACGGGTTTACGGAATCGCATAATTAATGATTTTCGGAAGGTGGAAGATAGGGTTGACGCGGGAGCTTTAATCGAAAATACGGTGTTTAAAAATTTGTTAAAACGCGTTGAGAATAAGGAAAATATAAAATTTTGGAGAATGAAATATGGAGTAGAAGTGGATTTTGTTATTGATGAAGAAAAACTTTTGCCGATAGAAGTCAAACTAAAGGACACGAAAATGGTCCCTTCGGGAATTGCCGCGTTTTTGCATAACTATAATTCGCGAGAAGCAGTGGTTCTTAACAAGAAGTCTACAATGAAAATGAAAGAATTCAAGTTTATGCCGTTTTATGTGGTGTAGAAATTATACCAATTACAGAAAATAATTGCCTAAAAAAAGAAGAGATCCCGGCACTTAGACTAAAAGTTCTCGGTCGGGATGGCAAAAAAAAATTGAAATATGGCTTGCAATTTAGTTAAAACTAAACTATACTACATATTATGGAGGATATGATGTATAATACGTTGCAATTGAGGGAGCTTTTTCATTTAGAATTTTTAAGGTGGTTTGGTCAAAAGACCAAAGCGAGTCTTTACGCGCTTAAAGGCGGGACCAATCTGCGTTTTTTCTTTAACAGTTTTCGTTACTCGGAAGACATGGATTTAGATGTCGGCGAAGTGGAAGTGAGCATTCTCAAGGATACGGTCATGGATATATTGGAGACGGCATCGTTCAGTGAAATTCTTAAGTCGTTTGGTATTAGCAAAATTGTGCCTCCGAATATTACACGAGCTAAACAAACAGAGACTACGCAAAGATTTAAAATCCATTTGATTACTTATTCGGGAGAGGATCTTTTTACTAAGATTGAATTTTCCCGCAGAGGGTTTAATGGAAAAATTGATATACAGCCTATCTCGGATGTTGTTTTGCGTATGTATAAACTGGCGCCTTTAGTAATCCCGCATTATGATAGTCAATCGGCAATAACACAAAAAATAGAAGCGCTTGCTTCAAGAACTGTAATTCAGGCAAGAGATATTTTTGACTTATATATTTTGAATTCTCAATACGATCCGCGAAAGACGGAAAAACTCGAAATAAAGCCGGAACGATTGAAGGAAGCATATGAAAATATTTTTGCTGTCAGTTTTGAACAATTTCGTGATACTGTGGTGTTTTATCTGTCTTCCGAAGATCAGGCTGTATACAGTTCCTCGGTTCTATGGGACGAAATTAGGTTAAAAGTCGGCAATTTTATTGAAGAAATGAGAGGCTCCTAGGATGAATAAAAAATCGATTTTAGTTTCCATTAAACAATTAAACAGAGTTGTATTTACAACAAATGAATTAGCCGCCTTTTCAGGAAAATCTTTATCCGCTACAACGCAGGCGCTTAATTTTTTGCGGAAAGAAGGACTAATCCAAAAACTGTATCGCGGGATTTGGGCGGAAGCCATTGGAACGCGGCTTAGTCCATACGTGGTAATTCCTTTTTTATTTTCCAGACACAGAGCGTATCTTTCATTCATAAGCGCTTTGCATTTATATGGGATGGTGGAGCAGATTCCTCAAGAAATCACACTTGCTTCGACAGCTCACACGAAGAGCATTAAGACAAAAATAGGAACTTTTTCTGTTCACCACATAGCTCCTTCGTTTTTTAAAGGTTTTGTTTGGTATCGGGGGGAAAGCAAATTTTTAATAGCGGAGCCTGAAAAAGCGTTAATTGATTGTCTTTATTTGTCCGCTTTTAAGAAAAAACAATTTGCCTACTTTCCTGAATTGCATTTTCCAAAATCGTTCCGGTTTAAAAGGGCGAAAGAGTGGGTAAAAAAAATATCTAACAGTAAGGTTAGGACATATGTTCAAAAAAAGTTAGACCTACTTTTGAAAAATTCAAATGGAAAATAAACAGGGGCACTCCCTGTAAGTAGTTAAGATTAAAAGGTTTGCGATTAAGCCGAGAGGAGATCCCGGCTCTTCGGCCGGGATGAAAGGAGTGCGGTTAAAGTCTTTGGTTGGGATAATCAGGGTACGTGTTTATCTGTGGCACAGGACCGAATGAGTCATTTTAGATAATGACCATTGACTAAAAATGGATAATGGGCATTGACTAAATTTTTTGTATGTGGTATACTTATGTCATGTTTGAAGAATTTTTGATACATAATCAGTTTAAAGAGTCCGTAACCCGGTATCGGAATTTTGATCCTCATCTTAAAAAGATCAAGAATCTTTCCTTTAAGTACCAATCTTCTCTTATTGACGCGCCGGAATTTCATATCCCGGGAATTTATTTAATTACCGGAGGAAGGCAAGTTGGGAAAACCACCTTTATCAAACAGCTCATTCTCAAATTGCTTACGAAAGGAAAGTGTAAGCCTGACAATATACTTTTTCTTACGGGTGAGCTTATTGATTCACATCATATTTTGCGCAGAATGATTGAGAAATTTTATGATCAAAAGGCGTTTCAATATCTATTTGTGGACGAAGTCAGCTATATCCCTGAATGGGATAAGTCAATTAAATATTTGGCGGATTCGGGGATATTTGAACATATGAGTGTTATCTTGACTGGTTCCGATAATCAGATCATTCGAACCGCTATGAAGCGATTTGCCGGAAGACGTGGAAAGGCTGATAAAGTCGATTTTATTTTTCTGCCGATTTCTTTTAAAGAATCTGTGATTTTAAAAAATCCAAAATTAAACTCATTATGTAAAAAAATTGCTGACGCGCCTGTTACGCGCCCCCTCGCGGAATATTGTGATCATCACGAAGTTTTAATGAGATATTTTTTAGAATATCTTCTTCATGGCGGTTATCTGCCGGCAATTTCTGATTATTTGACAACAAAAATTATTTCAAAGGCGGTTTTTAATACGTACGTGGAATGGATCATAGGTGACGTGCTTAAACATAACAAGAGCGAACATTACCTGTATGAAATACTGAAAGGCATTAAGGCGACTTATTCCAGCCAGATTTCCTGGAATAATTTAGCAAAGCATCTTTCTATTGACCACCATAAAACCGTAGCGGATTATTGTATGCTTTTGCAGTCAATTAACGTGATATATATTTTGGAAGCTTTAAGTGAACATAAGCTTTCAGCCGCGCCTAAAAAAAATAAAAAACTATATTTTCGAGATCCATTCATATATCACTCGGTATTGTCGCATATCGAGCAAAATTATTCTTTTGTTTCCATGAAAGAACGAATGAATAAGCCGCAATATGCTTCGCAATTCGTGGAAATGACCGTCGTTGATCACTGTAAAAGATGGAATTCGACGTTCTACATTAAGGGGAAAAAGGGTGAAGTGGATGTCGCGATTCTGCAGAATAAAACGTTTTGTCCTATTGAGATCAAGTGGACGAAGCAGTTAAGAAAAGAAGAGCTTAAACAGATAAAGCAATATAAAAACGGTATAATTCTTACCCCTCAAGCTGAGCATAAAAGGCTTGGCCAAAACAAAATAATTCCAATCGTACATTTTATGATCCACGTTTCCGGCGGACAATTTTGCTTCTAAAATCTACCCAAAATATCAGCCTTGCTAAACTTGCCGACTATTAACCTACGAGATTGGGGGATTTTGCGACAGCCCCCAGATTGGTGTTTTGGGTGGAGAAGCTCATAGGCGTTAGCCTATAAAATAGTTAGATTATGAGGCTTGACGGTCTTGGGGATTCCTATTATAATAAGTAAACTACTCAGTAAACTAGTGGAAAGCGAGAATGGGTGGGCGTTCAAATTTGAGGGGAAATTGTGAGTTTGGGGCATTTGAAATCAAAGGAAAAGGAGTACAGCATGATAGGCGGCATATCAAAGGAGTCTTTATTTTCTAAAGCGGTGAGTCTTGTTTTGGTGTTCGCGTTTTCTTTTTGTAACGTGAATGTTGCTGAAGCCAAAAGAATAGTTTCGGCGCCTTCGGCGGCGGATATCGAGCTTAGCGTGCCGGCGGTGTCTGTAGATGATATCGGAGTTGCCATTGACGCGGGCGCGGTAAAGTCAAAATATTCCGGCTCCAGCGGAAAAGTTATCGTGCATATCCAGGACGCTCATTGTAATTTCGAAGCTCAATCCAACATAAATAAAATTCTTGGCCAGCTTACAAAAGAAAACGGGATCGATATGATTTCCGTCGAAGGCGCGGAAGGTCTTGTTGACACGGCTTGGTTCAGAGCGTTTCCGGACGCGGAGATCAGAAAAGAAGTCGCGACTTATTTCATGAAGAAGGGTGAAATAACGGGCGCGGAATTCTTTTCGATAAATTCAGATTATGAAGGAAGCATTTTTGGCGCGGAAACAAGAGACTATTATGTTAAAAACCTTAAAGCTTTTACCGAAGTGTATCCTTACAAAGACCGCATCGAAAAATATCTTACGAACACTCAAACCATTACTTCACGTCTTAAATCGATAGTGTATCACCCCGCACTCAAAGCTGTAGACTCAAAAATAAAATCGTTCAAAGAAAAAGAAACGGAATTAAGCGATTATTCCGAGTATTTGCAAAAAACCGCTCTAAAAAACAAAGTTGATATTACGGTTTGCAAAAATTTCAGCAAACTTCTTCAAACCCTTGAATACGAAAGAAAAATAGATTTTGATATTGTCGATCAGGAAAGAACAAGCTACATAGATCTTTTAAGCAAAAAACTGCCGAAAAAAGAAATGGCGGAACTTGTCGCGCAAAGTATAAAGTTCAAAAAAGGTCATATTGAGGCGGTTCATTTCTATTCCTACTTAAGGGATCTTGCGAGGGTTCATAACCTCGCGATGGTCCAGGATTATCCCAATCTCTTCTATTACTACATTTACACAAAATTATACGACGGCATCAACAACGAAAATTTGTTCAGAGAAATCGCGAAAATAGAAACGGATCTTAAAGAGAAACTTTTCAAAGACGACACCCAGAGAAATCTCGAC
>JADHWG010000011.1 GCA_016783605.1 Candidatus Omnitrophota bacterium | reverse complement strand
AGTGAAAAAGACAAGAGTTTTGCCCGTATGGATTCAAAAAGTACTTAAGTTGAAGATTAAGACCTGCCCCTTTTATCCTTTAGTTGAGGCAGTCCGTTGATGTCTGACTCCGTAGCGCTATGCGGTGCGAATTACATAATAGTGAAAATAGGGACAGACACCACATTTTATGGGGTGTCTGAGCAATGAACAAAAAATGGTGTCTGTCCCTATTTTTATTAAAATGGTCCTGACTTCCGCAATGGGACACCCAAAATTCATAACGATTTGTTAATAATGTTATAAAGAAGTTGCTGTTCCTTATCCATTTTTAAGATAATCTTCTTGGGTTCTATAGAATCTGATGTTTGACATTCTACTTCATACATGTTCTGTGTCAATTCTATTGCTCTTTTGGGGCTAAAGCCAGCTCTATTCTTGAGAAAAAATGAAAAATACAAAACTAACAAAAGAAGAAAAACAAATCGAAGAAGCCTTAATGAAGGGGGAATATCGGCCTGTAACGGGAAAACGTTTACAAGAAATAGCCCAAGCGATAGCTATGCGCAAAAAAAATACAACGATGACAATAAGGGTAAACAGTATGGATATTAAAAAAATAAAGCTGAAAGCAAAAAAACTAGGAGTGAAGTACCAGACTTTTCTTTCAGAAGTTATACACGAAGTAGCCCAATAGTCAGGGGATAAAGGGGGTAAAGTCTTAATATTCAACTTTAACATGTTTCGCGAAGTGAAATATTAAGACCTGATCCCTTTATCTGATTTGAAATTAAAACCGCGGGGGCGGCCTAAGAAACGGATAAAAAAATAGGTGTCTGTCCCTATTAAAAAAAACATACTTAAACATACTTCGAAGGGGATATTATGGAAGTAAAAAGGGCGATAGAAACACGACGGAGTGTTAGGAGGTATGTTAAAAAGGCGGTGAGTGAGGAAGTTATTAGTGAGATCGTTGATGCGGCCAGGCTTGCGCCGAGCGGGTGCAATGCTCAGCCTTGCAGGTTTTACATTATTAATAGTGAGAAGATAGTGGAAAAGCTGAGAGAGAGAAAAGCTTTTCGGCAGGATTTTGTTTATTCCGCGCCGGCAATAATCGTTTGCTGCGGGGATTCTCATGCGTATAGCGGCAAACTCGGCGGCGAATATCAGGTTAAAGAAGGAAGTGTGCCTAAGGATGAAAAGAAAAGAAAGGAACTCTTCAGTGTTTTAGAGGGGAAAGAAGTTTTGAGAGTGGTTCGTGATGTTTCCATAGCCTCGGCGTTTATGGTTTTAAGGGCGACGGAACTTGGATTGGGAACGAGTTTTATCGGATTGATAGATGAGTTAGTTTTGCGTGAAGTGTTAGGTATCCCTGACGATTTTGTTATTCCTTTTGTGTTGATAGCGGGTTATTATGAGGGGGATATACCTGCAAGACCGAGGAAAACGTTGGAAGAGATTATCAAACAAGGGGGGTAAAGTCTTATATATTCAACTTTAACATGTTTCGCCAAGTGAAATATTAAGACCTGACCTCATTATTGGAAAGAGAAAAAATGAAAGAGAAAAATAAACTTTTATTGATGATTATTGTTTTTGCGGGGTGTTTCTATCTGCCTGTTGAGTTGTTGCCGTTTCGAAATCCGATATTCGAATCTTTGGCGTTGGTCCGCTGGTACGCGAGAGAGCATGTTTTGCTTTGTCTTGTTCCCGCGTTCTTTATCGCGGGTGCCATTTCAGTGTTTGTCAGCCAGACCTCGGTGATCAAATATTTTGGAGCAAAAGCGAATAAATTTCTTGCCTACAGCGTGGCATCGGTTTCGGGAACAATTCTATCGGTGTGTTCGTGTAGTGTTCTTCCGCTTTTCTCGGGTATTTATAAAAGAGGTGCCGGGCTGGGACCTGCTATGGCATTTCTATATTCCGGACCCGCGATCAATGTTTTGGCGATCATTCTGACTGCGCGAATACTCGGGTGGAAGATGGGGCTTGCCAGGGCTGTAGGAGCGATAATTTTTAGTATAGTTATCGGGCTTATGATGCATTTGATATTTATCAGGGAAGAACGTGCGAGAAAAACAGAAGACGAGTTTTTTGGCGAAAATGTTAAGGAACGAAGAGTTTTATGGCAGAATGCTCTATATTTTGGCGGCATGGTCGGTTTTCTTGTATTTGCTAATTGGACCAAACCTCAGGATGGGGATATCGGTTTGTGGGCATCAATATTCGCGATAAAGTGGTATTTGGCTGTCGGGTTTTTGATCATAACCGGTATTACGCTTTTTAGGTGGTTTAAGAAAGAAGAGATATCAGAGTGGATGCGTAGTTCCTGGATGTTCACTAAACAGATCATGCCCTTACTTCTTATAGGTGTTGTGATCGCGGGTTTGTTACTTGGACGCCCGGGGCAGGGCGGGCTTATCCCTTCATGGATAATCGCAAAAGCTGTTGGAGGGAATTCTTTATTATCCAATTTTTTTGCTTCGATCGTAGGAGCTTTTATGTATTTCGCGACACTTACAGAGGTGCCGATATTACAGGGGTTAATAGGCGCGGGTATGGGAAAAGGTCCCGCCCTGGCGTTACTTTTAGCCGGTCCCGCTCTCAGTTTACCAAATATGCTTGTTATCCGCGGTATTATCGGGACGAAGAAAACGGTTGTTTATGTTGGTCTTGTTGTTATTATGGCGACATTAAGCGGAATTCTTTTTGGAAATATTATTCAATAGGAGGATCATGAAGATCGAAATACTTGGCATGGGATGTCATAAATGCAACGCGCTTTACGATAATGTTCAAGCCGCCTTAAAAAACGCGGGGAAAAAAGCGGATGTGGTCAAGATCGAAGATCTTGCAAAGATCACCGAATATGCCGTAATGGCGACACCGGCGTTAGTTGTTGACGGCGAAGTTAAGTCGGCAGGGAAAGTATTATCGCCTGAGGAAATAGAGAAATTTATTTAGGAAAGGTATTTTCTATGAAAAAGCTTTTTTCAGTGTTTATTGTCTTTACGGTGTTATGCGTTTTTTCTTCGGGTTCGTTTGCTCAAAGCACGACTAAGGTTATTGTTTATTATTTCCACACTACATTTCGCTGTTCTTCGTGTCATAAAATTGAGCAATATACAGAAGGCGCCTTAAGAGAGTATTTCGAAAAAGAAATAGAGTCCGGAGATCTTGCTTATAGGGAGATCAATGTTGAAGATAAAGAAAATCAACATTTTGTAAAGGATTATCAGATTTACACAAAGTCTGTTGTGTTGTCTCTATCGGAAGGCGGCAAAGAGATAAAATTTAAGAATTTAGAAAAAGTTTGGCAATATTTAGGAAACAGGGATAAGTTTTATGAGTATATTAAAGGAGAAACTCAAAGCTTCCTTGACGTATTAAAAACGGGAGATGGGTCATGACGGCATTGTTCACAGCTTTATGGCTTGGAGTGCTTACGTCGATCAGTCCGTGTCCGCTCGCGACGAATATTGCCGCTGTTTCATTTCTTTCCAAAAAGATAGATCACCCGCGCATGGTTTTTTGGTCGGGACTGGCGTATACGCTGGGGCGTATGGCGGCGTATATTGTGTTGGGCGCGATCATCATTTTTTCTTTAGCCGGTGTTCCGGCTGTCGCGAATTTTCTTCAGAAATACATGAATATGATCCTTGGACCGCTTCTTATTGCTGTAGGTCTTTTCCTTATGGGTATTTTAAAATTCAGTTTTACGGGATTTATGATTTCCGGAGAAAGACAAAGCAAGCTGGCAAAATCGGGTATATTTGGTTCGTTCGTATTGGGAGTGATCTTTGCGTTGTCTTTCTGTCCGATCTCGGCGGCACTGTTTTTCGGCAGTCTAATACCGTTGGCATTAAACAATAGTTTCGGGATCACATTTCCTTTTGTGTACGGTATCGGCACGGGCCTTCCGGTTCTCGTATTCGCCGTCGGAATATCTTTGGGGGTTCATTCAATAGCACATTGGTTTAACAAAGTAGCAAAGCTTGAAATATATATGAGGAAAGTTACAGGGATAATTTTTGTTCTTGTTGGAATTTATTATGTTTGGGCATATGTCATATTAACTTCAATGCGCAATTAATGAATAGGGACGTCTGTTAATGCTCAATAATTCGGTAACTCTTTTTATCTTCTTTGTTGTGCCCATCGCAGTACTAATTTACTACTAATTGCTACTAAATTAGTAGTAAATCAAGTCAAAATGATGCATTCTGTCAACTAATAGTTAACCCATCTTATGTTTTCACAAGGAGCAAAAAGCACCATTTTTTGGCTAAAAGCTTGTATCTTGTTTAACCATATGACGTTAATGTAATTCTGTGTCAAGTTTGGTGCAATATTATATTGCACCAAACTTGACACAGAATTATATTGTGTTATACTTGATGCATAAATGGAGAAAAATATGATTTGCTATAGGTGTGGGGAGAGAATAGAAGACAAAGACGAGACGAGGCATGGGTTGCATAAACAATGTTTTATGGAGTGGTTCGCGCTTGATAGTGATGTGGACTTTGGGCATGTCGCGCTTAAAAGCACGACTTCATCCGGTCCGGAAGAAAAAATATCTTCAAGGGGCATAGCATCAAGTTTTTTTCAAGGAAAATTTAAAAAATACTCAGCTATGCTAAACAACGAAAGATATATACTTAAAGTGAAGGATGATAGATTTCCTGAATTGCCGCCGACGGAGTTTTTATGCAATAGGATAGCGGTGTCACTAGGGTTGGATGTTCCTTCATTTTATTTTATAAAATTTAAAAATAACGTAGAGACATTTGTGAGTAGGAATTTTATGCAGGATCATATCCCGGCAGATTTGGTGCACATCTATCATTTTGTAAAAGAAGGCGAGGAGTTTGATTATGAAACAGTCATAAAAATTCTTAAAAATAATACAGGAAGAGCTGCGGATATAAAGAGATTCGTTGAATTATGTATTTTTGACGCTCTTATAGGAAATCATGATAGGCATGGAAGAAATCTTGCGATTGTGAGGAAAGCTAAAGAATGTTTTTTGTCTCCATTTTATGATAATCCCGCGTATCTAGGGATGGAAGAAGATGGATTACTTGAAGCCATGCATGAGCCAAAAGGCAAGATCGTGGTTAAGGATACATTGGAGCCTTCTATCGCGGATTATTATAGAGAAGCAAAGAGGTTAGGGTATTCGGATATTGCTGATTCTTTTATTGAGAAACTCGACTTGGAAAAAATAAAAACTCTTGTTGATACTGCCTTTATTTCGCAAAAAAGAAAAAAAGCATTTTTTTCTTTAGTTGAAAGAAGATATGGGGAATTGAAAAATGAAGTATAATAATAGGGATCTTAAAATAATTGCCGTTGATGTTTTTCTGGAAAAAAGAAAAACCAGGGTTTATGTCGGCAGGTTGACGTTTGAGAAGGACGCTTACAAATTTGTGTATGAAAAAAGCTATTTGTACGCGAAAGCCTCTATTCCTTTGGGAAATGAGTTTCCGCTTACTCAACAAGAATACGTTTCCGGGACGCTGTTTCCTTCGTTGTCTGACCGCGTACCTGTAAGGGAAAATCCCGCGTATTCTGATTATTGCGAAAATGCCGGAATCAGCGAGACAGAAGAAAACCCATTAGTGCTTTTGCCTACGATCGGCAGGCGAGGGCCTTCATCGTTTATTTTTGAACCTGTGTATGATAGAGGTTTTGGTGGAAAGAAGTGTAGAAAATTTAGGACAGAACTGGGGCTTACCATCAGAGAATTCGCCAATGTTTTTGATTTGGCGCAGACTACCGTTATAGCAATAGAGAAGGGCAAACATTCGGGCAAAGAGGTGCTTAAGCGTATTGAAATATATTATCTATATCCTAATGTCGCTCTTAACGAAATACACATTAGAGGAGGATTTTTACACGAAAGTAAGAAGATGAAAGTTTTACAGATTTTGCTGAAGAAAGAAGCCGAGTAATAAGCGAGAAAAAATAACACGATTTAAGATAAAGGAGTGGTTTTAGTATGGGGATAGGATTTTTTTTGATGCGGGTGGTGTTGTTTGCGGGGGTGCTTTATCTTGCTTATTGTTTCTATAGGTCGTTACGAAAACCTGTCGGGGAAAAGGCGGCTGAAGTTGTTGCCGCTTGTCCGTCTCCGAAAGTTTTTATAGACTATACCGAAGGAAGGATAAAGGGTAAAGAGAAGAAGGCGATTGATGAGCATATAGGCCGTTGTAAAAATTGTCGAGACGCTTTGAAAGATGTGTTTGATATGCCGGGGCAGAAGTCTTAAAGGTGGGGAATACTACTTATAAGTAGTATTGCTTGTTTGGGCTTGACAAAGTGGATAAATTGGAGTAAACTCTAAATAAGTTAGTAAAAATTTAGACTGGAAACCAATTATGGAAGCACTAAAGCAAACTTTTGTTAGGTTGATCGAGGGGATGAACATTAATACTTATCGGTATTTGTATGACCGATTTGAGTTATCGAACAGGTTGGTGGGAATTATCGGACCGCGCGGTGCCGGAAAAACAACCTTGATGCTGCAGTATATAAAGAACAAGATAAAAGATCTAAGCGGTGTGTTCTACGTCTCTTTGGATCATATCTATTTTAATAAAACAACTGTTTTTGAATTCGTTCAGGAAATGTATCAAAGTGAAGGGATAAAGATATTTTTTTTGGATGAAGTGCATAAATATGAAAATTGGAGGCAGGAGTTAAAGAATATTTATGATTCCTTCGGTGATATCAAAATTGTTTTTTCGGGTAGTTCGAGTATCGATCTCATAAAGGGCACATATGATCTTTCAAGGCGAGGAGTGATATATCATCTGAAAGGATTATCTTTTAGAGAATATTTAAATTTTCAAACCGGAAAAGAATATTCGGTGATATCTTTTGAGGAATTGATAAAGAACCATGAGAAGATTTCGTATAAACTTTCTCAAGTTGATAGGATCAAGGGACATTTTAAAAAGTATCTAAAAAACGGTTATTATCCTTTTATCTTTGAAGGAGAAGAATTTTATTTTCAAAAACTTATGAACATAATAAGAAAAACGATCTATGAAGATATTTCAAACTTTTATAATTTGAGAACAGAAAATCTGCCGTATTTTGAAAAGATATTATCTTTTCTCGCTACGATCCCGCCGGGAAGAATAAATATCCATAATCTTGCTAAAAATTTAAAAATTGATGATAAAACAATGGCGCATTACATAACGGCTTTGAAGGAAACAGGATTAATATCCACTATTTTTGTTGATAAAAAAGGTTTGGCGCTCATGAGAAAGCCCGAAAAAATTTTCATCGAAAATACAACATTATACAACGCTATATGCTATGGGATAGGGCAGAGGGTTGATCTTGGAATGGTGAGGGAAATATTGTTTGTAAATTCAATTATTGGCGGCGGGAAAAACGTTTTTTACAGCAAAAAAATCGGAGATTTCATATGCGATGGTTATAATTTCGAAATCGGAGGGAAGAAAAAAAAGATAAAGCAAATAGTTCCTGATATGAAAAATTCATTTCTTGTAAAAGATGATATTCTTGTAGCTTCAAAAAAATCTATTCCGTTATATCTGTTTGGATTTTTGTATTAATGAATGGGGCGAGCTGCTATTGAATTAGATCCCGGGATGATAATGTTGTGTGTGAGATAGAATGAGGTTGGTGGAGGTTTTGCAAATGGTTAAAACTAAGATAATTTGTACTCTTGGGCCGGCGTCGTCGAGTGAGACGGTGCTCAGGAAAATGATGCTTGCCGGGATGGATGTGGGGCGGCTTAATTTTTCGCATGGCGCCCCAAGGGAATTGTTGAACAGGATAAGGCTTGTTCGAAAGCTGAACTCGAAATATCGCCGGCGTGTTAAGCTTCTTGGCGATTTGCAGGGGCATCGCATAAGGATGGGCGATCTTATCGCTCCGGTTTTGCTTAAGAAAAAGCAAATGGTGCGGGTTACTCAGCAAAAGGTAAAGGGGACGCGGACAATAATACCTTTTGATTATCAAGGTCCGCTTGGTACTATTAAGAACGGTCACCACATATTTATAGATGACGGGAATATTGCTTTAGAAGTTATCGGCAGGGTTAAGGATGGGCTTAAGGCCAAGGTGATAGTGGGCGGTTTGCTTAAGAAGCATAAGGGTGTGAATATTCCGGAGGCGAGGCTTGAATTCGGAGCGATGAGCCGTAAAGATGTAAAGGACGCGTTGTTTTGTGTGAAAAACAAGGTTGAATACATCGCGCAGTCGTTCGTGCGTACGAAGCAGGAAGTTTTTGAGCTGAAAGAGGTGCTTGGGGGAAGTTCCCGGTGCAAGGTTATTGCAAAAATAGAGAATGCTGAAGGCATAAAGAATATAGATGAAATAATCAAGGTTTCCGACGGCATTATGATAGCGCGCGGAGATATGGGGGTGTCTCTGCCCATTTATGAAATTCCCATTATCCAGAAGATGATAATCAAGAAGTGTAACCGCGCGGGGAAAGTTGTTATTACCGCGACGCAGATGCTTGAGAGTATGACTGAAAATCTTCGGCCTACGCGCGCGGAGGTGACGGATGTGGCGAACGCGATAATAGACGGTACTGATCTTGTTATGCTTTCGGAGGAGTCGGCCGTGGGTAATCACCCGGTTGAGACGGTTGTTATGATGAACGATATAATAAAGTTCACGGAGAAGCATTTGAGGAAGAAAGTGTTGTGATGAGGAAAAGAGGAAAAGAGAGGAAAAGGGGTCAAGTCTTAATATTTAATTTTTAGAGATCCCGGATATTCGCCGTTGGCGAATTCCGGGATGACAAAGTAAGAAATGTTGGCGAATTCCGGGATGGTAATGTAAAGAATGTTGGTGAATTCGGATGACAATGCGGGAGGTTGGAATGCGTGTATTAAAAAAAATTAATACTGCGTTGATTGTAACGGTTATGTTGTTTGCATCGGTTTCGTGCGCGTTTGCCGAAATTGCCGAGCAGGTCGAAATTGACGCGCTTGTTATTCCTTCCAGAAATCACACGAGGATGCAGCCCGAAATATTTTATGCTTTTAAAACATCCGCGAATGAGCTCGCGCCGTTTTTTAAGTTGTGGTTTGTTGTTTTTAATCCTTTTAAGCATGAAGTGCTTGAAGACGGCGCGGATGATCAAAAAGAATTTCTGGAGCTGCTTAACAAATGTGTCGGCGAGGTTGTGGCGATCAAAAAAGCCAATCCTCAAACGAGTGAGCTCTTAAAGGATATCCGCGGCTACATGAAAAAAAATCCCGAGTCCCGTTTGGCCGAGCTCCATGAAAAACTCGAAAAACTTATGGAAGACTTCGAATTTCTGATACTCGAATCGAGCGATACTTACGGCATCCATCCTATGTTTTACGAGCCCGGTGTTACTCTGGTTGATACGCCGGACGGCGCGAACGCGGACGATATTATGGAGGCTTTATACGGTCTATTTTTTATAGACGCCGCGTTCAAACAAAATAAGCTGATATGGGGAACCTGTCATGGGTTACAGTTGGGGTATGTTCATGCCGGCGGAAAACTGGGGAGGTTGTTTGAATACAAAGAGGGAGGGCATGATGTTTGTTTCAAAGCAAGCGGCCGCGAACGCGGAAAAGATGAGATCTGGAATATTGATAAAGTGCTTACCAATCAGACGGAAGAGCCTGAATCCGTAGAATACAGCAGGGTTGTTTATCCCGTCCCCGAAATTTTTAAAGGCAAAGAGAACGAGAGTGAAGAGATGTATATGAATAAGGATTTTTATCATTCTTTCGCTTTAATAAAACCGGTTCCCGACGACATTAAGGTGATCTCCTATCATCCTTTGAGTGAATATCAAGAAGAGGGGCTCGATGAAGAATTCAACGAAGAATTTGAAGAGGTTTTTAAAGATCAGGTTGTTATAGACGCCTACACATATAAAACGATGCTTGGCACGCAGTATCATCCGCAGTACACTTATGATGAATTGCAAACGGCGGTAGTTTTTGACTATCTGGTCAAACAGCTCGTTGAAAAAAGCAAAATAACGACAAAAATAGAAAAGGCGCTCGTATCAACGGAAAGTGAAGAAAAAGGGGATGGTTCGATTCTTTGAAATGGTTTCGAGTGAGGCACCGCAAAAACATAACACTAAAGATAAGGGGAATAAAAATATGTTTGTGAAGAATTTAAAGGAATGTCCGGAGTTTGTTTCGGGGGATAAAGTTGTTTTGCGTGAACTACTGCATAGTGCTAAAGGGGATTTTGAGTTTCGGTATAGTTTGGCTCATGCTAAGCTTGCGTCGGGGGAGGCTACTCTTCCTCATAAGCTTAAAACCAGCGAGGTTTATTATATTTTGAAAGGTGAAGGGATGATGCATATTGACGAAGGATCCCGCACCGTTGGCTCGGGGGATGTTGTTTATATTCCGCCCCGGGCGGTGCAATATATCGAAAGTGTGGGGAAAGTGACTTTGGAATTTTTATGTATTGTAGATCCGGCGTGGCGGGAAGCGGATGAAGAGATATTGGGGTAGTTTGAGGATGGGGGATTGACTGGAGATCCTTCGCTTTGCTTAGGATGAGGGATCGGGGAAAAACTCCCCGATCCCTCAGTTAGTTATTGAATGGAGAATAGCTAAATGTTGCGCCCCTTTAGTTTTTGTGAAAGCCGGTTTTTACCAAACAATATATTGATTACGAATATATGTTTGGTAAAAGGGTGTTGACATTAGTTACCAAACATGGCATACTATATACATGATTGTTTGGTAACTAAAGGAGTGTTGAGATGGTGATTAAAGGTGTATTGAAGGAAGAATTGCAAAATTCTCAAAGCATAAAGAAAGAATATGAAAGAGAGTTGGCAAAATTGCCTAAAGGATGTTTGGTTAAGAAGAACATCAAAGGACACCATTATTACTATGTTGCCAAAAGAGAAGGACAAAAGGTTGTATTTGTTTATCAAAAAAATATCTCCGGAAAAGAAATTAAGAGATATCAGGATGCTAAAAGAAGGCGTAAAAAATATAGAAAATTAATATCAGAACTAAACGATGAGATAAAATTCATTAGGAGGGCATTGCGTGGATAAGAAGCAGTATAAGTTGTTGTCGGAGATTTTGAAAAGATTTCAAGCGAAAGGCATACTTAAAAGCATCATACTTATCGGGAGTTGGTGTATTCCTTTGTACAAAGAGTATTTTAAAGAGCTAAAAAATGTGTCAGCTTTGAGAACAAGGGATATGGATTTTCTTGTTCCTTTGGATGCTAAATTTAAAACGTCCGTGGACGTTGTTGCCCTATTAAAAGATTTAGATTTTAAGGAAAAATTTGTTGGACAAGAAGGATATATACGATTGGTTCATGTGTATCTTACTTTAGAATTTTTAGTTCCGGAGAAAGGAAGAGGTAGTGATAAGCCGCATAAACTTCCTAAGTTGGGACTAAATGCCCAAAGACTTCGATTTTTGGATATGTTAACGGAAGAAACAATTCAAGTTGAATTTGAGGGTACTAAAGTAATTATTCCGCATCCTGTTAATTTTGCTTTACATAAATTGTTGATCTGTACTCGTAGAAGTGGTTCAAATAAAAAGGAAAAGTCTGAAAAAGATAAAAGAGTAGCGATACAGATACTTGATTCTTTAATCAAAGCAAAAAGGATAGCTCCTATAAGAGGAATCTTCAGCTCGTTGCATAAAAACAGAAAGAAAGAAATTTTGAAAACATTGAAAAGCGAAGATGCTGTAGAGATACTTGGCATTCTGGAAAAAATAATTTGAAATAATAGATAAAAGTGAGTGATTATATTTTTCGGAACGGAAGAAACAAAAGAACATAACAAACCAGTGAGGAGGATCATGGCTTTTAGGGCTTTATTTTTGGCGCACGCGCCGGACGCGGATCGTGAGAAACACAATAGTGTTATTGATACGGGCAAGTATAAGCTTTTTACGGTTGTTGTGAAAAGTCAGGTTGACGGGGCTTTGTGATTTTATTCTTCTTCGACGGATATGTTATCGCTTTTGAAATCTATTTTGATCTGTTTTTTGTAGGGGAGACCGGATAACTGCAGACCGAAACTGCCCGGGGATCTTCTGTCCAGGGCGTCTACATATTTTCTTCCGCTCATTATTGCCGGCTCTTCTTTAATTGGTTTTTTCGATGTAATGCCGTATTCGCCGCTGGCGTAAAGAAACCCTTCATTTGTTATTGATAGGGTGCTGGAATGAGGCGTTTTATGTGCAATGGTGTGGCTCAATTCCGGCGGAAGCATGTGAAAGGCGAAAAGCGCCAGAGCGCATGCGACCATGAGTTCCGCGATAAATTCCGCCAGGATGAAAAAAAGACCGGGATGGCGGTTCATAAATTTATCTTGCCATCGTGATAGCTTTGATCTGAGGTTGGTTCTTGGCGCGTCGTCCATTTTTATCCCCCCTTTTTTACGGTAAAATTTATCAGATACGTTTAAAGATATCACATTTTTGTCGCTAATGGAAATTAGCGCCTGTTTTTATCTAGATCGCCAGTTTTTTGTTGTATTCTGAGATCATTGTTGGCCAGTTGAATTTTTTTACGCTCTTTTTGGGAGAGAGGTAGTTTTTTGAGTTTAGGAGCATTTCTTCCAGTTTTTTTGTGAATTCTTCCGGAGTTGTGTAATAGTTGTCGGGATATTCTTGGGGAGAGACGAGTTCCGGATAGGATAGGCGTTTCGGCAGAAGCGGGATGCATCCCGAGTGGATCGCTTGGACGATGCTGACGCCGAAGAAGTCGTGATGAGAAGTTACGGGTATGATGTCAGCCCTCCATAACCATTCGATATATTCAATTTCATTTTCCACATAACCGAAATGCGCTATGTTTTCTTTTAGGTGTGTTTTCGCTTTTAAGAATATCTCCGGCACTTTATTAAAACATTCTCCGAGAAACGCGACACTAAAATCTATGTTCTTGTTTTTTAGCCGGATCAATGTGTTAACGAAGTCTTCGGGGTTTTTGTCGTGTTCCCAGCGGTGATTCCATAAGACCAAAGGTTTTTTGTTCTTTACGGGTTTCGGTTTATGAAGAGAGAGTTTAGTGAGGTCTACTCCGAGGTGGAGAACTTCGCTTTTTGTTTTTATTGTGTCGACTGTTTTTAAGTGCCGGTTGTCGGGGAACATTTTTAGGAAACGTTTCAGTTCTTTCAGGAAAATATCTTTGTGGTAGGCGGAATTAAAAAAAACTTTGTCCGCGGCGTACGCGGAAATATAGTTTATGAACGAATAGTGATGGTCGCGGCGGTTTTTTATATCTCTATCTATCGGTGACCATGGGTATGTCAGTTGGTTTTCGTGAAAATATATTGCCGTGGGCGTGTTCGCGGTTTTTTTTCGGGTTAAGGAGAGGAAGCTGTTCAGGTTGAGCATGTCGGTTGCCAATATGAGATCGGGGTTAAAGTTTAGTTTATTGAATTTTTCGGCCAGGGTTATCGCGCCTCCGTGCATTCGCCATTTCCAGAAAGCCCCCGGCATTGACAGGATCTTTATGGTGTCGGAGCTGTGTTTTTTTAGACCGTCCGCCCAGGTTTTATGGGAGCCGGTATAGTATGGTTCGAGGAGAAGGATGTTCATGCGTTAGACGCCCAAACGTATCAATGTTTTTATGCCGTCGGCGACAAATTGTACGGCCATAGCCGCCAGGAGAACTCCCATAACGCGCGCGATTATTCCGTGTCCGGACGAGCCGAAGATCTTGCTCAATTTGCCGGCGCCCAATAGACAGAGTAATGCCATTAATTGGATCACGATTATCGCGAAAATTATTATGCCGTGTTCGAAAATGCCTTTTGCTTCAGTTGAAAACATTAAAGATGCTGTCATCGCGCCGGGGCCGGCGAGTAAGGGAATCGCGATCGGGAATATCGCTATATTACTGCGGTCTTGATAAACCGATTCTTTTGAATTAAGCTGATTCGGATCGGTAAACCCCATGATCATTCGGAACGCGGTGACAAAAAGGAGAAGCCCGCCGGCAATTCTGAAAGCGGGAATGGAAACGTGCATATATTTTAGAAGCGCCTGACCGACGAAATTGAAAAGCACCAGAAGTATGACGGCGGTTATTATCGCTCTTATCGCTATCCGTTTTTGTTCTTTAACCGGGGCGTCCTGCGTTAACGCGGCAAACACCGCGGATGTGCCGACCGGATCTATCACAACAAACAAACTGACCAAAGCGGAAATTAAAAGCCCCATCTCCATAATGCCTCCGATGTTCGGTTCCTTAATTTAAATTTTCAAAAAGTTGTACGATAACGTTATATGAATGCATAATAACAGACGCGCACCGCGCGAGGCAAGTGTAAATTTAAGACGAACGTATTTTGTTTTGAGAACAAAAGAGTGATATAATAAGTTGGTCAAATAAGGAGGTACAATATGCAAGCTTCAATATTTATTGCCAGGATCTTTGGGTTATGTTATTTGGTTATCGGGATAGGGTTTTTGTTTAATCGAAAAGCTTTCGAGCGGGTGATGGAAGATTTTTGTCGGAACGCGGCTTTGGTTTTTTATGGCGGTCTGCTCGCGCTTATCTCGGGGATCGCGATCGTTTTGGTTCATAACGTGTGGGTGTGTTCGTGGGTTGTAATGATAACGCTCATCGGGTGGATCGCGATCATAAAAGGGATATGGATAATCGTTTTCCCGGATTCGATTGCGCGTTTTATGCGCGTTTACGAAAAAAATAAAAATATATTAGTGTTTCATGCCTCTGCCGCGCTTATTTTCGGCGCCGTTTTAACGTTTTTCGGATTTTTCGCGATAATGTAAGATTGTCAACATGGAAAAGGAACCGTCTCCTATGGAATCGAAAGTGTCTTTCAAAAGAATTTTCATTAACAGTTTAATTGTCACCGGAATGACGATAGGCGCGGGGATACTCGCGCTTCCGGTAAAAACCGGAATGGCGGGGATTTGGCCGTCGCTTTTAAGCATATTTTTGGTGTGGGTGCTTATGTTGGGTACGGCGGCGGTGTTCATTTATAAGTTTACCCATCCCAAAACAAGGTCTCGCGACTATCCCACACTTTTTCAGGAGGAGTTGGGTACGAAAGGCAGATGGATCAGTGTTTTCGGTTATCTTGTAAATTATTACGGTATTTTGGTGGCTTATCTGACGGGTTCCGCCGCCATACTTGTGGCGTTGTTGCCTTTTAATATTCCGGCACCCGTATGGATGGCGGCATTTTTTGTTATTTTTACAGGCCTTGCGCTTCTTGGAGCCGGCAGAGCCGTGAAAGCGAATGCCGTTATAATGGTGGCGATGATAGGTTCTTTCATAGCGCTTCTCTATCTAACGGGAGAGAACGTTGACGTTTCGCGTTACAATTACAGAAACTGGAGTTTCATACCTTCGATAGTGCCTATAATAGTTGTTGCCTTTGCTTTTCATAATGTGGTGCCTTTTATCTGTAGGAGTTTAGACGGCGATCAAAAAGCTTCATTTAAAGCGGTGCTGTTGGGAAGCACGGTAGCGATAGTAATAAACATCGCGTGGATGCTGGTGGTGGTCGGAGCTCTTCCTCTTGACGGTCCCGGGAAAGCGACTATACTCAGCGCGTTAAAGAACAATTATCCGGCTACGATCCCATTATCTTTAAAGTTGCATTCCAATATGATTACAGCCGCGGGGATGTTTTTCGCGCTTACCGCGATAGCTACGTCGTATATCCCGACAAGCGTTGCTCTTAAGGGATTTATGAAAGGACTTTTGGGGCTTTAAGTTGAAAAACCGAATAAATACGTTGTACTTTTACTCGCGTTCGCGCCGCCTTTTCTTGTGGCGATGATATATCCAAATGTTTTTATTAGAGCGGTGGATTTGGCCGGTGGATTCGGTATCCTGATAGTTTTCGGTATATTGCCGAGTTTTATTATGGTGAAAATGGCAAAAGGCGGAGGCTGGCTTATTAAAACGGCGGCCGCCGTCATGGTGGTAAGTTTCTCAATTCTGATGTTTTGTGAAATTGCCCAGGAAACGGGTTTATTCAGAAAAATGCAGACAAAAGAATATTGGCAGATAAAATACCACGTTAAAAAGGAAGTTGTTCCAAATTAATTGAGGGGTCGAGAAACACCCCGACCCCTCAATTAATTTACGCGAAACACGATGGAGCGGGAATTGCTTTCCAACTTGACTTTTAGATAATTATGCAGTATACTCCGAAATAGTTGAACTATTTCGGAGGTGTGTCCTAAAATGAAGAACATAAAGCGATGTTTGAATTTAAAATTGCCGCCGCGTCAGTCCGCGTTTTTGTGGGGACCGAGAAAGACGGGAAAAACCACTTATTTAAGAGCCAGGTTTCCCCGAAGCCTGGTTTATGATTTTTTGAAAACGGATTTGTTCCTTGAGTTTTCAAAAAGACCGGCATTATTGCGTGAACAGTTATTGGCAAAAAATGACAGTGTTTTAAAATACCCCATAATTCTTGATGAAGTCCAAAAAGTTCCGCAATTGCTTGACGAAGTTCATTGGTTAATTGAGAACAAAGATTTAAGCTTTATCTTGTGCGGATCCAGCGCCAGAAAATTAAAAAGGGGACATGCCAATTTGTTAGGCGGACGGGCATGGCGGTATGAGATGTTCCCGTTAGTCTTTCCTGAAGTTGAAAAATTGGAGCTATTGAGAGTTTTGAATCATGGGATGATCCCCGTTCATTATCTGCAGAACCAAGGATACCAAAAGTCTTTGAAAGCTTACGTTCAAGATTATCTGAAAGAAGAAGTTTTCGCGGAGGGGCTTATTAGAAATGTTCCGGCGTTTTCGAGGTTTCTTGATGCCATCGGTTATTCGCACGGAGAACTTACAAATTTTTCCAATATCGCGCGCGACTGCGCGGTGGACTCCAAAACGGTTAAGGAATATTATCAAATTTTGGTAGATACTTTGCTGGGAATATTTTTAGAGCCGTTTAAAAGACGCCAATCTCGACAGGTTATAAGCAAAGCGTCCAAATTTTATTTATTCGATGTCGGTGTCGCGGGTATAATTACAGGGCGGCATTTGCGCCAAGAAAAAGGAGAACAATTTGGAAGGGCATTTGAACATTTTATGCTGATGGAAATAAATGCTCATAGGTCTTATCGCGAATTGGATTATCCGATAAATTTTTGGAGAACAAAATCCGGGATTGAAGTTGATTTTGTATTGGGCGGCGGAGAAACGGCGATAGAAGTCAAAGGGAAACAAAAAGTGGACAGAACAGATCTCAGAGGTTTGTTTGCTTTTATTGAGGAATACGCGCCTAAAAAAGCGATCGTTGTTTGTAACGAAAAAGTGGAAAGAGTCTATAAGGGCATACGAATTATGCCTTGGAGAAAGTTTTTACGGGAACTATGGAATGATAAGATAATAAAGGGGCAATAACCTCTTTAAGTTGAGGAGGAGGCTGGATATGTCTAAAAAAATACTTATCGTCGAGGACAACTCTGTAATGTTTTCGGTGTTAAAAAATCTGTTGGAAAAAGAAGGACACAGTGTTTTTCTGTCAGAGACGGGGGAGGCCGCTGTAGAAATGGCGAAGACGGATAGTCCGGATCTGGTAATTACCGATACTCAGCTTCCGGATATTGACGGATTTGAAGTTTGCCGCAGGATCAAAAATTTCGAGACCGAATCGGTTCCGATGGTGATCATTACGACCGATGATATTGATAGTGTGGATGCCGTGAAGGCTCATGAAGCCGGCGCGAACGATTATTGCGCGAAGACAAGCGATTCTTTACATTTGGCGACAGCCGTTAGAGGGCTTGTGTAGAGGGGGGGGGATGGATATGTTAAAAGGAATACTGAACAGAAAAAGTAGAAAAGAAATTCTTGAAGACGTAAAGCTTTTGAGGGAGAGGGTTGACGAGCTTGAGAATTTTCGTGTTCTCCACGAAAAAGCGGAAGATGTTATAAAAAAAACCGAAGAAGAGTTGGCAAAACGCAGCTGGGCGCATAAAAAATCAAAGGAAACCCTTAGAGCGCTTTACCATGAAGTGAACAAAAAGAATCAACGGTTAGAAAGATTTGATGAATTGAAATCGCAATTTGTCGCTAACGTTTCACACGAGTTTAAAAATCCGCTTTTTACGATAAATGAGTCTTTGAGTGTTGTTCTTGACGGACTTTTGGGAGAGGTAACACCCGAACAAAAAAATATCCTTGAGAGTGGAAAAAATAACACCGAACGCTTGCTTCGCTTGGTTATGGATATGCTTGACCTTTCCAAAATAGAAGCCGGAAAAATGGAGATCAAACGTGAGAAGTTTGATATGGCCGCGTTGACGGACGAAATTTTAATGAGCCATAAAAGAAATCTCGCAAAAAAATGTATCACCCTTAAAAAAAATATTTCGCGAAGCGCGACTTCAGTTTGGGCCGATAAGGACAGGATAAGCGAAGTGATAATAAACCTTTTGAGTAATGCCGTAAAATATACCCCGGAGAAGGGAACTGTCACGGTTAAACTAACAGGTACAAAAAAAGATATCCGGTTTGAAATATCGGATACGGGAGAAGGAATTCAAAAACAGGATTTCTTGAAAATATTCGACAAGTTCAAACGAGTTACCGCCGAGAAACAAGAAGGAACCGGGCTGGGTCTTCCGATAGCCAAAGATATCGTGGAACTTCATAGGGGAAAGATCTGGGTAGAAAGCGAATCCGCCCAAGGAAGCAAATTCATTTTTGTTCTCCCCAAAGATCTTCGCGGCGAAAAACGAAAATAAATATAACAATTGACAATCTCGTAGGGTCACGGCACGCCGTGCCCTCATGGAATTGGTGGTTTGTGTGATAAAGGGCGGGGAAACCCCGCCCCTACGGGGTTGATTTTTTTTGTGGTTGTTGTTGATTTAACAATTGACAATTTCGTAGGGGCACGGCACGCCGTGCCCTCATGAAATTGGTGATCTGTGTGATAAAGGGCACGGCATGCCGTGTCCCTACGGATTTGTTTTTGCGGGGTGTTTGTTTAGAGAAGAGAAGAGAAGGGAAGGGAAGGGAAATAATTGGTTAGGGAAACTAAAAATATAACTTTAACGCGAGAGTTGAGAGATAGGTTTAAAGCTTTCGTCGCGGATAGATGCGGGTTGTATTTTAAGGATCATGATCTTAAAAATTTGGAAAATGCCATTATTGAACGAGCGCGCGTTTCGGCTGTTAATTCAGCGGAAGAATATTATGAGAAAGTAACAGTTTCCAAAGACAAAGAGACCGAGTTTAGAGAACTGCTTAATCTGCTTACCATAAATCACACCTATTTTTTTAGAAATGAACCGCATTTTAGGGCTTTAAGGGAAAAGATACTTCCGGAAATCGTGGAAAGAAAATGTAGAAAAGCGGCTTTAACGAAAAAAACGTCAGGTAACGAAAACGTTAAGCCCTCGCTTCGCGTATGGAGCGCGGGTTGTTCAACGGGAGAAGAAGCGTATAGTATCGCTATGGTGGTTAGAGATATTATTGAAGATCCCGATGATTGGGACGTTGAAATTTACGCGAGCGATGCTTCCACTTCCGCTTTAAGCCGCGCGCGAAAGGCTGTTTATGCCCCAAACACCATGAAACTCTTAAGCCGGGAATATCAGGATAAGTTTTTTGTGAAAAAGGGAAACGCGAAAGGACTGAAACAATACGAGCTTATCGATGAAATAAAAAAAATGGTTCATTTTGATTATTTGAATTTGATGGGGGAAAATTTCCCGCAAAAGTTCGATATTATATTCTGCCGGAACGTTGTGATCTATTTTGAATTGGAGACGGTTGTCGCGCTAATGAACCGGTTTCATTCAAGTCTTAACGATCTGGGAACGATGTTTATCGGGTATTCCGAAACTTTGCAGTTTATGCCGGATAAATTCAAAATGAAAAATTGGGAAGACGCCATTTTTTATGGAAAGACCAAAAGCGCGTCTCGATTTGATACGAAAGTTTTTCCGGAAACTGCTATGATCTCGCCGCAGGCGGAGGCGGAGAAAATTATATCCGAGCGCGCCGCGGCGGAACTTTGCGCGGAAGAAAAAGTGTCGGAAGAAAAGAAAGTCGCGCTTTCAAAAAAAATAAAAAGTCTCCTTGTTGAAATAACAAAGGCATTGTATCTTAAAAAGTATGACAGAGCTTTTTCTTTGATACGAGAAGCGGAAGAGGTGGACAAAAACGCGCCCCGGCCGCATTATCTCGCGGCGGAGATCTACGCGAATCAAGGAAGGTTCCCGGAGGCAAAGGACCAGCTTGAGGTTGTTTTAAAGTTGGATGCTTTATTTGTGCCGGCGCATTATTTGTCCGGGACCATCTATACGGAAGAAGAAGATCTGGAACAGGCAAAAGTAAGTCTTAAGAGGGCGCTGTATCTTGATAAAAATTTTTCTTTGGCATATTACAGCTTAGCAAATATATATAGGAAAGAGGGTAAGCACGACGATGCTGTTCGCGCCTATAGAAACACGCTAAAAGTGTTATCTCAAGGCGCGCCGGACGACATAATACCGTATAGCGGTGGGTTTAATGTTGAAACTCTGCTGAGTATATGCAGAAGCAATATAGAAAGGTTGAAGATAGAAGAATGAAGGTAGTGGTGTTTAGCGCGGGTGATAAAGAATACGCGGTTAACATAGAGAACATTCGTGAAGTGATCAGGATGAGGAAGGTTGTTCCGATACCTGAGGCGCCGGATTTTGTCGAAGGTGTGATCAATTTAAGAGGGAAAGTTGTCACATTAATAAGTTTGCGAAAAAAGCTTAAACTTGAAGAGCCTGATAAAAATGTTACGGGGCGTGTTTTGATCACGGAAATAGATGATCATCTGATGGGGATCGTTGTTGAGAAAGTCGCGGATGTTATCTCTCTTGACGACGCGGATATCTCACCGCCTGAAGAAATTCTAAAAAAGGCGAAATATCTTGTAGGTGTAGGAAAAGTGGGAAAGCGTTTGATCCTCATTATGGACATGGAAAAGCTTCTTACCGGTAGGGATAAGAAAAGTATTAAAACGGTCGGAAAGATGGTTGAGATACGAAAAAAAGATTAAAACATGAAAAAAGATAAAAAAAAGATAATCATTGAAATAGACGAAGAGGTCGTCGAGAAGGAGCGATCTTCGGATTTTATGAGGGTGTTGGTCTTTTCAGTCGGAGAAGAAAACTATTGCCTCAGGATAGAAGAGGCGAAAGAAGCGGTAAGGCTCTCTCCGATCACCCGTGTTCCGAATACGCCCGAATTTGTTCTTGGTGTTATCAATCTTCGCGGTGAGATCATCCCGCTCATAGACATAAGATATTTTTTGTCTCTCGCCCCGGCGGAAAAAAAGGGAACCGGCGCGGTGCTTGTGTCGGACGTCCCGGGCGAGTCGGTCGGCATTTTGGTTGACAGGATAAAGGGCACTCTCAAAATTGAAGAGGCGTCTATTCAGCCGCCGCTGGCGACGATCAAAGGGAAAATGGCGGAATATACGATAGGGCAGGCGGAGATAAATGAGCAGATATTGGTGCTTTTGGATCTCGAGAAAATTTTAAGTTGTGGCGAAATAAAAAGATTAACAAGGGGAGGGGAAAGATGAGGAAGCTCTTTTTGGGAAGTATAAAGGCGAAATTGTTGATCGCTTTTTTGCTGTTGAGTTTAACGCCGGTTTTATTGGTAAGTGTTTTCTGTTATCGTAACGCCGGGAAGGCCTTGGAAAAGCAGGGATTCGCGCAGTTGATGACGGTAAATCACATCAAAAAAGATCATATTATGGATTATTATGAGGAAAGAGTTAACGATGTACAAATACTTTCCGAGGATCTTATCATTTCCGATGTTTTGGAAAAACTGGAAGAGGGTTTGAAAAATAGCGGAATGAATATCACGCAGTTCGCGAAGACCGCCGAATATTCCGCGATAGCTGAGAAAGTGGATACGGTTTTGCGCGAGATGGAGAAAAGCATGGATTTTTATGATATTTTTATCATAAGCCATGAGGGGGATGTGTTTTTTTCCATCGCGAGAGAAGCGGATTTCGGAACAAATCTTTTTACCGGAAAATATAAAGACACAAATTTGGCGAGGATCGTGAAACAGAGTTTAGATGAAGGGGAAATATGTTTCGCGGATTTTGAAGCGTACGCTCCCAGTAACGGCGTGCCGGCGGCTTTTATTTCAGATATTATACTTGATGAGAACGGTGATAAACACGGCGTTATCGCCGCGGAGATCAGCATCGGAGGGATTAACCGTATTATGCAGTCCAAGGAAGGTATGGGCAAAACCGGTGAATCTTATTTGGTGGGAGAAGATCTTCTTATGCGTTCTGATTCGAGGTTTGAGGAAAAGACTATCTTGAAGAAAAAGATCGATACCATTGCGTCCCGAGAGGGTCTTGACGGGAAAGGCGGTAGTGCGATAATAGAGAACTATAGAGGCGTCGCGGTTTTAAGCGACTATGATCCCATAGAGTTTATGAACAACAAATGGGTGATCATTTCCGAGATCGACGCGAACGAAGCTTTTCGACCGGTGGTTGCATTAAGAAATGTCGTGGCTGTTATCGGGCTTTTGATGCTGATCATCGTAATTGTCGTAGCGCTTGTGGTGGCAACTCGTCTTGCCGATCCTATAATGAAACTATCAAGTTCCGCGAGTAAAGTGGCATCCGGAGATCTGAGACAATCTATAACCGTGAAAAATAAAGATGAGATAGGTCTTTTGTCGAAAAATTTTAATGTTATGACAAAAAGTTTGGGTGAAATATTGGCCAAGGTTCAGGGCGCCACCATTCAGGTGACTTCCGCCGCGAACGAGATCCTCTCAGCATCTCAACAGCAAGCGGCAAATACTAAGGAACAGTCCGCCGCGATAAGTGAAACAACGTCCGCGGCCGACGAATTGGCGAAGACTGCTTTGGGTGTGAGTGAAAGCATCGGTAGGATATCTCAGGCGGCAAATAACGCGTTGGTCGGAATGGGGAAAATAAAAGACACTATGCAAAAAACGGGGGAAGTGGTTACATCATTGAATGAGAAGTCGAGAAAAATAAATCAAATCACCGAATTAATAGATGACGTCGCGGATCAGACGAATCTTTTGGCTGTAAACGCTTCCATTGAAGCGGCGCGCGCGGGAGAAGAAGGGCGCGGGTTTACCGTTGTCGCGGATGAAATTCGTAAACTTGCCGATTCTACGGCGAAATCCACGAAAGATATAACAGCTCTCATTGAAGTGATCCAGAACGAGATGTCTAACGCGATAATATCCATGGAAGAGAGTATGAATGGGATCGAAGAGGAAGCTGCCGCGGCGAGAGAGACGGTCGATCAGTCTCGAGAGATCACCATGAGCGCGAATCAGCAGGTGGGCGGCGCTAAGCAGATCGCCGAAGCGATGAATAACGCGAGCGGTGCCATGAAGGAGATGTCCGCCGGGGCCATGGAATCACAGACCGCGGCAAAACAGCTTACGCAGTTGGCGGAGGAACTTAAAAAAACAACGGAAAAATTTACGATCACGGAAGAAAAAGGAAAAAATGGCGTTTGACAGATCAAAATTCATTGAGCAGTTCAAGTCAGAGACGAAAGAGCATATTCAAAAGCTGAGTCAAGGGTTCCTGAAACTTGAGACGCGCGGCGGGAACAAAGCTCTCTTGGGGCTTTTGATGAGGGAAGCGCACACCATCAAGGGCTCGGCGACTATGATGGGGTATAAGAGGATCAGTGAGATCGCCCATAAGATAGAAGACGGATTTGATAAGGCGATGAAGAAAAAGGTCACGGTTCGGAATTGGGATTTTGACACGCTTTTTAAATGTGTGGACTCGATAGAGGCTCTTTTGGAAGACAAAGTTACGTGGGAAGCGAAAGGAATAGATAGACCCTTCGTGGAAAAACTTTGCGGAGAAATTGACAAGATGTTTTCCGGTAAAGCCGCCGGATCCAAAGCTAAAACAGCGCTTCCCGCGCGGGCCGTTTCGCTTGATGTGCAAGAGGCGAAGTTGGACAGGAGCATCCGCGTCAATACGGATAGGTTGAATAAATTGATCAATCTATCGGGTGAACTGGTTGTTTCTAAAATACGTATGAATGAACTTGTTTCGAATTTGATTGAAAAAACGGATTCTGAGAGAGACAGATTCGCGGGGATAGGCGATTTAACAAAAGATCTGAAAGAGGTGTGCGGAAATATAGATGTTTCCGCCGCGAACATACAAACTGAAATTATGAACGTCAGGATGGTTCCCGTCTCACATCTTTTTAATGTCTTTCCCAGAGCGATGAGAGATCTGGCGCACCAGAAGGGTAAGGACATTGAATTTGATGTGATCGGAGGGGACACAGAGCTTGATAAAGGAATTCTTGACGAAATGAAGTCTCCCATAATGCACCTTTTGAGAAATTCGGTCGATCATGGAATAGAAAGCGCTAAAGAAAGAAAACGCGCGAAGAAACCGCGAAGCGGCAGGATCTCGCTGAAAGCGTATCAGAAAGGGTCACAGGTTATTATCGAGGTGTCTGACGATGGAAGAGGTATTGATCCGGTAAAGGTGAAAGAGCAAGCTAAAGCCAAAGGTATCGTTCTCCCCGAGAGAATAGATGAGATGATAGACGCGCAGATAGTTCAGCTTATTTTTTCTCCGGGGTTCAGCACAAAAAATAATGTGAGCGAAGTTTCAGGCAGAGGCGTAGGACTTGATGTTGTGCATGAGAAGGCGGCCGCTTTAAAGGGGATAGTGGAGGTTTCGTCAAAAGTCGGTGAGGGAACCACGTTCATAATTAAATTGCCTCTGACTCTCGCCGTGACGGAGAGTCTTTTAGTTGCCGCCGGTAATGAAACATTTGCCGTGCCGATAGATATGATAATCGAAACTATAAGAGTCGCTCCTAAGGATATTAAAACTGTTGAAACAAAAGAGGCGATAACCGTAAAGGGGCACATAATCCCGCTTGTAAGGATCGGTCAGCTGTTTGATGTGGCTGAGAAAGGTATAGTTGAGAGACGATTTTTCTCGGTAATTATTGTGCAGTTCGTTGAGAAGAAGCTGGCTCTTTTGGTTGACGGACTGATCGGCCGGCAGGAGATAGTGAGCAAGAGATTGGGCGCGCCGCTGGAAAATGTAAAAAATATTGCCGGCGCGACTATTGTCGGAAACGGAAAGGTTGTTTTGATATTGGACGTGCCTTCGATCATCGAGTCCGCGGAGGGGGTTGTTCTCAGACGACCGGCCGCGCGCGCGTCATTGGCGAGATCGACAAAAAAGAAGAGAAAAACGATCCTTCTCGCGGAAGACGTCTTGAGTACGGCGATGCTTGAGAAAAACATTTTGGAAAGCGCGGGGTTTTCCGTTGTGATCGCGCGCGACGGAGAAGAAGCGCTTCGGACGGCGTCGCAAGAGAAGTTCGATCTTATTATTACGGATGTTCTTATGCCGAAGATGAACGGGTTTGAACTGACGGAAAAGTTGAAGAAAGATAAGTTTTACAGGGATGTTCCCGTTATTATCGTTACAACGAGAGAAAGCGATGCCGATAAACGGCGAGGTCTTGAGGCCGGGGCGGACGCGTATATCCTAAAGAGCGAGTTTACAGGAGAAGGACTTCTGGATGTTATTGAAAGAATGATAGGGTAATTCAAGGAGGAACTTATGACAAAGAAAGTACTTTATATCGAAGACAGTCCCATAGATACCAGAATAGTGAAAGAGGCGCTTGAGGAGGCGGGGATAACGGTTGATGTTGCCGCGACGGGGGAGGAAGGGTTTAAAAAGGCTTGTCAAATGAAACCGGATCTGATCCTTTTGGATTTGATATTGCCCGATACTGATGGATTTAAACTTTGCGCCCAGATCAGGAAGCAAGCGGAGTTAGGCAAGACCCTGGTGATAGTCTTAAGCGTAAAAGACGAAGTTGATGATATTGCCAAGGCGTTTACTGTGGGGGCGGATGATTATGTCATAAAACCGCCTTTACCTGATTTTTTAACAAAAAAAATAAAGCTCTATTTGGGAATGAAATGATATGGATAAAAAGATACGTGTATTGATCGTAGACGATTCCAGTCTGATGAGGTCCGCCATTGAGTCTATCTTGCGTTCGGACAATAAGATCGAAATTGTCGGAACGGCCGGTGACGGCGCCGAAGCGGTAAAAAAAACCAAAATACTGAAGCCGGACGTCATTACGATGGATCTCAAGATGCCCATTATGAGCGGGCTTGAAGCGATAGAAAAGATCATGCGGGATATTCCCACTCCGATAATTGTGGTAAGCACTGTGGATATGGAAGTGATCGTTAAGGCGCTGGGAATAGGCGCGATGGATTTTGTACCGGTTACGCAGGACATAAATTCGATAAGCCGGAATTTGATCCAGAAGGTGAAGATCGCCTCCAGAGTAAGGCCTATAAAACGTATAAAGATCAGACCTTTAAAAACGAAAAAAAAATTCAAGAAAAAGAAGATATCCAAAATTGTCGCGATCGGTGTTTCAACCGGTGGTCCGCAGGCACTGCAGGTGGTTTTGTCAAAACTTCCGCAAGATCTTCCCGCCGGAATACTTATTGTTCAGCATATGGCGGAAGGATTTATCGGCGGGTTGGCCGAGTGGTTGAAAAATATGTCTCTAATGGATATTAAAGTAGCTTCTTCTAAGGAGGATCTTAAGACCGGGATCGTGTTCTTTGCTCCGGATAATTACAATGTCGGAGTGGATGAAGACGGAGTGATCCAGCTCTCAGAAAGTGTGAACAAATCCGCGACGTATGTTCCGTCGATAGATGTTATGATGAGATCGGTTGCTCTTTCTTACGGAGAAAATGCCGTAGGTGTTATCATGACGGGTATGGGGACGGACGGCGTGAAAGGGATCGCCGCGATAAAAAAAGCCGGTGGAAAAACGATCGCGCAAGACGAAGAGTCGTCGGTGATATTCGGAATGAATAAAGTAGCTATTGATAAAGGATACGCGGATAAGGTTGTTTCTCTTGAAAAAATAGCGGATGAAATTGTCAAAGCTGTGGAAGAATAAGGAGCGCGGGATGCGGAAAAAGATACTTATTGTCGAGGATAGCCCTACTGTGCTGGGGATGTTGAAAGACGTTTTTGAAAACGAAGGATATAACGTTCTTCCCGCTGAAACCGGTGAGGACGGCGTTAAAATGGCAAAGTCGGATAAACCGGATCTGGTGATCATTGATACGGTGCTTCCGGGAATTGACGGATTCGAGGTTTGCCGCAAAATTAAAAGCGAGGGCGCCTCCCGCGCGGCGAAAATCATCATTATAACTGGGAATGTCGATGCCGTTGACGCGGAAAAAGCTTTGGATTCCGGAGCGGACGATTATTGCGCGAAAACAAGCGACTTTTCAAATTTGGTAGCGGCAATCAAGAAACTTGCTTAAATAGAGGAAACACAATATGAAGAGACTGATACAAGGAAAAGAAAAACGTATCGATAAAAAACTAAAAGTTTCCGAAGATGAATTGGCAAAACGGAGTTGGGTTCTTCAGAAAACGGGAGAAGCGCTTAAAGCGCTCTATAAAGAAATAGATAGAAAGAACGAAGAATTAAAAAGATTCGATAAATTAAAATCACAATTTGTTGCCAATGTTTCACATGAATTTAAAAATCCATTGTTTGTGATTAATGAATCGTTGGAGATCGTTCTTGACGGTCTTATGGGCAAAATAAACGCGAAACAGGAAAAAATACTTAAGACAGGGAAGCGAAATGTTGAACGGCTGATTCGTCTGGTTATCGACATGCTGGATTTAGCTAAGATAGAAGCCGGCAAAATGGAGATGAGGCGTGAGAAGTTTGATATTGCCGAGTTGGTGAATGAGATATTGGCGGGATATGAATCGGAGCTCAATAAAAAACAGATCGTTCTGAGGAGGGATGTGTCCGAAGAAGCAAGTTTGATTTACGCGGATAGAGACAGAATAAGCGAGGTTGTAATAAATCTTTTGAATAATGCCATAAAATATACTCCAAAAAAGGGAAATGTTGAGGTTAAGCTTAGGTTGACGAAAAAAGAAGTTCGTTTTGAAATATCCGATTCGGGTGCCGGGATCAAAGAGCAGGATTTTGAGAAAATATTCGATAAATTCGAACGTGTCACAACCGGTACGCAAGAAGGCACCGGGCTAGGTTTGCCCATAACCAAAGACATCATAGAACTTCATAAAGGAAAAATATGGGTGGAATGCAAAATCAAAAAAGGAAGCAAATTCATTTTTGTCTTGCCAAAAGACTTCCGCGGTGAAAAACGAAAATAAATGTGACAATTGACAATTTCGTAGGGGCACGGCATGCCGTGCCCCTACGAGGTTGTTTTAAGTGAGTGGTATGGAAAAGATGATAACTGTTGTTGTGTGAACCGGCGTTCCACCTACGAGGTGGAATTTTTTTTTGAAAAACCCGGTAATTTGTGCTTGGGATGGTTCTTTTCCTTTATCGGGGCGGGTTTTTGTAGTAGAATAAGCCGTTCGATATAGAGAAAGGAGCCAATCATGATAAAAAAAATGAATCATATTAATATAGTTGTGGCGGATCTGGAGAAGTCGCTCGATTTTTATGTCAAAAATTTAGGATTTAAAGAGATTCGAAGATCGAAACTAAAGGGCGAGTGGATAGAGAGAATTGTGGGCTTAAAAAATGTTGAAGCGGAAGTTGCTTACGTTGCCGCGGCAGACGGGGATTTGCGGATAGAACTTTTGCGGTATGTTTCGCCAAAAGGAGAAACCTCGGTCATAAATTCCGCCAGCAACACGATAGGTGTGCGGCACATCGCGTTTCAAGTTGAAGGAATATATGATCTGGCGAAAAAACTTAAAGCGGATGGGGTAAAGTTCATAAGCGATCCCGTAAAAGTTCCCGCGTCAACGATCAAACACGATGAAGGACATAAAATATTATGCTATTTCCTGGACCCGGACGGAGTGATCCTGGAACTCGCGGAATACATCCCGCCTCCAAGAACTTCGTAGGGGCGCGGTTCCCGCGCCCTTTATCCTCCCGCCCTGTCATCCCCGCGTAGGCGGGGATCTCTTGGGATTGAGGGCTTTCGCTTTTGCGAAATGCTTAGTCGTAGCAACATAGGAGAGAATTAATGAGTTTAGATGCGGTTAGAAGTGCGGACATACGAAACGTGAGCGCGGCGCTTAAGCGGCATTGGGGGTATGATTCGTTTTTGCCTTTGCAGAAAGAGGCGATTTTCTCCGTTTTGGAGGATGAGGACAGCTTAACGGTGCTTCCTACCGGTGGGGGAAAATCGGTATGTTTTCAGCTTCCGGCGTTATTGATGGAAGGGATGGCTGTCGTGGTTTCGCCGCTTATATCCTTAATGAAAGATCAGGTTGATACGCTGAAGGATATGGGTATAAAAGCAGAATTTTTAAATTCAAGTTTAACCGTTAGAGAGCAGAGTTTTGTGATAGATAAGATTCGCGCTGGAGAACTGAAACTTTTGTATATATCTCCGGAACGGCTTCAAAACGAAGAAATGATAGATCTATTAAGTTCCGTCAAACTTTCTTTTTTTGTGATAGATGAGGCGCATTGTATCAGTCATTGGGGGCATGATTTTAGGGCGAGTTATCGGAATCTTTGGATGATCAAAGAAGTGTTTAAACCGGTAAGCGTTCACGCGTTTACGGCGACCGCCACTTCTCAGGTGCAGGAAGACATCGTAAAACAGCTCAAATTCACCGAGCATAAAACTCATATTGGTATGGTGGACCGGCCGAATTTAACTTACCGGGTTGTTCTGCGTAAGGAAGTGTTAAAACAAGTGACGCGTGTTTTGGAAAAACACGATAATGAAGCGGGAATAATATATTGTCTCAGGCGTAAAGATGTTGATTCGCTTTCGGAAAAATTGAACAATTTGGGTATTCGAAATGTTCGATATCATGCAGGCATGACGGATGAAGAACGCCATATTTCTCAGGAGATGTTTTCCCGCGAAAAAGTTGATGTGATCGTTGCGACAATCGCGTTCGGGATGGGGATCGATCGTTCGAATATCCGGTTTATCGTTCACGCGGGGATGCCTAAAAGCATAGAGCATTATCAGCAGGAAACCGGCCGTGCGGGGAGAGACGGACTTCCGGCTTTTTGTTATATGTTCTATGGGGGAGGCGATTACAGGCTTTGGAGTTTCTTCGCGGAGAAGTCAACCGAACGGGAAACCATGATGGCAAAGTTGAGTGTGATATATAATTTTTGTACGCGGCCTCAATGCCGGCATAAGGTGATCATAAATTATTTCGGCCAGCTTTACGAGAAAAGTTCCTGCGGCGCGTGTGATTATTGTTTAAATGAACTTGACATGGTTACCGACGCGAGTATTGTCGGGCAGAAAATATTGTCTTGTGTCGCCAAAGTTCGCACGCGAAATTACGGATTTGGTGCGGCGCACACGGTGAATGTTTTAAGAGGGCGGATAACTGACAAAATAGAGTCTCTTTCTCATGACAATTTATCGGTTTTTGGTATCATGCGGGAAGAATCGGATGTCTTTATAAGGCATATGATAGAACAATTGATCGGACAAGGGTTTATTGAAAGAGGCGGCGAATATTCGACACTTAGCGTGACCGCAACCGGTGAAAATTTATTGGCCGGCGAAGTGGAACCGATACTTGCCAAACCGGTTATTGCGGCAAAGAAAAAAGAAAGCGCGCGGCGCGCCAAAAGAAGAAAAGAAATAGAATGGGCGGATATCGATCAGGGACTTTTTCAGGAACTTCGAAAAAAACGAACCTCTCTCGCTTCGGAAAAGGGAGTTCCGGCGTATATTATTTTCAGCGACAAAACGTTGAGAGACATCGCCGCGAAAAAACCCGAAACAATTGAAAAATTTGCCGAGATGTACGGCGTAGGCGAAAATAAATTAAAATCTTACGCCGAAATATTCATTCAGGTGGTTAAGAACTATTCAAAGTAGAGAGTGTTCCGATTAAGCGTATGAAGAATCGAATAAAAAACATATTGATAGCGGTTATTGGCGTATTTTTGCTGTTAATAAACGAAGCAGGGGTAAAAACTTTTGCTTTAGGAGAAAGCGCGCAGAAAAAAACAGGACAAGTTGAACGAGAAATGACTGTGGAAGATAATTTTCTCAACGCTGAAAAGTATGATGACGTTGAAGACTTGATAGAGGCGGAACGTTTTCGAGAAGCTGGAGAGGTGTGCAGAAAAAGGATATCTTCAAATCCCGCCGACTACGTTGCTCTTACACAGCTTGGGCGAATTTATTTGGAAGAGCAGAAATATAAAAAAGCGATAAAGTTTTTTAAAAGGGCGATTAAAATTGCTCCGGATTATCCAATGGCGCGTTTTTGCCTGGGAAAAGCGTATGTTTTAAAAAAAGAACCGGAGAAAGGTCTGCTTGAGTTGGATATTTTTGAAGAAAAAATGGATCTACTTTCCAAAATGGATGAAGATACCGTGGATTTTTATGTGGAGACATTGCAGTACATGTGTTATATATTTTCAACGGTAAAACGTTATGATGAGGTAATAGAGAGAAGTAAAAAGATAGCAAAGCTTAGACCAAATGATCAAAGAGCGCATTATAACCTGGCGGTTTGCTACTATAACTATCGGCACAATCGGTCCCGTGCTTATAATGAGCTCCAAAAGGTCATAGGAATAGATCCGGACACGCGTATAGCGGCTAAAGCGGAATATTTCATAGATTATATGCGAAGAAATCCGGATTCTCGTATCATAGGTGATTTTTCGTTTATTGATGAGGAGTAGCAATTTATTTTTAAGAATTTAAAAAGGTGAGGTAAAAAAATATGTTGGAAATAAAAAATCTTTCTGTTGAAGTTGACCGAAGGCCGGTTCTTAAGAACATAAACCTTAAGATAGAGAAGGGTGAGGTGATGGTTCTTTTCGGGCCGAATGGGAGCGGTAAGTCTTCTCTAATAAAGGCAATTATGGGGTTTAGCGGGTATAAGGTGACCCGAGGCGAGATCATTCTTAACGGCAAGAATGTTAAGAAACTTACGATGGATGAGAGAGCGAAACTTGGTAGTGGAATAATGTTTCAGCATCCGCCGGAAGTAAGAGGCGTTCAGCTTAAACAGATCTCGGAATATTTGTGTAAGGATAAAATGAAGATTGAAACTCTGGCGAAAGAGCTGTCACTTGAAAAGCATTTGGAAAGGGACATAAATTTATCTTTTTCCGGAGGAGAAATCAAAAGATCAGAACTGTTTCAACTGGTGCTTCAGGCCGCGGACATACTTTTTCTTGATGAACCGGAGTCCGGTGTGGATATTGAAAACATTTCCATAATGGGGAAAGTTCTTGACGAATACCTTTCGGGAAAAGAGAAATCGGCGCTTATAATTACCCATACGGGCTATATCCTGGATTACATAAGAGCCGGAAAAGGATGCCTTTTGATAGACGGGGAGCTTTGGTGCTCGGGCAGGAATCCGAAAGAGATGTTTGAAGAAATTAAAAAAGACGGATATGAACATTGCAGGGAGTGTCATGGAAAAATTTGATTTTAACGAAAAAGACGCTGAACTTGTCGCGTCCAGCGGTATGGATCTTTCAGAAAGCGCGCGGTCGGCAAGTTTTTTGCAGGAAGATAGTGTTGTGCTTTTTTCAAGAAGTCTTCAAGAAGGCGTAGAAATTATGCGGATGGAAGACGCGTTGGAAAAAGTGCCGAGTGCTAAGAAATATTACGGGGAAGCTTTTAAAGAGCTGGATAAAACGTGTCCTGAAAATACCGAGGGCGGATATTTTATTCGGATAAAAAAAGGATGTGAGGTGGAGTTCCCTATTCAGGCGTGTCTTTTTCTTAAAGGGCGCGCCTTTAAACAGAGGGTGCGGAATATGGTGGTTGTGGAAGAAGGCGCGAAAGCGCATATCATAACTGGATGCGCTTCTTCCGGGAGTGCCGAAGAAAGTTTTCATTTGGGGGTGTCGGAGTTTTATGTCAAGAAAGGTGCATATCTGAATTTTACGATGATACATTCATGGAAAGAAGATGTCTCAGTAAGGCCTATGAGCGCGGCTTTGGTGGGCCCGGGCGCGAGTTTTGTTTCCAACTATGTGTGTCTTAAACCTGTTCGGGAAATAGTCATGTATCCGACAGCGGTCTTGGCAGGAGAAAACGCCAGAGCAAGCTTTAACTCTTTGATATTGTCACATCCGGGAACTTTGCAGGACATCGGTTCAAGAGTCATTTTTAAAGAAAAAAACACACAGGCCGAAATTGTCTCAAGAGCAGTAAGTTTAGGCGGGAAAGTTGTCGCCAGAGGAGATCTTCGCGCCCAGGCGAAGAACGTAAAGGCACATTTGGAGTGTAGGGGGCTTGTAATATCCGAGGAGGGCACAATACATGCTGTTCCCGAGCTTGAAACAAACTATAGGGATGTTGACCTTTCGCATGAAGCGGCGATCGGAAAAATACGCAAAGAAGAAATAGAATATTTAACTTCTCGAGGCATGACCGAAGAAGAAGCGCAGTCAATTATTATCCGAGGATTCATGGATGTGGATATTTTGGCGCTTCCGGAGATGCTAAAAGATGAAATGAAGAAGTTGGAAGAGAAAACATTAAAAGGAAGTTTTTAAATCGTAGGGGCACGGCACGCCGTGCCCTCATGGAATCGGTGATTGGCGTGACGAAGGGCACGGCATGCCGTGCCCCTACGAATATAACCCACCAAACCTCCAACCTACGAGGTTGTTTTGGGCGGGTGTTTTTTCATAAACGCGGGTTATGGTGTATAATCTATCTTAAATCACTATGAAACTTAAACGAGAATTAAAATTGCTTGATGTGTTTTGTGTGGCGACGGGTGCGATGATCAGTTCCGGGCTTTTTATTTTACCGGGGTTGGCGCATGCCTTGGCCGGACCGGCTGTTGTTGTTTCTTATGTTTTGGCAGGGCTTTTGGCGATAACCGGGATGCTCAGCCAGGCGGAACTTGTCTCGGCCATGCCTAAAGCGGGCGGCACTTATTTTTATGTCACCCGGAGTATGGGGCCGGCGTTAGGGACCATAGACGGTATATTAACATGGCTTTCGATCGCTCTTAAAAGTTCGTTCGCTCTTCTGGGGATGGCGGCGTTTACGTGTTTAATTGTTGATGTTGATATTCGCGTGATCGGCGTGGCATTATGTCTTTTCTTTGTCACGGTTAATATCATCGGGGTGAAAGGTGCCGGCAGGTTTCAGGTGGGTTTTGTGGTTGTTTTGATCGGACTTCTTTTGGTGTATGTCGCCAAAGGTATTCCGGCGGTTAATTTGCAGAATTTCAGTCCTTTCATGCCGAACGGAACAGTGGCGGTTATCTCTACTGCCGGGTTTGTGTTTGTTTCGTATGGGGGGTTATTAAAGATCGCGAGTATTGCGGAAGAAGTAAAAAATCCGGCTAAAACCGTTCCGCTTGGAATGGTGCTGTCGCTTGTAACGGTCGGGATCTTGTACGCGGCGGTGGTTTTTGTTACTGTCGGCGTGCTTGGCGCGGGGAAGCTTGATAATTCGCTTACTCCCATTTCTGACGGCGCTTTTGTTTTTATGGGCCAGACCGGCCGGATCGTTTTGGGGATCGCCGCGATATTGGCGTTTGTCTCGACCGCGAATGCCGGGATACTGTCCGCGTCCAGGTATCCCTTAGCGCTTAGTCGTGACCGCCTTTTGCCGCGTTTTTTTGGAGGGATAAGCAAGCGTTTTCAAACGCCGATCGTTGCGATCTGCGTAACCGGTATTTTTATCGCGTCGGCATTATTTCTTAACCTGACTTTGCTTGTTAAGGCCGCGTCCCTTGTTCTGATATTCACTTTCATTTTTTCTTGTTTGTGTGTGATCGTTATGAGAGAAAGCGGGGTTCAGAATTATCAGCCTCGGTTTAAGTCTCCCCTATATCCGTGGATACAGATAGTGGGTATTTTGGGGTGCTGGGTGCTGGTTATTAACATGGGAACGGCGGTTCTTCTTATCGGGTCGGGTCTTTTTTTAGCCGGTCTTCTTGTTTTTTGGGGTTACGGCAGAGCCCGCGCGAAACAGGATTTCGCGCTTTTGCATTTGATCGAAAAGATTACAGCAAAAGAACTTATAGATTTTTCTCTCGAAGCGGAACTTAAAGAGATCATTCAGGAAAGAGATGAAATAGTAAAGGACAGATTTGATAAAATTGTTGAAAAAAGTATAGTGATGGATATTGAGGGTCCGGTTCAAATGGATGAATTTTTTCGCGAAGTGAGCGAAAAAATATCAAAAAAATTAGAAACAACACCAGCGGCTATTTTGGAACTTCTTATTGAGAGAGAAAAAGAGAGTAGTACTGTATTGGGACCGCACCTGGCAATACCGCACATTATCGTTAAGGGTCAGCACACGTTTGTTATTTTGCTTGCCAGGTGTCGTAAAGGAATTATGTTTCCCGAAAACAAGAAAAAAATACACACAGTTTTTGTTATTGCCGGAACGAAAGACGAGCGCAATTTTCATTTAAGAGCGTTATCCGCAATCGCGCAGATCGTGCAGGATCCCAAATTCGAGAAAAAATGGATGCAGGCGAAAAATAAAGAAGCGTTGAGGGACATAGTTCTTTTGGGAGAACGCAAGCGGAATTCGTAAGGGCGCGGCATGCCGTGCCCCTACGATAGGGTGGAAAAATGGTATTTGGTCATTCGTAGGGGCGGGCCTCGCGTCCGCCCGTATAAGGGTTGTTTGACAAAAAAGGTAAAAGGAGATCTATGAAAAAAACATTATTGATGGTTCTTGTTAATAGGAGAAAAGAAGAAGCTCCGACGGTTCAAAAAATTCTTACCGGATGGGGATGTATCATTAAGACGCGTCTTGGAATACATGACGGCGTTCTTGATGACTGTACGAATACCGGGCTTATTATCCTTGAACTTGTCGGGGACGAAGCGAAAAACAAAGAACTGGTTCATAAATTGGATATTCTTTCCGGAGTGAACGCCAAACTTGTCGAACTTTCGGTAGAAGCGTAAAATTGATAATTATGGACGTCACCCAATACCACCTCGCCCCCCAATTGCACCTCGTAGGTGCAACCCTCCAATTGCACCTACGAGGTGCAATTGGG
>JADHWG010000058.1 GCA_016783605.1 Candidatus Omnitrophota bacterium | reverse complement strand
ACTTGAATAGAGTCGACAACACCGGAGAAGATCTCAAGCTCCGCCATAACCGTATTCACCGATTCAAACAAAGGTTTTTTGTCTTCCTGGAGATCCCTGTTATAGGAATGCGGTAGCCCCTTCAAAAGCACAAAAAGGCTGTTAAGCGCACCTATCACGAGAGAACTTTTCCCTCGAATAAGTTCCAATACATCGGGATTTTGTTTCTGCGGCATTAAAGAACTTCCCGTACAATAAACAGGGTCTATCTCCAAAAATCCGAATTCAGCTGTCGTGTACAATATGAAATCCTCCGACATCCTGGATAAATGCACCGCCACCAAACAAAGACCTGAAACAAATTCCAAAATAAAATCCCTGTCGCTGACTGCATCAATGCTGTTAGCGGAAATTTTCTTAAACCCCATTTTTTTCGCGATAAATTTCCGGTCAAGTTCAAGCGCGGATCCGGCAAGCGCTCCGGAACCCATAACCGAAACATCCAATCGCGCGAACGCGTCTTTAAGCCTCCCGGCATCTCGCTCAAGCATTTCGATATACCCCATCAATAAATGCGAGAAGAGAACCGGCTGAGCGCGATTGAGATGCGTATACCCCGGGACAATAACATCTGTCATTGTTTCGGCTTTTAAGACCAATTTCTTCTGTAAAGCCGCTATAAGCGAAATAATGGAAGTTATCTTATCCTTGCAATAAAGCCTGACATCATTTACCACCTGTTCGTTCCGGCTTCGTCCGGTATGCAGTTTTGCCGCAAGAAGCGGAAGGCGTTCTTCGACATAATCCTGTATGAGAGAATGAATATCTTCGCATTCGACAAGTTTGAGACGATTTTCCTGTATCTCGACCAAAAGCTCGTTCAATACCTTCAAAAATTTCTTCTCTTCTGCCGAGGAAATAAAACCGCACTTGGCTAACATTTCAACCTGAACCTTATTGCTAAGGCAATCATATTCCGCAAGCTCTTTGTCAACACAAAGGCTGGACGTAAAATCCAAAACTTTAGGATCCATCTTCTCTCCGGAAAACCTCCCGCCCCATAATTTAGTCATAATAGTTCCCCCTGTTTGAATGACAAGCTTGTCATTCACCATACCACCTACGAGGTGGAATCAAGTTCCACCTCGTAGGTGGTATGGTTATTTTTTAAACGGCAAAACCCACAGATCGATAAAACCTTTTGCCAAAGACTGATCAAACTCATCCGCTTTTCCGTAAGTGGCAAGTTTCATTTTGTAACGTGAGGCTTTACTCTTCCTCGAGCAAACGGTCACTTTTCCTTTATGCAGTTTAACTTTCACCTCTCCCGAAACAGGTTCCTGAGTTTTGTCAACAAATGCGTCGAGCGCTTCTTTTAGAGGCGTAAACCACAACCCGTTATAAACCAGCTCCGCGTAACGCGCCGCCAGAGATTCCTTAAGCTTGCGCGTGTCCCTGTCAAGAACAAGCTCCTCAAGCGCGGTATGCGCGGCGTAAAGAATGCTTGATGCCGGCGCCTCATACACTTCACGCGACTTGATCCCGACAAGCCTGTCTTCGATCATATCCACCCGACCGATACCGTGTTTGCCGCCAACTTCATTCAAAGTTTCAACCAATTTAACCGAAGACGTTTTCTTTCCGTTCAAGCATACCGGAACGCCTTTTTTAAACGTTACGGTAACAGATTCGGATTTTTGCGGCGCGTCCTCTACGGGCGAGACGATAACAAAACTGTCCGGTGAAGGCTCACTTTGCGGATCTTCCAAGCTTCCACCTTCGACACTGACCCCCCAAGCGTTCCTGTCTATGCTGTACAGTTTCTCTTTGGTCTGTTCTATGGGTATCGCGTGCTTCTGGGCGTAATCAATTTCATCTTCGCGGGTCTTTAGCTCCCATTCCCTAACGGGCGCCATAACTTCAAGACCGGGCGCCATTATCGCGAACGTTGATTCAAACCGAACCTGATCATTGCCTTTTCCGGTACACCCATGCGCTAACGCTCCGGCGTTTATCTTTTTCGCGAAGTTAACCATCCCCTCGGCAATAATGGGCCTTGAGAGCGCCGTCGCCAGATTATATTTTCCCTGATAAAGCGCCCCCGCTTTAAGAGCGCGAAACGCGTAACCTTCGATGAAACTTTTTTTTAAGTCCTCAACCATACATTCTTTAGCGCCGATCTCAAGAGCCCTCGCGCGGCTGGTTTCGGTATCGGCTCCCTGCCCGACATCGCCCATGTAACAGATAACTTCAAACCCCCGCTCCATGAGCCACTTGATCGCGACAGAAGTATCCAGCCCTCCGGAATATGCTAAAACTATTTTCTTTGCCATGATACATCTCTCCCAGTTTCTCTCTTTTTATTTCAGCCATCCGCAAACCTGAATTCCACCTACGAGGTGCAGTTCAGGCTTCAAGTTTCAGGCTTCAAGTTTCAGGTTTTAATCTTTACGCCAAGAGCGACCCGCCTCCGGCGGGAAAACCTGCAACCTGCAACTTGCAACCTGCAACTTGCAACCTGCACCTTAAATTTTTCCTTTTCATCCCAGCATCCTCAACAAAATCGCTTTTTGCACATGCATCCTGTTTTCCGCCTGATCATAAATTATTGAATTTTTTCCATCGATCACTTCCGTCACTTCTTCACCACGATGCGCCGGAAGACAATGCATAATAAGCGCGTCTTTCTTCGCCGCCCGCATCAAAGCGGAATTCACTTGGAACGATTTAAAATCGTTAAGACGCTTCGCTCTTTCCTGCTCATCGCCCATGCTGACCCAGACATCGGTATAAACAATGTCACTACCCTTAACAGCCTCATAGGGATCCTGAAACATTTCAACACGCGCTCCGTTCTTCTTCGCTATTTCCGCGGCTTCGTCAAAGATTTCTTTTCTCGGTCTGTATTCGCTCGGAGTCGCCACTTTCATATTAATTCCCGTTTTCGCGCCAACCAGAAGCAAAGAATTGAGCACATTATTCCCGTCTCCAACGTATGAAACTGTAATATTTCCAAATTTTTTCTTCTTCTCCCGCACGGTAAATATGTCGCTCAAAGCCTGGCACGGATGCGCCAGATCGGACAATCCGTTAATTACCGGGACATCCGAATATTTCGCGATATCCTGAATATCTTGATGCCGAAAAACGCGCCCCACAATGCCGTCAACATACCTTGAAATTACACGAGCTACATCTTTCACGGACTCACGCTTGCCCATGTCAATTTCACGCGGGCTCAGATATAGAACATACCCGCCCAAATGCACCATAGCCACCTCAAACGATATTCGAGTCCTGTTTGACGGCTTCTGGAACAAAAGCGCGAGCGTTTTGTTCCCCAGCGCTCGTTTTTTAGATAGCGGCCTATTTTTCAGTTTTGCGGCAAGTTTAAAAATACTAAAAATTTCTTTCCGCGTAAGGTCTCCTATCGTGATCAGATTTTTCTTTTTCATACCTTCTCCAAAACTTTAGAAAGTTTTTCCATCGCCAGGTCAATATCCGTTTTATTAACGGTGATCGGCGGCATGATCCTCAATATGTTCTTCTGCGTACAATTTATCAAAAGTCCGTCTTTCATGCATTCTTCGGCAATACCGGATGCGTCATCGATATTCAGCTCAACACCGATCATTAGTCCTTTTCCCTTGATCTCACCTATCACGCTATGTTTCTCTTTCATCTTAAGAAGACTCGAAACAAGATAATCTCCCATCCGCGCGACATTTTCCAACAAATTTTCTTCTTCAATCGCTGAAAACACGCCCAGCGACGCGGCGGAAACGATCGGACTTCCCCCAAAAGTAGACGCGTGCGATCCGGGTCCAAGGACATCTTTAATTTTTTCAGAAACGACCAGTGCCCCTATCGGAAGTCCGCCGCCCAAAGACTTCGCGAGCGTCATCGCGTCCGGAGAGACACCAAAATGTTTATACGCGAACATTTCCCCCGTACGCCCCATACAGGTCTGAACTTCATCAACGATAAAAAGCATATCTTTTTCTTCACAGATTTTTTTCATGTCTTTCATATACTTAACATCGGCCGTATTTATCCCGCCTTCGCCCTGTATCGGCTCCAGAATAACAGCAACCGTCTTTTCAGTTACAGCGTCGGAAAAAGCGCCAATATCATTAAAGGGAACATGTTTAAAACCCTCTGGCAATGGGCTGAACCCAACTTTGACTTTATCCTGCCCCGTCGCGGTTAAAGTCGCCAGTGTACGGCCGTGAAAAGAATTCTCCATCGTAATGATTTCGTACCGCTTCCCTTTACCGTAACTGCGGGCCAATTTTATCGCACCTTCATTGGCCTCGGCGCCGCTATTTGAAAAAAACACTTTTCCGGGAAACGAATATTCAATTATTTTTCCTGCAAGCGTCCCCTGCAGTTCGTTGTAAAAATTATTCGACACGTGCAGTATCCTCGCAAGCTGTTCCTCCAACCTTGCAACCACTTTGGGATGCCGATGTCCTATCCCGCTGACCGCCCATCCCGGAAAAAAATCCAAATATTTTTTCCCGTTCGTATCCCATACCCACACGCCTTCCCCTTTGACAAGACAAAGATCCGTCCGAGTATAAGTCGGAAGCACATAATCGTTATATGTTTTTTTTACTTCTTCGAAGTTCATTTTTTCTCCTATATCAAAATTCAAGTTTCACGTTTCATGTTACACGTTACAGGTTCCCCGCCGAAGGCGGGTCCGCCTTCGGCGGAAAACCTGCAACCTGAAGCTTGCAACTTGAAACTTGTTCCCCTGCCCCTTACCCCACGTAACAAAAACATCCAATCAACGATCAACGAACCAACAATCAACGAGTTAACGACCAACAATTTCCGTCCCAATCCCTTCATCCGTAAAAATTTCCAAAAGTAACGCGTGCGAAAGATTCGCGTCAACAATGTGCGCCTTCCTCACGCCTCCGGCAAGCGCATCAAGACACGCTTTTACTTTCGGCACCATTCCTCCGGCGATAACGCCGGTTTCGATCAAACGAGTCGCCTCTTTGGACGTCAAAGATTGAAACAAAGATTCCGGATCAGATTTATCTTTCATAACGCCTCTGACATTCGTCAAAACGGCAAGTTTTTCGGCGCTCAAGGCTATCGCCATTTTAGAAGCAACTTCATCGGCGTTCACGTTATATAGCTTGTTATCTTTGCCTTTTCCAACCGGACAGATCACGGGAATAATATTCGTATCCATTAAACGGCGCAAAACCGTTGTATCGATCGTTTCTATGCTTCCGACAAACCCCAGATCCGCGTCGGCACGTTTCGTGGTCTGTACGATATTGTTTTCTTTCCCGCTTAGTCCGAACGCCTCAGCTCCGAGAGACTTGATCTCATCAACCAGATCTTTATTTATTTCCGTAAGAGCCGAATCCACAACCCCCATAGATCTCTCACAGGTAACCCTAAGCCCGTCAACAAACTTCGTTTTAATATTGGCTTCTTTAAGTTTGGCGTTTATTTTCGGCCCGCCTCCATGCACCAACACCGGTTTCATACCCGCGTAGCGCATAAAGACAATGTCCTTTAAAACCTCACCGCGGGCGGCATCATCATGTAAAGAACTGCCTCCGAATTTTATAACTATCACTTTGCCGAAAAATTCTTTTATGTAAGGCAGTGCCTCGATCAAAACTTCACTTTTTCGAATCGCTTCTTTCATGTGTTACACTCCATCCAAACATTACCATCCCGACCTTGAGCCGGGATCTCTACCCTTTTATCATCATTCACGGACGGACACACGAGTCCGCCCCTTGTATATTGTCACACTTCAGGTAACAAATCGATAGTGACCAGGGACACCCGACCATTTTGTCCCCTCTTCAATTAATCGGACAAGGCAGGCCTTGTCCCTACGAATAATATAAAACATGACCAACAAATCGTAGGGGCCGGGCCTGCCCTGCCCTTTTATCCCCATCATCATTGATAACCTTTATATGTTGATGCCATTGTAAACGGTTACCTCAATTGTGACAATATACACCCTACGTCGTATAATGCGCGTTAAGTTCGATATATTTTTTCGTAATATCGCACGTAAACACACTCGCGTGTTTTTTCCCGCGGGCGAGATCCACCTCTATCAAAACGTCATTCCCCTTAAAAACCAAATCCGTTTTCTTTCTTGTCGGATGAAACACACCGTTCTTTACGAACGTAACTCCGTCCAAAACTATTTCCAGTTTGTCGGGATCAAAAGGAACTCCGGAAGAACCGACGGAAGACGCTATTCGCCCCCAATTCGGATCCCCTCCCAAAACAGCGCATTTAACAAGCATTGAACCGGCGATCGCGTTCGCCGCTTTATGAGCATCCTTTAAAGACTTCGCCCCGAGAACCTTAACTTCAATAAATTTTGTGGCACCTTCCCCGTCACGCACAACCATCTTTGCAAGTTCTTTAGAAACTTCATTCAATTTTTTTTGAAACGCGGCAAACGCCGCGCCATTATTTTTTATCGTTTTATTTCCGGCTTCGGCGTTCGCCAAAAGCATAACGGTGTCATTGGTGCTCATATCGCCATCAACCGTTATCGCGTTAAAGGAACCCGCCGCGGCCGAGGACAAAGCTTTTTTTAAAGCGTCCCGCGATATATCCGCATCAGTCAGTATGTAGCAAAGCATCGTCGCCATATCGGGCTCTATCATTCCGGCACCTTTAGCAACACCGGTTATGGTAATTTTTTCACCGCCCGCAATAAATTCACGCGAGACTATCTTTTTAAAACGATCCGTCGTTATAATGCCTTCCGCCGCCGCATTAAGAGCTTTTCGTGAGAGCTTTTTGACAAGATGCCCAATACTTCCGACAATCTTATCCATAGGCATAAATTTACCGATTATTCCCGTCGATGAAACCAACACCGCGTCTTCCGCGCAACCAAGCGCCTTTGCAACTTCTTTCGCCATTCGTTCGGCGTCCCGCATACCGCGCGCGCCGGTCATACAATTCGCGTTACCGCTATTAACAATAACGGCACTGACAAGATTATTCTTCTTCAGCTGACGCTCGGCCAACACCAAAGGCGCGGCTTTAACCTTGTTCTTAGTAAAAATCGCCGCCGTTTTGCAAGGCACCTCAGAATAAAAAAGCGCGAGGTCCTTTCGTTTGCGCTTAACCCCGGAATACACTCCGCTGACTAAAAAACCTTTTGGAAGTTTATTTTCTTTCATTTTATCCCGGCTCCCCGAAATTCTTCTGCCTTACAGCAATCCGTTTTTTTCGTTAATGCCGTACATAATATTCATGTTTTGAACGGCCTGCCCGCTCGCACCTTTTAAAAGATTATCGATCACCGACACGATGATCACCATTTTACGCGCGACCTTGATCCCGATATCGCAAAAATTCGTGCCCGCGGCGTCTTGAAGCGACGGCATCTCACCGCAAGGCCTCAAACGAACGAAAGGTTCATTTTTAAAACAGTTTTCATACAACCCATACATTTCTTTCTCGCTTGGCAGATCCTTATGTTTGATATACATCGTTGTCAATATCCCCCGTTTCACCGGCAAAAGATGCGGAATGAAATTTATCTTCATTTTTTTTCCGGCAACCCCGGAGGAAATATATTCCATCTCCGGAATATGCTGATGCTCGTTCGCTTTATAACATTTAAAATTTTCGTCCACTTCTCCGAACGATAACGACACCAGAGCCTTACGCCCCGCGCCGGTAACCGCGCTTTTGGAATCCGCTATAACCTCGAGCCCGGCATTCGCCGCAAGTTTCGCGATCGGAAGAAGTCCCAATATCACGCTTGTAGGATAACAACCCGGATTCGCGACAAAATCCGCTTTTTTAATTTTTTCGCGATTGATCTCCGGAAGTCCATACACCGCACTTTTAAGATTATCTGCATCCGTATGCTTGGCTCCATACCACTTCTCATACGTCTTTTGTTTTAAACGATAATCCGCGCTTAAGTCTATCACCTTTTTACCCTTTTTGATAAATAAAGGCGCAATTTTCATTGAAACCGTATGAGGAAGCGCGAGAAAAACCAGATCACATTTTTTTGCGACGTCATCAACATTAAGATTTTTGCATTTCAAAGAAATTTTCTTACCAAACCTCGGATAAAGCTCCGAAAACGGCACTTCTTTCTCGACAAGCGCCGAAAGAGAAGTTATCTCAACTTCCGTGTTTTTCAAAAGAACTTCAACAAGTTCTTCCCCCGTATACCCTGTCGCGCCGACAACACCGATTTTAATCATTTCATCTCCCCTTTAAAAGTAATTATAGTTATATTAACGCTCAATGCAAGCATTAATGCAAACAAGTAGGGGCGCGGAAATATGCCCCCTTGTATATTTCTACAATTCAGGCTAATTTAAAATACGTAGGGGCACGGCATGCCGTGCCCTTCCTTACAATTGGAAATAATAGTCACAACATGAACCGGGATATCTATCCTACCCCCCTTTTCCATCTACGAGGTGTTATGGTTCCTCCTCGTAGATGGAACCATAACACCTTTCAACCCCCCGCAAACAAAAAAAGCCGCGAGGACTACCCGCGGCTTTTTTGCTTTTTCATAAACTAAAAATATCCTAACGTTTTGAAAATTGAAAATTCTTACGGGCGCGTTTCTGTCCGTACTTTTTTCTCTCCTTTGCTCTCGGATCACGTGTAAGAAACCCGGCTTTCCTTAAAACGATCCTCAAAGTGTCATCGCTTTTAAGTAAAGCCCTCGCGATACCGTGCTTCAACGCTCCCGCCTGACCGCTTATGCCGCCGCCGGTTATGTTGGCAAAGACATCAAACTTATCCGTCCGTCCCGCCACTTTTAAAGGGTTTGTGATAATAATCCTGTGAGTTTCTCTCGGAAAAAAATCTTCAAAGCCGCGTTTATTGACCCGGATCTTTCCCTTGCCCGGACGAAGACGTACCCTCGCAACGGATTCTTTACGCCTGCCTACTGCAATATATTCGTTCTGTTCTTTCATATTTAAACCTTCTCGTTATACTTTTTTTTCTTTCGGCTTCTGCGCCGTTTGACGATGCTCCGCGCCCACGTACAGCTTTAACCTCTTGATCATTCGACTACCCAGCTTGTTTTTCGGCAGCATCCCCATAACCGCGTGCCTTACGATATATTCGGGACTTTTTTCGAACATCTTGCTATACACAACTTCCCTTTGCCCGCTTGGATAACCGGAAAACCTTTTATAGACCTTCTGGCTTTCTTTCTTGCCGGTAACTCTTACTTTGCCGCAGTTTATAACAACCACGCCCGCTCCATTATCCACATTCGGAGTATAATCCGGCCGGTTCTTCCCGCTCAACATCCCTGCGATTTGAGTCGAAACCCGTCCCAACACCTTATCCTCCGCATCCACCACAAACCAATCGTGGGTAACCTCTTTATGTTTAACCATTTTCGTTTTCATGTTATCTAAGCCCCCTATCTGAACACTGAAAGTATCACAATCGGCATTCTTTGTCAAGCATAATTCGTATGTCGTATGTAGTATGTCGTATATCGCAAAAAGTACCCGCCGGAGGCGGGACTGCCTCCGGCGGAAATTCTCCGCGATATACGATATGCGACATACGATATACGATCAAACCGCCTGCCTAAACCGATCAGCCAACTGTTCCATATACTTAATCACATCAACATCCGTCACATGATTCGCCGCGGCAAGCGCACCGATAATTATCGCGATCTTTCCCGTAATATCACACTGAATTATGCCCCTCGTCTCGCTCCAGTCAGGATCATCCTCGGTCTTAAAATAGTAATAACTACTCGCCTGCATTTTATCAAACGCGTCTCCCACATTATCCAAACACACAATATTTACTTTCTCTTCTTCATTCAATGCCGCAATCGCGTCTCTCTGCCAAAGTTCCGGCGCCACTACACCAATCTGTATCCCCGCGCGCGCGAGTTTCGACAAAAACAAACCTAACCCGTTATCAAATACAGCCGCTTTAGAAAATATTAGACCGGATTTTTCTTTCATTTTTGAAAAAGTAACAACATTCTCCGCGATAATTTTCTGTATATCATCCGGAACTCCTTTATCCTCAAGCACATTCGCCGCAAAATTCTGCATCAGCGCCGTTACTCCCTCTTTGGGTATCGTAACTGTAGACAAGTGCACATCTGTGATCATCACCATTTCTTCTCCATGGGGAAATTGAACTTTTACGGATAACGCTTCTCCTCCATCTCCTTTTATTATTTGTCTAAACACGACCTGAAACCGATATGTATTTTCTTCGCTTCTCTCGACACTCGATCCATCAATTGTTTTTTCCTCGATATTGAAATTGGACGAAACATCAACAGCAACATCAATTTTTATCTCTTGGATTTTCTTGCCCCTGATACCATTTTCCTCCAATTTAGTTTCAACTTCACCTTTTTCTTTAAATATTTTTTCAAAAAAACTACCCATGTATTCCTCTACATCCTCAATCTTTTTCGTCCTCAACTCCGCCACCAAAGGCGCCTCCCTGAAAGCCTCAGCAAGTGACGCATAATCCACACCATGGTTGTTGTACTTTTCCGGGATATCACTCAAAACCGCCGCAAGACCGGGAAACTTTTTCCCCAAATCGTCACTCGCCCCATCATCTCCCGCCACAGACAACGTCATCCCCGG
>JADHWG010000057.1 GCA_016783605.1 Candidatus Omnitrophota bacterium | reverse complement strand
AGAAGTGTAGATTACTGGGTATACGGAATAATTCAGCATATAGATAGTGTGAAGCAACCAAAGGGTGAGCCGTCTTCCCCCATGGGGGAAGATATCAAAGAACTTAAATATGAAAGTGCCCAATTATCTTGACACTACTAGTGGAATTCGGGATTTGACTTTAACGATGAGGTATAGTAGTATGCTTTTTAACTGGAAATAAGGAATTTAAGGAGGAAAAATGGAAGAAAAAATAAGACAAGCAATTGAAAAAGTAAGACCGCTCCTCCAAAGGGATGGCGGGGACATAGAATTTGTTGAAGTTAAGGAAAATGTTGTAAAAGTGCGGTTAAAAGGTGCTTGCAGTGGGTGTCCGATGAGTCAAATGACGCTTAAATCTGTTGTGGAACAGACGTTAAAGAAAGAAGTGCCGGAGATCGAAAAGGTTGAGACGGTGTAGGCATCCATCTGGTTAGCTTGCATTCTCCTAACAGCGTTGTTAACATAGGCGATTAGGACGTTTTTGTGTTTTCTCGTAGGTTGTTTCCCGATTCCACTTCCCCAATTCCACCTCGTAGGTGGAACAAGTTCCACCTACGAGGTGAGATTAGGGTGTCAAGGTGGAGTCGTGGCGGAGCAATTGGGTTTTTATATTGCACGATAAATGTAGTTATATTTTGAGTATTAGGGTATAATATTATGGATTCAGAAATTTCGATCATCCGGAAAAAAAAAGAAGAGATCAGAAAAAAGATGATCAGGCGCCTGCGGGGGCAATCTTCAGCTTTAAGGGACGAAAGAAGCCTGATAATTCAGGAGAAACTTCTTTTAACCAAAGAGTTTAAGGCGGCGGGCACGGTTATGGCATATGTTTCTTTGCCTCAGGAAGTGAATACCTATAATTTTATCGAAGAGGCATTAAAACAAGGAAAAAGAGTTGCGGTTCCTTATATCGAACCGCCGAATAAAACGATTTTAGCTTCTGAACTTAAAGCATTAGAGTGCTTGGAAAAAGGACCTTTCGGCACGGAACAGCCGAAAATGTCGGTCAAAAAGACAGTAGCTTTAAAGGAGATAGATTTAATAGTGGTACCGGCGCTTGCGTATGACAACAAAAATATGCGTTTAGGAAGAGGAAAAGGTTTTTACGATCGATTTCTTTCCGAACGCGATCTATCTTCCGCTAAAACTATTGGATTAGCTTTTGATTTTCAGATAGTCGACTCTCTTCCTTCAGATCCCCATGATCGTCCCGTTCTAAGCGTTATAACGGATTAAAAGTCTTAAACTAACATTTCAAAGTTGAATTTTATTTTCCTCGAGTGCCGTATTTATAAAAAGGGAGGAATAATATGGGAACGTATGATGGCATGACTTACTTTGGGTTTGCTTTTTTAGGGGGGATCTTTTTCTTTCTCCTCGGATTCGTTTTAAGAAAATATACCGCCAAAATGAAAGTGAAACGGGCGGAAGAGAAAGCCAAAAACATAATAAACGATTCCAAAGTGGAAGCCGAACGCAGAAAAAGAGAATCTATGCTCGAAGCGAAAGATCTGTCTCTTAAAATGCGCGCGGAATTTGAAGAAGAAGCGAAAGAGCGCAGAAAAGAAATTTCGGTAATGGAAAAACGTCTTCTGCAAAGAGAAGAAAACACCGATAAGAAAATGGAATTTATCGAGCGGCGCGAATCGGATCTGAAAAAGAACGAAGACGATCTCAAACAGAAACATGATGAGATCAATCATCACAAAGAAGAACTGAACGGTCTTTTACAGGAAGAAAAAACGCGTCTGCAGGATATTTCCGGAATGAGCAAAGAACAAGCAAAAGCGATGTTGGTCAAAAAAATGGAAGATGAAGCGCGGCATGATGCGGCGTATACGATAAAGAGAGTGCAGGAAGAAACAAAAGATAAAGCGGACAGGGAAGCAAGAAAGATAGTTGGGTTGGCGATTGAAAAATGCGCCATGGATCATACCGTTGAGACGACGGTAAGTGTGGTTAACCTTCCATCGGAGGAGATGAAAGGCAGAATAATAGGTAGAGAAGGAAGAAATATCAGGGCGATGGAAATGGCGACAGGTGTTGACATTATAATCGATGACACACCGGAGGCGGTTGTAATTTCCGGATTTGATAAATTTCGTCGAGAAATAGCCAGGATCTCTTTGGAACGCTTAATAGAAGACGGAAGAATACATCCCGGCCGAATAGAAGAGGTTGTTGAAAAAGTAAAAAAAGAAATGGAAGCTAAAATAAAGGAAGAAGGCGAAAATACGCTTTTGGATCTGGGAATACACGGAGTTCACTCAGAAATCGTAAGGCTTTTGGGCAGGCTTAAATATCGTACAAGTTATGGACAGAATGTTCTTCAGCATTCGAAAGAGACGGCGTATTTAATGTCGGTGATGGCGGGCGAACTTCGATTGGATACGACACTTGCTAAACGGATAGGGGCGCTTCATGATATAGGTAAAGCTGTTTCTCATGAAATGGAGGGACCTCACGCGGCGCTTGGAGCGGAACTCGCGAGGAAATGCGGAGAACCCAATACCGTGGTTCACGCGATCGCGGCTCATCACGGGGACGTTGAACCAAAAACACTTTTGGCGGTTCTTGTGCAAGCGGCTGACACGATAAGCGCGAGTCGTCCGGGAGCGCGCAGAGAAACGTTGGAATCTTATGTAAAGAGATTGGACGATCTGGAAGCGATCGCGAATGAATTTTCCGGAGTTGAAAAAACTTACGCGATCCAAGCCGGTCGTGAAATTCGTGTTATTGTTCAGCCGGACAAAATTGATGATGCCAACGCCGCGGTGGTCGCGTTGGAAATAAAAAAGAAGATCGAACAAAGTTTGCAATATCCCGGACAGATCAAGGTTATGGTTATTCGGGAGACTCGTTCGATAGAATACGCGAAATAATCACCACCAATCAACTTCGTAGGGGCACGGCACGCCGTGCCCTTACAATGTTTTTTATTTGGGGAATCGTACGTAGGGGCACGGCATGCCGTGCCCCTACGAAATTGGTTGGTGGCGGCACACCACTAACTTACGAGGTTGTTTCGGTTGTTATTATGAGAGGAGTCTTATGCGTGTTTTGTTTGTTGGAGATGTTGTGGGCAGGCCCGGGAGAAATATCATCGGCGGGAGACTGGACCTTTTAAAAGAAAGAGAAAAGATAGATCTTGCTATTGTCAACGCGGAAAACGCGGCCGGCGGAAGCGGATTGACTCCTCGTATAGCGGAAGAACTTTTTTCCGCCGGCGCGGATGCTTTGACTTCGGGCGATCATATTTGGAAAAAACGCGAGATATATAAATTTTTAAATTCATCGGATAAATTGACCAGACCCCTTAATTATCCGGAAGGAGCGCCGGGGAAAGGGGCCCTCATAATAAAAACTCCTACCGGTAAAAAAGTGGGAATAATTAACGTTATCGGAAGGGTTTTTATGGACGCGGTTGAGTGCCCGTTTAGAAGCGCCAAGAAAGCGGTCAGCGACTTAAAGGAAGTAACCCCGATAATTATCGTTGACATACACGCGGAAGCGACAAGTGAGAAAGTCGCGATGGGTTGGTATTTGGACGGTGAAGTCAGCGCTGTAGTCGGCACGCATACACATATTCAGACGGCGGATGAAAAAATTCTTCCGGAAGGCACCGCTTACATTACCGATTGCGGTATGACCGGACCCTATGATTCCGTAATAGGCAGGAAGAAAGATAAAATCTTAGAAAGGTATTTGACCCAGCTTCCCACGCCGTTCGATATGGCGACGGACGATGTTCAAATGCACGGAGTAATAATCGATATAGACGAAAAAACCGGAAAAGCCCGCGAAATAAAAAGAGTGCGGGAAAAAATGTAAGAGTCGGGGCACATTGTCACAATTCAGGTAACCGTTTATAATGGCACCAACATATAAAGGTTATCAATGATGATGGGGATAAAAGGGCCGGGCAGGCCCGGCCCCTACGATTTGTTGAGCATATTTTATATTATTCGTAGGGACAAGGCCTGCCTTGTCCGATTAATTGAAGAGGGGACAAAATGGTCGGGTGGTCCCGGTCGCTATCGATTTGTTGCCCGAATTGTGACAATACACAACCTACGAAGTTGTTTGCGGGTATTGAATTAAAATACGAATTGGAAAAAAAGATGAATGACGCGCGGGTCTATACAGTTACGGATATTACGAAAGATATACGGTTTATTTTAGAAGGGTCGTTCAGCGATATCTGGGTCGAAGGAGAGGTTACAAACCTTACCGTCTCATCGGCCGGGCACATGTATTTTAGTCTTAAGGATAAAAACAGTTTATTAAACTGCGTTATGTTCAGATCCGCCGGCGCGCGTAACACTTTTACCGTCGAAGACGGGTTATCCGTTTTGTGTTCCGGCAGGATCAGTGTTTATGATAAAAGAGGACAATACCAGCTATATGTGCAGGATTTAGAGCCCAAAGGAAAAGGAACGCTCGCTCTGGCGTTTGAACAGTTAAAGGAAAAGTTACGCAAAGAAGGTTTGTTTGAAACGGCGCGAAAAAAAACTCTACCTTTTTTCCCGAGGCATGTGGGAATAGTTACATCCGGCACCGGCGCCGCGATAAGGGATATATTAAAGATCGCGCGGCGAAGAAACCCCAATATTGAAATTACGGTGAATCCCGTTCAAGTTCAGGGCGCGGGGGCGAAAGAAAAGATCGCGCGTGCTATTGAAGAATTTAACGAGTATAATGAATGGATAACGGTCACCGGCGATGAACATTGTCCGGTTCAGGTTATTATCGTAACGCGAGGCGGGGGAAGCCTTGAAGATCTGTGGCCTTTTAATGAAGAAATTGTTGCCAGAGCGATCAATAAATCGCGTATTCCGGTTGTAAGTGCCGTCGGGCATGAAGTTGACTATACGATTTCCGATTTCACAGCGGATTTTCGCGCGCCTACTCCATCAGCGGCGGCGGAAGAAGTTTTTCCGTCTATGGAAGAGCTCGAGAGTCGCGTGAGGCAAAGTGAAGAAAGATTATCTTTAGCCGCCAGAACTAAAATCAGATCGCTTGAAAGATCCGTCACCGCGCTGGAAACCAGTTATGTTCTTCGCGCTCCGGTGAACGTTCTGCTTCGAATGGAGCAGGAGATCGACGAGTTAAAAAAAAGAGCCGTTACCGGCATGCGGTATCTTGTGGAGATGAAACAAGGAAAAATCGCTCTGGTGGCTGGCAAACTCGATGTGTTAAGCCCTTTAGCCGTTCTTGAAAGAGGATACAGCATAACTTTTAAAGGTGAAAAAGTGAAGCGGCATGCGGCAGATTTTAAAAAAGGTGATTCTATCCGCACAAAATTCATCGATGGTGTTCTCGAGAGCGTAGTGGAAAAAATAGAACTGTAAAATGGTTCGGGGGAAAAATGAAGAACATGGATTTTGAAGAAGCGATCGGAGAACTTGAGGCGATCGTGGCTAAGCTTGAAAAAGGCGACATTTCACTCGACGCGTCGCTAAAACAATATGAAGAAGGAATTAAACTTGTTCGCGTGTGCCGGGAGAAACTCGGTAAAGCGAAAAGTAGAATTGACGAACTTACAAAAAATGATGACGGAAGCTTCAAAAAAGAACCGTTTCCGGAAAAATAATAGGTCTGTCGAAAAACACCTTTTTCTGTCATCCCCCGATTGCACCTCGTAGGTGCAATTCTCACCTACGAGGTGCAATCGGGGTAAGTGGGTTTTAGGAATAAAAAAAGAAAAATGGGAAAAATATTACATAAAATAACCTCACCCGAAGATCTGAAACGGCTGGACATTTCAAAACTCAAACAGCTTTCAGGTGAAATACGCAAAAAAATAATCGATGTGACATCCCAAAAAGGCGGACACATTGCGGCGAGTTTGGGCGCGGTGGAACTGGCGATAGCGGTGCATTATTGCATGGAAAGTCCGAAAGATAAAATCGTTTGGGATGTCGGGCACCAAAGCTACGCCCACAAATTGCTTACCGGCAGATTTGAAAAATTTGACACACTGCGTGAAATGGGAGGTCTCAGTGGATTTCCAAACGCCTTTGAAAGCGAACACGATCCTTTTACGTGCGGACACAGCTCCACATCAATATCATCGGCACTTGGACTTTTAACGGCAGAGAGCATAAAAGGTGAAGATAATAAAGTTATAGCGATCATCGGGGACGCGGCGCTTTCAACCGGACTTGCTTTTGAAGGACTGAATCATGCCGGTCATATGCAGAAAAATCTGATAGTTATATTGAACGATAACGAACAGTGCATATCAAAACCGGTCGGCGCGCTTTCAAGATATTTGACAAACGTTATGACAAACCCCTTATATAACAGAGTGCGGGAAGAAGGGGAAAGAATAGTAAAAAAAATACCGAAAGTGGGTCCCGCGGCGTATAGAACGGTTAAGAAGGTTCAGGAAGGACTGAAAAATCTTTTAGTTCCCGGAATTTTGTTCGAAGAATTGGGGTTTCGTTATTTTGGACCCGTGGACGGGCATGATCTTGAACAGATGATATCTATTATACAAAGAGTTCGGAATATGAAAGAGCCCGTGCTTATACACGCGATCACAAAAAAAGGGAAAGGCTACGAATTTTCAGAACAAGAACCTACAAAGTTTCACGGAGTGGAAGCGTTTAACATAAATACGGGGAAGATCCCCGCGAATAAAAATAAAGAAAAAACATTTACGGATCATTTCTCAGAAAAGATAACGGAACTTGGAACGAAAAATCCGAAAGTTGTCGCTATTACGGCGGCAATGCCCGACGGAACCGGGCTAAGATCGTTTTCTGAAAAGTTTCCCGAAAGATTTTTTGACGTTGGGATCACCGAAGCGCACGCGGTGACTTTCGCCGCGGGAATTGCCAAAGGCGGATTGATTCCGATAGTCGCGGTTTATTCGACCTTTCTTCAACGCGCGTATGACCAGCTCATTCATGACGTGGCGCTTCAAAAACTGCCGGTTATTTTTTGTCTTGATAGAGCGGGCTTGGTTGGAAGGGACGGTCCGACGCATCACGGGGTGTTTGATATTTCATACACAAGAAACTTGCCGGGGTTTCTCGTTTTGGCGCCGAAAGACGGCGAAGAACTTCAGCTTATGATGGAAAAAGCGGTAGAATGGTCTAGGCCGGTTGTTATAAGATATCCTCGCGCGGAAGCGAAACGGATCGTTCCGAGTTCTTCCTGTCGAAAACTCGAGATCGGGTGTTCGGAAAAATTGCGAGGTGGAGATAATGCCGTGGTTATCGCGGTCGGCAACATGACGAATTCGGCGCTTCTCGCGGCGGAAATATTGTCAAAAAAAGATATTGAAATAGAAGTGATAAACGCCAGGTTCATTAAACCTTTGGACAAGAATTTGATCGAAGAGGCGGCTCTGGAGAAAAAACAAATTTTTATTTTAGAAGAAAACATTGCTTCCGGCGGTTTCGGAAGCGCGGTTCTGGAATTTTTTGAAAGAGAAAACACTCCGGATGTAAAGGTTAGATGCCTGGCGCTTCCCGATGAGTTTATAGAACATGGCGCGCGAGAGGAACTTTTGCGAAAATATCACCTTACACCCGATGAGATCGCCGCAACAATAGAAGCAGAATTGGGGTTTTGAAATTATGGACGGGAAGAAAATAAAGATCAGGATAGATGCTGAAAGATGTAAGGGGTGTATGTTTTGTGTCAAGGTGTGTCCCAAAAAGGTTTTGGATAAAGGCGGAAAAGTTAATGAACGCGGGGTTCAGTGTGTTATCGTAAAGGCGCCCGAAGAATGTATCGGGTGCGGATTATGTGCTATAATGTGTCCGGACTCGGCGATAGAAATAAGTTCCGGCTAACCGTAGGGAAGAGTGTATATTGTCACAATTCAGGAAACAAATTGGGAATTAATTTAAAATACGTAGGGGCACGGCATGCCGTGACCTTACCCTTACGAATCGTGTCTTTATATACCTAAGATCTTAAAACAGAATAACTATGAAGAAAAGATATTTATGTACAGGAAATGAAGCGTGCGGGGAAGGCGCGATAAGGGCGGCTTGCCGGTTTTACGCGGGATATCCCATAACGCCGCAAAATGAGCTGACCGCGTATATGTCACGCAGAATGGAAGAAGAAAACGGAACGTTTATTCAAGCGGAAAGCGAGCTCGCGGCGATAAACATGGTTTTCGGCGCGTCGGTTGCCCGAGCGCGCGCGATGACCTCATCTTCCAGTCCCGGCATAAGCTTGAAACAGGAAGGCATTTCATATTTGGCCGGATGTCGTCTTCCGGCAGTCATAATAAACATTATGCGCGGCGGACCGGGACTCGGAAACATCGCGCCGTCGCAAAGTGATTATTTTCAGGCAACAAAAGGCGGTGGACACGGTGATTATAGAATAATCGTTCTGGCTCCGGCGAACGTGCAGGAAATGTTCGATTTTACGTTTGAGGCGTTTGACTTGGCGGACAAATATAGGATCCCGGTAATGATCCTTGCCGACGGCATATTGGGACAGATGATGGAACCTTTGGAATTTGACGAGAATATCAAACCGAAAAAAATAATAGATAAACCGTGGGCATTAACCGGAGCAAAGAATCGCTCCGCGAAAAGCATAAGAAGTTTGTGGCTGAAACCCGGTTCTCTTGAGAAACTTAACGAAGAATTACAAAAGACATATAAAGGAATTTCCGAAAAAGAAACAAGGTATGAAGAATATCCGACAAAAGACGCAGATGTTGTGATAGTTTCTTACGGCGCGGTGAGCCGTATTGCTCGTGTTTGCGCGAATGATCTTCGAAAAGAGGGAATAAAAGCCGGAATTTTTAGACCCATATCGTTATGGCCGTTTCCATATAAAGAAATAAGGCGGATTGCCGGGCGTGGAACAAAATTTCTTGTTGTGGAAATGAGCGCGGGACAAATGGTTGAAGACGTACGCCTCGCGGTTCAGGATGACTCGCGAGTTGATTTTTTAGGCCGCATGGGCGGAGGGATCCCTGAGGAAAAAGCGATAATCGAAAGAATAAAGAAAATGACAGTTATTTCGTAGGGGCACGGCATGCCGTGCCCCTACGAATTAACCTCGTAGGTTGAGACGAAAAAAGATAAAACATGAAAAAAATGTTTGAAAAACCAAGATCAATGACATGCGCGAGAACACACTATTGTTCGGGATGCGGACATGGGCTGATACATCGTATTATCTGCGAGGTTATCGATGAATTGGATATTGCCGGTCGGGTTGTCGCGGTGGCGCCTGTGGGATGCGCGGTGCTCGCGTATGATTATTGGGATTTTGATACGACTGAAGCCGCGCATGGAAGGACCCCGGCGGTCGCGACCGGTATAAAAAGAGTTCTGCCCGATAATGTGGTTTTTACGTATCAAGGAGACGGAGACCTCGCGGCGATAGGAACGGCGGAAATTATTCATGCCGCCAATCGCGGAGAAAACATTTCGGTAATATTTGTCAATAACGGCGTTTACGGGATGACCGGCGGGCAAATGGCGCCGACCACTCTTTTGGGACAAACAACCGCGACATCACAGTTTACACGCCGGGCGGACAAAGAAGGGTTCCCGATAAAAATTCTTGAAATGATGAAAGTTCTGCCGGGCGCGGTATATCTTGAAAGAACCTCCGTTCATTCTCCAAAAGAAGTGGCGAAAACAAAAAGCGCTATAATGAAGTCTTTTAACACGCAGTTGGGGAAAAAAGGATTTTCAATGGTGGAAATTATTTCACCGTGTCCGACATATTGGGGAATGACTCCCCTCGAATCGATGGAACGGATCGAAAAAGAAGTTATAAAAGTTTACCCGTTGGGGTCGGTGAAAGATACCCTCCCTCAAATGTCATCCTCGCGAACGCGGGGATCTATAAAACCAAGAAACACAATATGTGACAGATCCCCGCGTTCGCGAGGATGACAAGGTGGGGGCGAGTTCGGCACGACAATTTTGGGGGTTGGGGTAAAAAAGGAACAGAGTTTATGGTTAACGAATCAATCATATGCGCGGGGTTTGGCGGGCAGGGAATAATGGTGCTTGGCAAAGTTTTTGCTACCGCGGCGATGGAAAAGGACTTTCATGTTACATGGTTTCCCGCGTACGGCGCGGAAGTTCGCGGCGGTACGGCATATTCTATGGTGCGCGTCAGTGAAGAGCCCATCGCGAACCCGATAGTGGAACAAGCCACTGCCGCGGTCATAATGAATACGCCGTCGTTAGAGAAGTTTGAAAAAAACATAAAACCGGGCGGACTTCTAATCCTCAATACGTCGCTGGTAAAAGCGAAGGTGAAACGAAAAGATATAGAGGTGATCCCGGCGGATCTAACGGAAGAAGCGGTTCGCTTGGGGAACATTCGCGTCGCGAATATGATAGCTGCGGGGATATACGCCGCGAAAACAAAAATATTTGATAAAAAGGTGCTTTTGAAAGTTATTAGTATAATGGCCGCCGGTCGGGAAGAGCTTGTACCGATAAACGTCAAGGCGGTTGAATTAGGTGAGGGGTCGGGGAGTTTCCCGACTCCTCATCCTGAAGCCCAAAGGGCTGAAGGATCTCTATAGATTCTTTTGGAAAATTAACAAGAGATCCTTCGCTTTGCTCAGGATGAGTGGTCGGAGAAAAACTCCCCGACCCCT
>JADHWG010000056.1 GCA_016783605.1 Candidatus Omnitrophota bacterium | reverse complement strand
CGTGACTCTGTTCAATTCTTTTGCTATCATATCTTTGCTCCTGTTGTTTTTCACCCTTTGGGTGAAGTGGCTTTACATCTAAAACCATTATAACAACAGGGGCTTTTTTTGTTTACTACTTTCTATTCAGGATTCAGGGTGCCCCTAATTCCCACTTCGTAGGGGCACGGCATGCCGGGCCCTCATAAAAATTCATTGCGATACCAATTTTTTCATGCTATCATTCACCTAAACAACAACCAAAACACCATCGTAAACCGCGTACCCGATTCCACTTCGTAGGGGCACGGCATGCCGTGCCCTCATGAGATCCGGTGGTTGGTTTGGAATGTAGGGTACGGTATACCGTACCCCCACACTACACAAAAATTAAGGACATGACCATGAAACTGGGCATAATCGGCTTAGACCAATCCGGAAAAACCACCGTTTTCAATGCTTTGACGGGCTCTAACAAAGAAGTCGGCACATTCGGAAAAATAGAAGCGCATCTTTCGGTAGTAAAAGTCCCGGATGAACGAATAGATTGGCTTAGCCAACTTTATGATCCAAAAAAAACAGTTTACGCGAGTATCGAATTTGTTGATATTCCCGGAAGCATAAACGATTCGTCGAGTCCTGAAATAATCGCCGCCGCGCGGGAAGTCGACGCGTTAGTTTTTGTTATCCGCGCTTTCAAAAACCCGGGTGTGGCCCATTCTCTGGGCAATATCGATCCTTTACGCGATTTTGAACGAATCAAAACGGGATTGATAGTCGCAGACATGATCATCGCGGAAAAACGCATAGATCGGCTAAAAAAATCCATCACTAAAGGCACGTCAACCAATGAAGAAAAATTGGAACAGGGAGCACTGGAAAAGATCATGGAGTGCCTTGAAAATGATAAAGGCGCTTCTTTCGCGAACTTGACTCACGCCGAAGAAAAAGCAACACGTTCATTTCAATTTTTAACGCTTAAACCGTTCTTTACATTGCTGAACATCTCCGATAACGAATTAAATTCTTCTGAAACAAAAACCTTTTCCGGCTCACTGCCCGAATGCATGGTTATGTGCGCCAACATTGAAATGGAAATTAACGAACTCGACCCAAAAGACCGACAAGCATTCCTCGACGACTTGGGGATTGAAGAACTTTCTTTAAACCCTTTTATTTTAAAGGCCTATAAGACACTCGGACTCATATCTTTTTTCACCGTCGGCAAAGACGAAGTCCGCGCCTGGACCTGCCCGGCGGGACTTCCGGCAGTAAACGCCGCCGGAAAAATACATTCCGACCTTGAACGCGGTTTCATTCGCGCGGAAGTTTTTTCATATGACGACTTAAACAAAGCCGGTAGTGAACGAGAAGTCAAAAACGCCGGCCTATTCCGCCTCGAAGGAAAAACCTACATAGTCCAAGACGGAGACATCCTCTCAATAAAATTCAGCGTCTAACCCCCCCCCCAACAACCTCGTAGGTTCAACCTACGAGGTTGTTGGGGGGGGTAAGTAACATCGCTCACATTGACAAAAATTTTCGATTATGATACCATTTCCCAATCGCATTGATAACAGCGGCCCCATCGTCTAGCCCGGTCAGGACACCAGATTCTCATTCTGGCGACAGGGGTTCGAATCCCCTTGGGGCTGCCATTATTCATTCCAATTCCCCGATACAACCTCGTAGGTTCAACCTACGAGGTTGTATCGGGGAATTGTGTCGTAGGGGCACGGCATGCCGTGCCCTTGCTATTCGCACCCCTGCTATTCAAATACCAACTTTTTCAATTTTGTCAACTCTCTCTGATAATCCATTCTATCCATTACAAACTCTTTATATTTTTCCGCGGGCATATCAATATATTCGGAAAAATTACATATCTTTTCCTTATCGTCCACTAATCCCAAATACTCCTTATACGATGAATATTTCCAATCTTCCGGACTATCAACCAAACCGGAACTTGTGGGATTCAAGTGTAGATATCGAGTCAAATGAACAAATTGAGCATCATCTTTTACCAACACATTCTTAAATCTCCCTTCCCACAAAGGCCCCTTACGCTTATACCGACTGTTGAAATACCGCGTAAAGCTATTCAAGATCAGCCCCATAAATTGTGATATCCCCTTCTCTCGAAGCTGTTTAAGAATAAAATGAAGATGCGTCGGCATAAGACAATACGCAATGATCTCCACAATTTTTTCTCCCCCAACCGAAATTTGCAATTTTGAACCATGTTTTTTTTCAGTTTTTAAATGCTCCGAAAACCTACAAGAAACATCCTTTTCCCGATAAAAAGCAATTTCTCCGATCATCCTCTCGTAATCAAAATAGTTATTGAAGATTTTGAATCCGGCAATACTCTTGCTAAACACATGATACACTTCTTCATTAACTAACGGATCTTTCCGATAAATCATCATTTCCCTCCTTTTTCATTACCCCTTTACTCCACCCCCAAATTGCACCTCGTAGGTGAGGATTGCACCTACGAGGTGCAATCCTCACCTACGAGGTGCAATTTGGGGGTTTCTCCACTTTGGGGGTTATTTGGGGGAGAATTTGGGCGATTTGCTCCACTTGGGACGACAGTGCTGTGTGGGTCATTGGGCCGATACTCCCCCTGTTTTTTAAGATTATCAAGATCAAGACACATTGGACACAGCATTTTTGAGTGTTTTTGAGGCATTTTTGCACCCTTCTCCCACTTAGATCGCCACATCCTTTCACTAGATTTTCCAAGAGAAATAGAGATATTTTCTCAAGGGACCTCACCTCTTCCGTTCGTTCTTTTTCCTCCTTTCTTTTGTTTCCAAAAACCAAAACGCTCTCAACGAACTCAACCGCATTCATCAAGATCTTTCTTTTCTGCAAAAATTTTTCATCAAACATGTTTCACCCCCTTACCATAAGAGACAAAAAAAGTAGTCAAATACTTTCAACTTTTTTTATTTTGCCATCTAGGCCGCACACGATGCTCGAGCAAAGAACCTACAATGCCCATTGATAACCGAATAGCTCCGATATCTCATTTTTTATTTTTTTCTTGCTTGACGAAACGCCAACGGTAAAATACAATAGGTCAATCGGATAATGCGCGAGTGGCGGAATGGCAGACGCACCAGCTTGAGGGGCTGGCGGGATTCGTCCTGTGCGAGTTCAAATCTCGCCTCGCGCACCATATCTCCGGTCAAATCACACAATCAAAATTATCACTCTTATACTATGAAGACAGGACGGGGAAACGTGCGCCCCTTGTATGTTGTCACAATTCTGGGAACCGTCTATAATGGCACCAACATATAAAGGTTATCAATGATGGTAGGGATAAAAGGGCCGGGCAGGCCCGGCCCCTACGATTTGTTGTGTCATGTTTTATATTATTCGTACGATTTGTTGTGGCATGTTTTATATTATTCGTAGGGACAAGGCCTGCCTTGTCCGATTAATTGAAGAGGGGACAAAATGGTCGGGTGCCCCCGGTCACTATCGATTTGTTACCTGAATTGTGGCAATATACAAGGGACGCGCCTCCCGCACCCTTCACCTATAACCGGATTTGCTCTGCGGGAAACCCCAGAGATTACAACAACAGGATGAAAATCAATTGAACCTTCAATTGAACCTCGTAGGTTGAACCTACGAGGTTGAACCTACGAGGTTCAATCGGGGGTTGAGTAAAATTGCGTGGGGGTGAGAATTGATTTTGGGGGAATTTTTGGTATTCGCTTTTCTTGACAAGCGATATCTTGCGGGTTATACTTTAGACGATGCACTTATAGTAATTATTGAAAGTGTTAAATTCGCCTTCAACCCTTTGACCACCTACGAGGTTTTCGAAGAATATGCAAAATAACCTGCGAGGTTGTAACGGTGATTTTGTTAACTCACTTTATACGAAAGATTGAGGAACACCATTTGAACACGGTCAAGCTGAGCTGGACAGATCACAATACGCGGTTTGCTTCCTTGCAGGAAATCTCCAAGATTTTCGACCTTTCATATCAAACCTTGAACTACTACACGAGTATAGGGCTGATTAAACCTCAAAAAAGACAAGGCAACAAAAGATTATACCTAACGAAAGAAGTGACTGAACGACTGCGAAAGGTGACCAAGTTAAAGAACGAGGGCTATCCTCTACAGGTTATTTCCAACATACTCAATAACGGACAGGACGTGAAGAATGAATTATTTTGAAATATTGGGGATGAACCGAGAACCTTTTTCAACCAGTCCGGATCCGCATTTTTTTTATGATTCACCGGAACATAAAGCCGCGCTGATACGCATACTGATAGAGGTTCGCTTAAAAAGAGGTTTATCCGTAATCCTCGGAGATGTCGGAACCGGCAAAACAACTTTATGCAGGAAACTCCTCCAGCTTTTTAAAGAGAGGGAAAACGTTGAATTTTATATCATACTCGATCCCACATTTAAAACTGAAGACCTCTTCATCGAGGCTCTCATCAGGACTTTCGGACTGAACCTCGATAAAGAAAAATCAAACATACTGGATTATAAACAGGAACTGAAAAACTTTCTTTTCAAAAAAGGCGTTGAACAAAATAAAACTGTCGTTCTTCTAATTGATGAAGCGCAAAAAATGGACGCCGAATCGCTTGAAGTTCTCAGAATGCTCTTAAACTATGAGACGAACGATTTTAAACTGCTTCAGCTTGTTCTTGTCGGGCAAATGGAACTTCTTCCGCAAATTAAAGACCTCCGTAATTTTGTAGACAGGATAAGCTTGAAATATATGCTGAATCCGTTCGACATTCAGGAGGTAAAAAGTATGATAAATTTCAGAATTCAAAAAGCCGGGTTTCCTGAAACGAAAGAACTTTTCTCTGATGACGCGATAGAAGAAATTTACAAGAACACACAAGGATATCCGCGCCGAGTTTCGATGTTATGTCACAACGCTCTAAGAGAATTAGTTATCACCGACCATACTCTGGTGACGAAAGAAATCATTCAAGGATTGGTTTCAAAAGAAGTTCTTATATAATCTATAATACTGTGATATTATATAGCAACTGTTCACGAGAAAGGTAAACCGTATGGTCGCGAATTTAAAAAAAATTACTCCTGAAGAAAAACTGCTTCATTTGATCGAAAATTCCGGAAACGATCAAAAAAAGACGTCTCTTAAAAAAACTGTCGGGAAGAAGAAAAAAATCGCGGGCTTTAAACCGGTTAATTTTTCAACTGTTTTTTCCGGTGTTTCCTTTAGCAAAATAAGCATTAAGAAAATCGGATTCCGAACCGTAAACAAGATCTTGATCGGCATAAGTTTGGTGCTGACCATCGTGTTCCTGGTTCAATGGGGCAAAGAAAAGGCGATAATTCAAAAAGGGTTTGACGCGATCAATGTAAAGCCGGCCGCGAAAGAAAGCGATAGACTCAAACTGCAGCCGTCAAAAACACCGACCGAGTCCGCCTATATCGCGGCAACCGAGAAAAACAATCCTTTTCATCTTTTGCCGGTTCAAGAAAAACCTGAAATTACCGAAATAACTTTAGCAACCGAATTTAAATTGGTGGGAATCCTTTGGTCGGATCAAGCTCAAGCGATTATCGAGGATGCCACCACGGAACAAACCTATATGGTTTCCGTGGGTGATCCTTTGGACAAATATACCGTATCCGAGATAACCAAAACCGAGGTTATTTTACATGGCGAAAATGGAGACAAAATACTTCAATAAAATCGTTGTCGCGGGGGTTTGTTTTTTCATGTTTTTCTTTTCACTCCCCCACTCTGCCCTGGAAAGCCAGGAAGTTGCGAAAACCGCAACCGGGGCTTCTCTTCAGAACATGATATCCGCAACCGCAACCGAAACGCAACCAACAACCGGGAACACCGATTCTTTAGCTACGGCTGTCACCATCGAAGATCCTGGAACCGTTACCAAATCAACCCCGGGAACAACCTCGGAAAATCCCAACGGTGACGGCACCATAAGTTTGGATCTGCGCGGGATAGAGATCACGGAACTTCTAAAGGTACTTTCAAAAAAACTGGACAAAAACATTATCCCCAGTAAAAATGTTACGGGAAGAGTGTCGCTTTTCCTCAATAACGTCCTTTATGAAGACGTTCTTGACATACTCATGGCAAGCCAAGGTCTGGCGTATGAAGATAAAGGCAACAACATCATCCTTGTCGTCACCGAAGCCGAATATCAGGCGCTTTACGGAAAAAGTTTCAACGAAAAAAAAGAAATGATAACTTTGAAAACAAAGTTCGCCGCGCCTAAAATGGTTTTTACGGCGCTTAGCAACTTAAAAAGCACGGTCGGCAACGTGATCGTCGATGAAGTTACCGGAACCATTATTCTTATAGATATTCCGGAAAAATTGGAAGAGATGTTGGAAGTTTTCGAAAAACTCGATAAGCCAAACGAATCCGCCGCCTTCGAACTTCAATACGCGACCGCCGAAGACATAGAAGACGACATCACCTCCATCGTTACAGAAGGCGCCGGAAGCGTCATCGCGGACGATAGAACAAACAGCCTTATCATAACGGATCTGGTGGGAAATATGGGCAAAATACGACAAGCCATACAAATGCTGGACCAGCCGACAAAACAGGTGTTCATAGAAGCGGCGATCGTGCAGGTCACATTGGAAGATGAATTTTTCTACGGCATAGAATGGACCGCGATACTGAACAATCCTTCTTTCTGGGGTTCAGTTTTGACCGGTTCCTTCGCCAATGCCGCCATCACAACCACTACCGGATTTGGAGAACTCACCTTAGGTTCTTTACAAACCCATAATTTCACCGCGACATTAAACCTTTTGAATTCGCTCGGCGACATTAAAATTCTGTCGCGTCCGACGATCGCCTGTACGAACGGTGAAGAAGCAGTTATTCACGTCGGTAAAAGAGAGGCTATCGTTACGGGAACGACAAGCCAAAGCGGAGAATCCACGATCACTTCCGACAGTGTCGAATTCGTTGATATCGGCCTGAAACTGACGGTTGTCCCCACGATCAATCGTGACGGGTTTATCACGATGAAGATAAAACCTGAAGTGAGTTCGGTCACATCGACCGTCACAACCGGTTCTGAAGACGAACCGCGAAGTATCATTCCGATCATAACCACCTCTGAAGCTGAAACGACCGTAAAAATAAAAGACGGTTCCATGATAATGATCGCGGGACTTAGAGAAACCGATAATCGTAAAGCCATAAACGGCGTGCCGTATCTTGACGAAATTCCGATAATAGGGTCCATTTTCAGCAACCGCTCCAGCGAGAAAAATCAAACGGAAATCATAGTATTCCTTACACCTCATATCATTGAGGGCGACCAAATGATGGAATGGGACCTGGAAAAATTGAAAGAATGCCCTGAACATCTTTACCCACAAAATAGAGGTTATTTCGAACCGAAACTGAAAGACGGCTCTCTAAAAAAAGAAGCAAAAGGGAGGTAAGGTTTGGCAGAAAATAAAGACAAAAATGAAAAGAAAAAAGAACCCATAGATTTTCCTGACGGCGGATTCGCGTTTAAACCTAAACCTGAAAGAAAATCCGTTCCTCCTAAAAAAAACGAACCGGAAAATAAAATTCCGGAGAAAAAAGAAGAGCCCAAAGAAGAAGAAAAAGAACCTTCTTTGGAAGACCGCGTTAAATGGGCGCTTGGAGAAGAGACGGAAGACGTTCCGGTTAAAAAAGAATATGGCGTAGAAACAAAAAAAGAACCGTCTCAAGCTAAGGAGCCTTCCGACCGAAAACCGGCTCCGGAAATGCCCGAATCTCCTCAAAAAAATATAGATCCTCTTTCATTGAAAATGAAACCAAAAAAAAGTATTCCACCGGCTTTTAAAGAACCGATACCGGAACCTATGCCTGTTATTCCCGATGAAGTTGAAGGGTCCCACGAACCTGAAACCGTATATGCCCCGGAGACGGAACAACCTAAACTTCAAATGACCAAAGTGTTTTTCCCGATAGTCGCGGCAATATCCGTTATTTTGCTGGTTTTGCTTATTGTGTCCGCGGTATGGAACATCTCCCTCAAAAAATACACAACCGAACTGAAAGCCAAAGCGCTTTCAAACGCTGAAATCGCCAAAAAATTGGTTACCGAAAAATCCAAGATCACGGACGAATTTAAACTTTTCAAGAAAAAAGCCGACACATTGACAGAAAAAACCGCTTCCACGGAAGAAGTTTCCTCTCGCATGGAAAAACAGATCGATATTCTAACAACAGAACTTGCGGCGTCAAAAAGTAAACTCCCGGAAATGCGGGAGAAGATGAAAGAATACGCTAACGAGGTTGAAACAATAGTCTCCGGCAAAGTGGAATATTACAAAGCATATATGGAGGAAAAAGAAAATAGAGAACAACTTGATCTCGTCGTTGATGGTATGGCTGAAGAAATAGACACCTTAAGCGAGAACCTTGCCTCCGTTGATGAGAAATATCTCGAAAAAGAATGTAAATACGTATACGAGATAGCTTTTCTCAACGTAAGATCCGAGATGTATGAGGAAGCTATACAAAATTTCGAAAAATACCTGGACTTACACGGAGACGACGCGGATGTATACTACAATCTCGCGATCCTCTACGAGCGAATCAGACACGACAAAGCAAAAACCATTTACTGCTATCGAAAATACCTTGAACTTGATCCAACCGCCGACGATCTATATGAAGTTACGATACGAATAGATTCTCTGAAACGGATCGGTACAAAAAAACCAACGAGTTTCAAGAATCTTAAAATTAATCTGAATGATTTGAAATACTGACTTCCACTTTATGAGGAGTTTTATGAAAAAATTAACCGCCATATGTGTTATCATAGCCGTGCTTACCGTGTTCTGGGGTCCCCCGGCACACGCGAACGGCGCTTTTCATAAATTAGGTCGCGGAGTGGTCAACGTTTTTACCGGTTGGATAGAGATCTTTACCACCACCAATAAAAACTTTCGCGACCACGATAACGACGTTTTTCAAGGCATATACGCCATTCCTGAAGGAATTGTCCGTTCAATAATAAGAACAACGATCGGGGTATATGAAGTATTAACATTCCCTATCCCCATACCGGAAAATTTTGAAACAATAGTGGAACCGGAATTTGTATTGAGCTCGACGGATCCTTATGAAAATGTCTATACCAACAACGAGGGACCCTATAATTGATAACATATGAATAAAAAAAACGTCAAAAATGGAAAATTGAGTGCTATAATAGCCGGTGTGTTAATGTTTTGTCTTTTTTTCGCTAGTCCATCTTACGCTGGAGAAACTCTCAATAACACAAAAGATGAAATACGGAGCCTGTTTAACGATGCCGCCTCAGCGTATCCGGCAATCAGCGAAAAAGCTAAGATAAGCGAAGAAAACAAAAAACTGGAAATTCTTAGACTTGAAATATCCGATTATTTAACCCTCGCGGAAAAACTGGCCGAGCAGCAAAAATATCGGGACGCGACAGTTTGTTATCAAAAGATCTTGCAACTGTGTAACGATCCGAAACTGAAAAAACTCATTCGAATAGAGAACAAAAAACTGAAACAGCTTTTGAAACAAACAAAAAAAACCGTTTCAAAGGAAATCGCGAAAAAAAAGAGAAGCATATTATCCGGGCGAAAACCGACGGCGGCGGACAAAAAGCGCAATTTGGAAAAACAGCACACAAGAAGAAGCGAACTGCTTAGAAAACTTCAGAAAAAACTGCAAAAACTTGAAAAAGAGGATGATGGATTCTAATTTTACGAGTAAGATCTCACAACGTTCGGTCTTAACCGTCCTTATTATTGCCGGCTTATGCCTATATTCTCTTCCGCTTGACGCCGTGGAATCTAAAAACAAAAAGCCAAGTTCCTATTCCATCGACGTTGAGGACCTTGCCAAAGATATCTTCGCTTCATGCGAACTTTTTCAGGAAGGCAAAAAACTTTATGAAAATCGTGATTACCCCGGCGCGCGAACAAAATTCCGTGAAGCGCTCGCGACAGATCCGGGCAACAAAAAAGCGTCCAAATATTTAAAACTTTGCGCGGACAGAATCCCGAAGCCCAAACCGCGAACCGTTAGCAAGAAAAAAGCGGATTTAAACACGAAAAAAACCTCTGAAGACATACAGCTTTTACAAACTCTTATTAATCGTGTCGATAAGCTTGAAACTAAACCCGCGCCAAAAACAGTAACGGCAATCGCGCCCGCCCACTCTCCTCAGGTTCAAAAACAAAAAAAAGAAAAACAATTTTCAAAAAAAGCTTCCGCTCGTTTCACTGAAAAAGCGCGCCTTTCGCAACAAACCCAATACACGGCTGAAAAAAGAAAAGTTGAATCGGTAACTTTAAAAGAAATCGCGGTTGCCGAAAGCTTAGTGAAGGAAGGGAACAAATATTACGAAAATCTAAATTACGAAAAAGCCTACAAACTCTACTCTGAAGCTCTGGAAATTCTAAATTCTCCCACACGATCTGATTAAATCACGATACGAAATCATCCCAAGCTCACGCTTATGATTATTCCATGCAACTAATTCGGCACATCATACCAATTACATTAAATAATTTTACATTTTAATGTTTTTCCATTTTATTCGGGCACATGCGATGTGCCCCTACGGACAATTTTATTTGGACACCTCCTTAGGTTATATTGTAACCTATTTAATGTGTCCGTCAAACCCGGGATAGCTCACCCGACCATTTTGTCCCCTCTTCAATTAATCGGACAAGGCAGGCCTTGTCCCTACGAATAATATAAAACATGCCCAACAAATCGTAGGGGCCGGGCCTGCCCGGCCCTTTTATCCCCATCATCATTGATAACCT
>JADHWG010000010.1 GCA_016783605.1 Candidatus Omnitrophota bacterium | reverse complement strand
GGTAGGTGGATAGAGATAAAAGGGTACATCCTTTTATCCCTAACCACCTACCGCTAAAGGGGTTACAAGGGGTGTCCCCATTTTTTATTTTATTTATACACAGTCCCCTTAACCTCATCCACGAATTGCCCCGCGGAATATGCGGCTACGGCACCGTCTCCGCAAGCGGTTACAACTTGACGCAAAAGTTTTTTTCGGCAATCACCAGCGGCGAATATGCCTCGCTCGGATGTTTTCATTTCCTCATCCGTAATGATCCCGCCGTTCTCATTCAGTTTAATAAAATTTTTTAAAAAATCCGTATTGGGGGTCCAGCCGACAAACATAAATATACCGTCGCATTTAAAATTTAGTTTTTTACCGTTTTTGACATTTTTTATTACGACGCCATCAACAATCGCGGAACCGGTTATCTCCTCAACTATTGAATCCAAAACAAAATCTATTTTTTCGTGCTCGAACGCGCGCTCCTGTAAAATTTTAGCGGCTCTCAATCTATCACGCCGATGCACAATGGTCACTTTTTTGCCGAACTTTGTCAAAAAAAGCGCTTCTTCCACCGCGGTATCTCCCCCGCCTATAACTAAAATCTGTTTATCCCTAAAAAAAACTCCGTCACAAGTCGCGCAAAAAGAAATTCCCTTGCCGATAAATTTTTCTTCCCCCGGCACACCGAGCTTCTTCGGCCGTGCTCCGGTCGCAACAATAACGGACGTGGTTTCACACCGACAATTTTCCGTCTCAACCAGCAAACACTCACCGTTCATTCTGCTTATGTTCTTAACCGTATCCTGCCGGGATTCCAACCCGAAAGACTGGGCTTGCGTTTTCATCTTCTCAATAAGCTCGAACCCGGGAATCTCCGCCACTCCGGGATAATTTTCGATTCTATCGGTCATCATCACTTGCCCCATTACGCTGATACTCTCAATAAGCAGAGTTTTCATCCGAGCGCGCGCGGCATATATCCCCGCGGTTATACCCGCAGGGCCGCCACCAATAATGATCAGATCATAAGTTTCGTTTTTCATAAATGAATTATATGCCCCGCTTCTATCGAAATGTAGTCTTTTTGATATCTTCCGCTAAACATCCTGCGCGCTTTTTCTCCGGTACAATGCGTCGGTCCGACTTTTAACAGTTTCATTTTTTTCAGATCCATAATAATTTTTTCGATATCCGTTTTCTCCAAATTATCCAAATGAAACCCGCCGAACGCCATATATAGTTCATCCACACCGATCTTGTCTTTGACTGTTTGCAATACATTCACAATTCCGGGATGAGCGCACCCGGTTATGACGGAAAGTCCGTTATCTCCTTTTATAACCAACACTTGTTCGTATATATCGGTTTCATTGTGCCGTCCTTTAAGACCACCTATTATGAACACGTTATCAAAAATTTCGGTAGGTTCTTCTACGATAGCAACTTTGCCGCCAAGCTCTCTGATGCACTTTTGGAAAGTTTCGTCAGTTTCAGGACACACATAAACCTTTAACCCCTTTTTTCGTTTCAATATTTCCCATAATCCATCCGTATGATCCCAATGATCATGTGAAATAACCACAGCTTCCAGATCTTCCACCGCCACCATCATGCGGTCCATATTCGCGACAAGATCTCCTCCGGTTCCACCGGTATCAAACAATATTTTTCCGTCTACCAGACACGAAAACCCTTCCCCCGGAAGAAGCCCCTTCTTCGCCTTATTATCGTACAGCACTTTTACATACATAAGTTCTCCCTAATTTGTTAACAGTCAGCCAACTATTCTCTTTCTCCGAATATTTTCGTTCCAAGGCGTATAATATTCGCGCCTTCTTCTATCGCAATTCTGTAAGAGTTCGTCATACCCATCGAAAGAAATTCCATATTAATCCCGGGAATATTTTTCTGCTTAATGTTTTCGAAAAGTTTTTTCGTCCGGGCAAAATACGACCGCGCGTTTTCGGGCTCACCCGAAAACGGTCCCATCGTCATTAATCCTTCAACTTTAACATTTTTTAATTTCGATACCTCCCGGATTATAGTTTCCGCTTGTTCCGGGAACACCCCGGTTTTTTGTCTCTCTCTACCGCTATTGATTTCTATCAATAGCGTCATTATTTTTTTTATTTCAGCACATCTTTTATCGATCTCTTCCGCGATTTTTACCGAATCAACCGTCTCTATCAAGTCAAACATCTTAACTGCCTTTTTCACTTTGTTTTTTTGCAAGTGTCCGATAAAATGCCACTTAACGGCATCACCGACAGCATCGAACGCGCGGAGCCCTTCTTGAACATAATTTTCTCCCACAGCCCGTACCCCGCCCTCTATCGCTTTGGCCAACTCATCAGGCGTCCTCGTCTTCCCGGCCGCCACCAAAATAACGTGCGGAGGAATTTCTTTTAATATTTCCTGAACTCGGCAGGCTATTGTGTCAAGGCTCATTTTGTCTCGAATGTTTGGGGTTTTCTGTTAACACTATTATCTCTTATCGGCTTGATACGCTTTAGATTTTTTAGCTCACCCAATTTCTTCAGACGCTCGTATATCAGTATCCAAACACAATCCAATTCATCTGAAACTTCACATTTCTTATTTTTCATCCCCCCGCACGGACCGTTCACCAAACCCTTAGGGCAAAGTGTTACCGGACAAATGCCTCCCGTTTCGGCCAGAACACACTCTCCACAAAGAGAACATTTCTGTTCGAACCGGGATTTTTTTAGAGTTAGTGACGTAATTTCACCCTGAAAGATCGTATCGTTCGCGGGACAAACCTTTTTATCTTTAAAAATTTCAGCTATCGCCTGAGTTCCGCCCCCACACGCCAAACTCAATATTACGTCCGCCTGACTTATTTTTTTTGCTTCACGCCGCGATAAACGTTTGCATTCAAGAAGATTACACGCCGGATCAAGTATCTCCTCACCTATAACCGTTTTCCCGTGTGAGGCGAGTTTTTTCTTCATCTCCTCCAATTCCGCTTCACCGCCGGTTTTACAAACAGTGGCACATAACGTGCACCCTATTAAATAAATTTTCTTTTTGCCTTTAACGGAATCCAATATCTGCTGCAACTCTTTTCTTCTGGTAATTATCATACCTTCTCCAAATTAGTAGGGGCACATTGCATGTGCCCACTTGTGAACCTACGAGGTTGATGGTGGTTTAAAAAACACTTCCGAATTCCAATTATATATCGTATCAATCCTTTGAACAAGGTTTTATTGTATTCCGTAGGGGCACGGCATGCCGTGCCCTATAACCCAACATTCCACCTGCCACTGGTTCCACCTCGTCCAATTGCACCTACGAGGTGCAATTGGGTTTCTTCATTAGGGACAAGCACAGGGGACTGTCCCTACGATTCGCTATTGACCAAAGACCAACGGCTGATCAATAGACTTGCCAATACGGCGGCGTTAATGACCGCAACCAAAATGCAGGTTTCAAAAATGCCCAAAATGGGCACTAAAAACGCCGCGGCGAGAAACGACCCGAAACAGGCTCCCAAAAGATCCAATCCGTAACTTATACCGGCTACTCGGCCGGTATCCTCCTCACGTGTCAAATATATCTTGTTCGCTAGCGGAAACTGTATCCCTCCGATAATGCCCGCCACGATCGGCAAAACCGGAAAAATTACATTTGCGCCCATAAATGAAACGACATTCGACTCTGAACGCGCGAGCCAGAAAAATACGGGAGGCAAAATGAGAGGATACACACAAATCGCGCATTGCGTCCGGGAAAACGTCTTTCTAAGATCTTTAATCTTGTCCAATTTTTTTGACGCGATCCAGCCTCCGGCCGCAAGTCCGGCCATAAAACAAGTCAGGATGATCCCCATTTTGTAAAACATATAACCATATATCACCTGAAACGAAAGAATAACCGCGATCTGGAAACTGATCTCCGCGAAACCGGTCGTCATAAGCGACAATAAAACAGTTCTCCTCCCGCGCCGCTTTCTGTCAAAAATACCGAAAATCAGTATTAAAACACATATTACCGATACCGCCGCCCAAACAGCGTGTGTTTTAATGGTATCCGTAAATCGTCTAAAAAACGGCGCGTCAAAATGCGTACCCCAAAATCGGGTGGCGTAATAATAAGAGATCGGCCTAAAATCTTTGTTTATAAGTCCATCCGAATTCTCACTGACCGCTTTAGTCGCGTATTCTATCCTTTCTTTCGAAAGTTTATCAAACAGGTAATATTCCCTGACATATCGCGTATCGATATCGCGCTCGTTAAGACGAGCAATAAGCGTATCCGTATCGCTTGTCAAAATACCGCGGCTATTTGACGCGAGAAAATACATCGTATCTCCCGGGATAAGCAAAACGTCCGGAAAACTCGCGCTTAAACTGAGATAGATCGAATTGAGATAATCTTTTAACTCACCTCCGATATAATTTTCTGAAGACGTTAACGCGAACGACAAAATTCCACGTTTGCGCAAAATATGACTGAGTTCATCAAAAAAATCTTTTGTATAAAACCGGTTAAGTTGGATCGTATATGGATCTCCAAGACTTATAATTATGCAATCATACTTTTTTTTGGTCTGCTTGACGAAAAATCGACCGTCTTCATTGATAATGGTAACTCTTGGATCATTTAGAGCCTCTTTAATTTCGTTCCCGAGAAACTTTTCGGCAACGGTAATGATCATCGGATCCAATTCCACGTAATCCACTTCACGCACGGGATGCTTTAAAATTTCCTCCAAAAGCCCTCCCACTCCTCCGCCGATCAAAAGTATTTTTGATGGGTCTTCATTTTCAAGAAGAGCAAAATGAACTGCTTCTTCTCGAGAAAGATGGTCCGGAACGGTATAAAGATGCAAACCATTCTCAAAAAAAGATGTTTGACCGCCTCTTTCGGTAACCGTTATATTCCCATAAACCGAAGAGCGTGATTCAAGGATATCAAACCCTTTCCATAACCGCGAGAGAGAAAATTGTCTGAGGATCCGCGCGCCTCCCGCGCAAACCGCCACGGTACTCAATATAAGAATGCTTACGGTAGCCCAATAAAATATTTTTCTTCGAAGAAAATCAGGAGAAGTTCTTTGCAGGATAATGGACGCGGCGATATTCAGAAACGATATAACGAATAATATCCATAACGCCGGAACACGGCTGATCAAAAAAAAACTTACAACGCTTCCTCCGACCAAAGCTCCAAGCGCTTCGGTCACATAAATGTTCGCGACACTTTTCGCGGCGCCTGAGGTAATATCCCGATATATTCGGCAAGCCAAGCTGAACATAAATCCCAAAATACAGCATGAAACGCTTAGTATGATAAACACCGCGGTAAACATTTGCGCGTAGCTTACTATTTCGCCGGGGGCAACCCCTAAAAAATCTTTTGATGATCTGATCGCGATGAGAGTGATCGGAAGGATAATTGCCAATATTATTTGACATACCGCGAACACATGGATCTTTGATCGAAGATTGTCTGATAACCGGCCCAAAACCCAACTGCCGAACGCGCCCCACACAAGCCACGCGGCAAGAATAATGCCGACCGAGATTTCATTCCCATAAAATGAGATCAGGCATTCTCTCAAAAAAACTATTTGAGACGCCATCGCCGTAGCTCCGGCAAGTATCACTGAAAAAATTACGGTTTTTTTAAGGTTCATGGATTATGTATGAGGACATAATAACGATAATGTAACAACTCGTAGATACTTCCAAAAATATCCGAAATCCCCGTCCCCGCATACACGAGAACAAGCTTGTTTGAATGATACAAAAGAACTGGAATACAATAAAAGAACGCAAATGACAAAAGAAAGCACCGATGACATTTTAGCACTAGACCAAGTTGTTTTCTTTAAGAACTTTCCCTAATTCGTCAACCGCTTCTTTTAGTTTCGAATAAAGCCTCACGTTAATGTTTATTCCTTTGCCGGTCGGAACTTTATCTTCCCCCTGCGGCGGCTGTGTCCAGATCCTTACATCTATGACATCATTCCCCTGATATTCAGATATCCGCACCTTTACGTCCTGATATTTATTTTTTTCAAAAACAGCTACGTCTTTTTCCATTTGCGCCTCCTTAATGAATTTCAATCGTAGGGGACAGGCATGCCTGCCCCCTACCCATGCCCTTTATTAACGATAGTATACCACCACCAACTTTTAAAATGCAAAAAAAAAGTAAAATGTACTCCACCGGAGAAAGAAGTCAATCAACATTCTTCTTCTTAAATACCTTCGTAAAACAAAAAACCGCGAGAATTATTATGGCGCACCAGGAAACGATCATGAATATCAACCCAAGTTTTGTCATAACGTTTTTTTACCTTTCTTACGTTTCCCCCAGGCGATCTTGACCATAATTGCCAATAAGAGAAATATTAGACAAAGTCCGGCTCTTGTTGCCATGACATACGGCCGATTCGCCAGTGAAACATTATCCATCCGTATGATCGGAAGCCATTCTTGAAAAAACCACGCACCCAAGACAACTAAGAGAAAGATCGGGGTAACATACTTTATGATATATTTATAGATTCCCGGAATTCTCATGTCCGCTCCGTGATGAACCTCTTCCCATGCCTTATTGATCCCGAATATCCATCCGAAGAGTATCACTTCGATCGTCGCGAAAAGCACAAGACAAAACGTCCCACCCCAAAAATCCAGTTCATCAACCACGCCCTTGCCGAGAAAGAAAATGGCCGCGTTACACAAGAGAAACGTCACCGCGCCGAACATCGCGACGGACTTTTTTCGTGATATGTTGAACTCGTCTTCCAAAAACGCGATCGCCGGCTGTGCTAACGAAACGGATGAGGTAACCCCCGCGAGGAACAAAAGTCCGAACCATAAAAAACCGAAAACTTCGGGAAGCGGCATCTGTCCGATAATTAGCGGCATTGTCACAAATCCCAAATTGAACGCGCCGGACGCGGCGACATCTCCGATTGCAACCGGACCAAAAAATATAAAAGCCGCCGGAATGATTATACTCGCGCCTAGAACAACTTCCGCGATTTCGTTCATACTTACCGCAGTTAGACCCGATAATGCCACGTCATCTCCCTTCTTCAGATAACTGGCATACGTCAAAATAACACCGATCCCGACACTCAGCGTAAAAAATATTTGGCCCGTCGCGGCAAGCCATACCTTCGCGTTCAATAATTGTGAGAAGTCGGGATTCCAAAGATATCCAAGCCCGTTAAAAACATTCCAATCCATCTTCGACGGGTCCAACACCCCGAACGTAAATACCCTGATAAGTAAAATAATACCGAAAATAAAAAGCGTCGGTACGGCAATCCTGCAAAAACGTTCAATTCCGCCGCGAATTCCGTAGTTCAGAACAACAATGTTTATGATAAAAGTTATAAGAAAAAAGGTGTATGCCGGCGCGATGCTTGTAAAATATTGATTTTTTTCAAGCCCCTGGAATCCACGCAAAAATGACTGCATAGATGCCTGATCCAGAATGCCCGAATATTTCTGAGAGAGAGAAAAGAAACTGTACGCGAGAGTCCAAGACTCAATATAGGTGTAATATATCATTATGACCAACGGACCAAAAATGCCGATCACACCGAAATATTTTATGAACCGGTTCTTTTTCCATAAGCTGTTAAAAACGCCCGGCGCCGACGAATGTCCAAAACCGCCGCCATACCTGCCTATTGACCATTCGACCCACATTAGAGGTATCCCCACAAGGAGAAGCGCGATAAAATACGGGATCATGAACGCCCCGCCACCATTGTTTGCCGCCTGCACCGGAAAACGCAGGAAATTGCCCAATCCAACAGCAGACCCGGCAACTGCCATAATTATCCCAAGCCGTGACCCCCATGAATCTCGTAGTTTTTTAGACATTTACATCCTTTTATCCGATCATTACATGCGGCTGATTCGTTACCATCGTTGCCCGGTAAACAGCCGTCCTCATTTAAGTTTTACTGATCACCGTCAACCGGTTTTCTGAGATTTTTTTTCTCGGCTTGTTTCTTTTTTTCAACAAGCATTTTTTCTTTCGCTCGTTTTGAGCGTTTACGTTTTTGGCGCCTTAGTTTTTCTATTCTTTTTTTCTCGGCGGAAGCTTTGCCGAGTATTTGGGTTTCAATTTTCGAGAGGAGTATTCTTCGAGCGATGAACCGGTTAAGCGCCTGAGTTCTTTCTTTTTTGCATTTAACCCGTATCCCGGTGGGCTCGTGTTTCAAACAAACGCAAGTGGAAACTTTATTAACATTTTGTCCGCCTCGGCCGGAAGATTTTATAAAACTTTCCGTGATATCGGCTTCCTTGACACCGAACCGGCGCATCTTTTCTTTAAGTTCTGTTTCTTTGCGGGTGGAAACACTGTATTTCATTTTGGCGCGCCTTATTTTCAGCACTTTTTACGTTACATGTTTCACGGTACACGTTTCATGTTTTTCCGCCGGAGGCGGGTCCGCCTTCGGCGGAAAAGCGTGTGACGTGAGACATGCAACATGTAACGTGCCGTGCACACGGCACATTATCTATTAAAACACGCGTCTACCAGATCATCAAGTTTCGCCGTTGCAAGGCACTGCACCGTATCCGCACCACCGTAGTATAGCTTCACTTCACCGTCGTCTTCTACAACAGCTCCGGCGGTAAAAACAACCGCGTATGTAAGCCCGGTGAGTTCATAATCGGTTGTCGGGGAAAGTATCGGCGCTTTGGCACGGGCGATGATCTTTGACGGATCGTTTATGTCAAGAAGCATAACGCCGATGTGATACACATATTGAGCCGCGCATTGCACATTAACCGCATGGTATATTACTAGCCACCCTTTTTCCGTCCTTATTGGAACGGCTCCCGGACCATTTTTCTTCCAGCCCCACTCGTCTTGAGAAACCGCAACCGCTTTCGCCCCGCCCCAATGAATAAGATCCGGTGAATATGATACCCACATATATCCTTTTCCATCCCCGGTATTGGGTCTATCCAAACGGCAATACATGCCGCCTATCTTCTCCGGGAATAAAACTCCGTTCCTGTTGTCGGTTTCGGAAATAAACCCTTTCCATTTGAATTCGTTCATATCAGGCGACTCAAGAAGACCAAGCCGACAGGAATGACCGCTATGACAGGCAAACACAACATAGTATTTACCCTCGATCCGGGTTACACGCGGATCGTAATACATCCCGGTCGTATATTCCTTGAATTCATCTGTGTCCGGCATCTCTATGGGACGCTCTCTGAGCTTAAAATTTATGCCGTCGGTTGAATCTGCCGGCCAAATAAATTGTTTCATAGACGGCGTTTCGACGCGGCAAAGCATTACATATTTTCCTTCCAACGTTTTTACGCATCCCGAGTTGTAAACACCTTTAGCCGCGGCCGGAACGTCATCTTTTGTAAGAATCGGATTTCCGGAATAACGGATAACGATATTTTCTTTTTTTTTCGGATAAATTACAGGTTGAGACATTTTCTTTCCTTTCGATTAATGGACTAATATCCTTTTTTTGAATGAGATCCCCTCTTCCCCGACTTCGCCGGACAAGCACCGGGGATGGCAAAAAGCGAGTTCGAAAATGATAATAGATCCATGATCAATGCCCGCTCGCACTGTATTAAACAACATTCCGCGCCGAAATTCAAGTTTTTTTTGGTTATATTTTGAGGATGGAATCGTGTGTACCGAAAGTGTTGGATTCAACCTTTGTATTATCCGGATCATGGATCCATTCGTCATCCACAAGGAATTTATATCGATATTTCCCTTTTTTCAAAGTAACATGTCCCGACCAATGTCCGCTTTCGAGTCTTGTCATTCTGCCGGCGTCGGATTTCTGCCAATCGTTAAAATCGCCTAATACGTAAACCGCCCCGGCCTCCGGAGCATGAAAAAGAAATTCCTGCATAATTGTGTTCGTTTTCTTTTTTTCGGAGGCTAAGAGTTCACACGTAAGGTTGAACACATCAAGAGCCGCGGAACTTTTCTTGGCATATTCAAAGATCGTCTTTCCCTTCCCAACCGCTTCACGCAACCGCACGCTTGAACGCACTCTGGTCGGAAGAAGATAGCTCCCGAGTTTGCTTTCGGCATTTTGTTCGACCTTTCTCGAATATCTCGAACGGCGATCATACGAATTAAGAACAAAAAAGACCAGCGGGTTTCGCCCTGTTTCTCTATTCAGTAAACTTCTCACACGATACACGCCATTGATCCCATTAAAAGAAAAATGGCTTAGATCCAACGGGACAAGAATAACATTCGCGGCATACATCGAGTTAAGTGTCAAAAAACCGAAACTTGGAGGAGAATCGATCACCACGTATTTGTAGCGCTCGAAATAAGGATGAGATAACGTTCTGGACAATATGGTTGCCGCGCCGTCCACGCTTCCTAGATTGATTTCGGCCGCGCTAAGCATCATATTAGATGGTATGAACGAAAATTTTTTGCGTTCCTTTATGACTATCTCATCAAATTGTGTATCTTCCGCGCTAAAATGTGTTCGAAATACGTCATAAAAAGTTTTTCGCTCGGAAGCTTCTTGAGAAAACCCCATGGCAAAAGTCGCGTTAGCTTGAGGGTCAAGATCAATAAGAAGCGTTTCGTTGCCAAGCATGGCAAGCGCCGCGGATACGTTTACGGCAAGTGTCGTTTTCCCGCATCCCCCTTTTTGATTCGAGACCGAAATAACCTGCATTACATCCCTTCAACTTCGTTCTTTCGATAAACTTCTTATACTCTTTTTTTACGCAAACTTCGTAAAAAAGTATATCACATTCCGACAACGCCTGCAAAGAAATGTATACCAAAACAAAACACGATCAATTTCGGCTGTTTTCAAAAATGTAAAATTCGCAGAAAAATAACTTTTTTATGGTATATTCCGCGGAACTGTGGTATACAATAGTTGTTGAACGCTCCTTGTTGTTAAGTCGGCGATAATTTAAATCTTCAGCTTTTTAGAAAATTTGCAGTTATGAAAGCTACAAAAATTCCAGACAAGATTGATTTCGAAATTTCGAAAACATATTTTCGGAACACTTCTAAAAAAGGCGACAAATCGCAGCAATCCGACGATATTCGAAAGCTTCTCCAGCAAAATCATTTCAAAAAAATCGCAAAACGAAGCATAACAAAAAAGATCCCGGCGAAAAAACAATCGGGAAGCTTGGCTCAATTTATGCCTTTCTTCCTTATTACACTCTTCGTCGTCTGCGTTTTTATCCTCGCCGCGTGGCTGATAAAACAAAAACACATCATGTTCACGGTCAGCGTGAAAGTTGAAAAACCGCAGAATGGAAATTTAAACTCAACCGCAGGCAATACAATCGCCCCAGGAAAAAGCGCAAATCCGGTTCCGGTATCATCGTTGTCAACTACAGACAATTCATCGTTTGTAGTAGCCATTCCTTCGATTTCAACGCCGATACAAAAAATAAAACCGAAACCTGTTTTGCGACCCGACAAAACGCTCTATGATTTCGAAAAAGATTTGGACGGATGGGAAATTCCGCACTGGGCGAGAGACAAAAAAGATCACGTCGCGCGAACGATCAAAAAGACCTGCTTTACCGCCTATAACGGCACCGGCTCTCTTAAGATCTTTACGGATTTTCCAAAAAAAGAATGGACAGCCGCCATTGTCGAAATACAACAATACCTTGATCTGACAAACTACAATTCACTTAGCGCGAACATCTATATGCCGCTTGACGGTCCGAAAGCTGAAATAAGAGGCAAACTGATAATTACATCAGGTGAAAACTGGGATTTTATCGAAATGAAACGAAGTGTGCGCCTTGAACCGGGAAAATGGATCACACTCAAAGCAAACATAGCCGAAGGCAGTCAGGATTGGCAAGATATAACAATCGACAACCACATCACTTCCGACATACGCAAAGTCGCCATACGAATAGAATCATACAACACCCCATACACCGGTCCCATCTATATTGACAATATTCAAGTGCTTTCAAATTGATACGGACACATGATACGGGCACATGCAATGTGCCTCTACGTGATTTTATTCGGGCGTCCGTCGTTGAAACCTTTCGTAGGGGCACATTGTCACAATTCAGGTAACAAATCGATAGTGACCGGGACCACCCGACCATTTTGTCCCCTCGTCAATTAATCGGACAAGGCAGGCCTTTCCCTACGAATAATATAAAACATGCACAACAAATCGTAGGGGCCGGGCCTGCCCGGCCCTTTTATCCCCATCATCATTGATAACCTTTATACGTTGGTGCCATTATAAACGGTTACCTCAATTGTGACGATATACACCCTACTAGTATACTCCTAAATCCCTTAATCTTTTGTCTGAGATGCCGAAATGGTGGGCTAATTCGTGTTGAACTGTGTGGGCGACCAGGCGGATGACTTCTTTGTCTGTTTTACATACTTTTTCAATATTTTTCTTAAAAATGGATATTTTGTCGGGCATTACCATTCCGTAATGATGATGTCTCTTGGGTAAGGGAACTCCTTGATAAAGTCCCAAAATTAATCGTTTCTCTGCTCCCGGTAAAGACACCCCCGTGCAGTCCACCGATTCTTCTTCGATAACAACATCCACATTTTTAAGCTTATCTTTAAAAAATTTAGGGAGGCGCTTAAGCGCCTCCATCACCAGTTTTTCAAATTTCTCGCGGTTCATTTTTTATACCTCTACATTTCGAATAGATCATTCGGCTCATTTTTTTCTTCCGGAAGACTTTCATATTCGTCTGAAGGGGGCTCTTTCGCTTCAGCGGATATTTCTTCTTTAGATGAAACTATCTCCGGAGCTTTGATAAAATATTTACGTCTTTTGATCGAAACGTAACTGCTCCATAGTTTGCCTTCTTCTCTTTCTCTAACCTGTATTTCTTTTATCGCGTTGGCTTGAGAAACAAGCTCATCCGCGTGATAAATAATAGTCGCTTCCAATGTTTTCGGCAAGACCGGGGACTGCTGTTCGTATTCACCGTGATGCGACAGAATTATGTGTTCCAAGCGCAGGCGCAGATCATACGGGAAATCTTTTATTTCTCTGATCTTTTCGGTAAGTATGCGGTATCCGATCGTGATATGGCCTAATAGTCCGCCTTCAACCGTATATTCAAGTTTTTTCGCGTCCAACTCCAGCACTTTTCCGATATCATGAATAAAAGCGCCCAAAAGCGTAATATCTTTGTCAGCTTCCCGACACAAGTCACACATTTGCCCGGAAATATACATCACTTCGTAAGTATGTTCCATTAATCCGCCGATATACGCGTTATGCCAACTTTTGCCCCCTATCCCATCTTTAAAACTCGACATTAATTTTTCGTCATCGGTGAAAAGCCTGCTGAGTTTAAGTATCCACGGATCCTTTATATTGCCCAGACAGTCCAAAATATTATCGTAGCATTTGTCCCGCTCTTCCGCCACTCTTACCATGTCTTCATATTGAAACGCGCGCTCATCCGCTTTCGCTATAGAGTCTACCTTTAACTGTTTTTCTTCCCTAAATTTGTCGACAGTGCCTCGAACATGAATAAAATCCCCGGTAACAGCCGATTCATTAAATTTTTCCGCGCTATCCCAGAGACGCCCCTCTATTTTTCCCGTCTTATCCGCGAATGTCATTTCAAGATAGGGTTTGTCATATTTGGTTAGTTTCAGATTCTTTTTTCTGAGAATAAAAACAGAATCTATTTTTTCGTTAACTTTAAAATCCGCTATGAATTTTTTGTCCATGATTATTCTCCTCTTTTACTTTCATATTATAGATTCCCGCCTACGCGGGAATGACAAATGGGGGGCGGGAATGACAAATGGCGGGCGTTATTTATTCCCAGCAGATCGAATCATAGTCGCATCTTGCGCATCGTTCTTTGCCGTCACGCTTGGGAAGTTTATCAAACTTTAGTTCCTGAATATTTCCCCAAACAGAGACAATAACATTTTTGAGCGACTCCACCATTTGATCTGTAAGCTCAACATCTTCGTCACGAAATTCGCCCTTTTCAAGATCATATTTTTTTACGCTTGCCTTTACGGGCTCTAAAAATTTAAGAACCCCTTTTGATATTTTTTCCGGATGCCCGCGCGTGAGTTCATACAACATTTTATACGCGATAAGCTGGCGATAATAGTCATCACAGTCTCCGGAGGAAACATCCCGGCAATTTGCTATCGCTTTAATGTGTTTATCGGGCCTGCCGGTTTTATAGTCAATAACTCGCAAAGTTCCGTCAGGTTCTTTTTCTATTTTATCGAACGTTCCTTTGAACGGAACTCCCCCGGGAAGTGAAATCTCAAGTTTATTTTCAAGCCCTAGCGGCATTATTGGAAAACGCGCCTCTTTTTCATACCATTTTCTGAGAGCCCCCCCCAACCTGTCCAAACACAATCTTTTTATGCTCTCCGTTACGCCCTGATACTCAAGTTCCGTCCTAAACTCTTTTTCAAAAACCTTAAAATCCGGGAAATTACCGGTTTTCATATAGATGGAATACACCTCTTCCAAAGCCTTGTGCGCCGAGTTACCAAAGACCAAATGTTGATTTTTTCCGGCCGGAAGCCTGAGCACATTATCGTATAAGAATTTCCGCCGGCAAGAAATATAATTGTTAAGACTCGTCGGATTAAGGGTAAGTCCTTTGACAATATCCGACAAAACATCTGAAGCGTCTTGAAACGTATCTCGAGCTTTAACGGAAGAAAGAAAACTCGATAAAAGTTTTTCCTCACACGCGGGGACAGATTCACGATCAATATCCATTTGATCAAAAAACTGACTGATCCGTGCTTTTTTTTCAGGGGCGGCAGTATAAAAGATGGACGCTTTTGCTCTGGTGGAAACAACATAAAAAAGACGTGTCTCATCATAAAGCGTCAGCAATTTTCGCTCATTTTTATCTTCATACTTTTCTTTAGATTTCAAGATCTCCGCCGGTAGCGGGATGCTGTCGCCTTTGGCGAGTTTCGGCCAGCTTTTTTTCTCAAGACAAAACGGCACAAATACCGTATGAAATTCAAGCCCTTTGGACGCGTGCGCCGTATAAACCCTCACGCCATCCTGACTCATTGTCACCAGCTCCCCCTTTAGAGCCATCGAATGCTCTTCCATAAGAGAAAGCTCTTCGGTAAATTTATCCAGACCCAGCGCCGGATCCGCGAGATCTGATTCTTTTATTCTATTGACAAAACTACTCAAAGAACGAAGATCTCTCATCCTAAGAACGCGGTCCTTTTCGTAAGTATCCAAAATATGCTTGTAAAGCCCCGTATCGCTTATGTATCGCATTACCAAGTCATGAACCGGTCTCACCCGCGCGTCCTGAGATAAACGATCTATCGCCCAAGCGGCTTTATGTAAAGCATGGGGATCTTTCAACTGGAGAGTGGTGCTTATCTTTAATTTTTCCGAATCCGTCTCTTGAGGCGCGGTTTCACCGCTCGCGGGAAAGCTGTTTTGAAACTCTTGAAAAAAGCTTCCGCAATGTTTCTCGCCGCTTCTTCGAGCGGACTGCTTCTTTTGGTTCACATACTCCAACAGTTTCACAACATCCGAATGCGCGGCTCCGATATAATCGGCTGACAATATTTTATATAGCGATAACGTCGCTTTGGAGGTGTCCTCAACATTGAACCCGGCCAGCGCCAACACATCCAGCATCTGTCTTACGCGTTTTTCCGCGCGAATGTCTTCTTTCCCGTCCGTCGCGTACGGAAGCCCCGCGCGCAAAAACGCGTCAACAACTCTAAGGATATCATTCCTTTTGCGCAAAAGAACCGCGATATTGTTAAATGGTTTTTCTCTTTCTTCAGCGCTGAGAGAGACGTCTTTTCTAATAACCTCCGCTTGGCTCTTTATGCGGCTGACGAGGAACTCAAGTTCTTCTTCAGGAGTGCCGAATTCAACAAACTTTATTTCCGAGAAGGCGTATTCTTTTTTTGATTCAAGTTTTTTTACCGCGACACGTTCTTTCGGCGGGATCTGATCGATAATGCTCCGCGCGGTTTTTAGGATCCCGGAACTTGACCGATAATTGGCTTTCAGCTCGATGGTTTTAAGTTTTGGTAGGCGTTCTTTTAAAAGTTTAAAATTCGAAAGTGACGCTCCCTGAAACCGGTATATCGACTGATCATCATCACCGACACAACAAACATTATTTTTCGCGCCGTCCAATATGCTCAACAAAAGTTCGAACTGACTTCCATTGGTATCTTGAAACTCATCGACCATAACGTATTTATACTGCTCATAAAAAAGATCTCGAAGTTTCTCCTCCGCGCGCAAAACCTTAAGAGCGACTAATATCATGTCGTCATAATCACGGCGTCCCCTCTTATCAAAAAGTATCTGACAATCTTCATTTTTCAGTTTTTCATATTGTTCATATATAAGACCAAGCTCACCTAAACGCAGAATATGTTTTTCTTCCAACGCGGAGTCGGAAAGATCAATGGTTTTAAGTTTTTCTTTAAACTCTCTCGGGTCAAGCGCTTCTTTCTTGAGTTCGCTTATACGTTTTTCAATTTCCGAACGAAAATAATACGGCGCGCCGAAAAGTCTTAAATTTTTTAGCCCCGGAGTATTATCCAAAACATATTCCATCGCGCGAAGACGCTCAACATCACTCAATTCTACGCGATCTTTTGTGTATTTAAGCGCCTCTTCCGATTCCAAAATAATGGAATTCGCGAAACTGTGAAACGTTTCAACTTCCACGCTATATCCCGCGGACCCCACGATTTGCGCCAAGCGGTCCCGCATCGCTCCCGCCGCCGCGTTTGAGAAAGTCAGAATAAGGATATTTTCCGCTTTCGCTTTGTTTCGCAAAATAATATTCGCCGCGCGCACGGACAATAATTGAGTTTTGCCGGTACCGGGTCCGGCTAAGACCAAAAGGGGTCCGTCCGTCGCGTCAACAGTTTCTCTCTGTTCATCATTTAATCGATTATAATGTTTCAGGAAGGCAAAGTTATTTTTTTCATTCTGCATGTTGCGCAACTATTTTTTGGAAATTTGAAATATCGCGTTTAAAGCGAAAATGTTGGCCCAGAAATTAATTACTCTTTTTCGGGATAGAAAAACTTGTTTTTCTATCTCGATCCTCTCTTTCAGGCAAAACTGCCGGAAGTCTTTAACGCTTAAAAAATGCGAGTTCGGCGTATTGAACCAAGAATACGGAAGTGACGCCGTTATCGGAACGTGACCGGCAAAAAATATCTGCAGGCGCGCCTTTATGTGACAAAAATTCGGAAATCCGATTATAACGCGTTTTCCGATTCTTAGCGCCTCATTTATCGCTTCGCGCGGTTTATGAACCTGCTGCATGGTTTGATTGAAAATAACATAATCAAAAAGCTCATTCGGGTATTCTTTTAATCCTGAATCGATATCACCATGCGAAACGCTAAGCCCTTTCTCCACACAGCTATAAATCGCCTCTTCACTTATTTCCACGCCCGAGCCGATGATTTCTTTGTTGAGTACCAAATATTCCAGCAAATCTCCGTTACCACAGCCCACATCAAGCACTTTCGCACCGGAACGCACCATGTCTCCTATAATCGCGTGATCAAGCCTAAGTTCTTCTCTTAATCTGCTGACCATAATTCGTCCTTTTCAGTTATCAGAAACATCCCCACCCTCAATCCCACCTACGAGGTGGGATTGAGGGTAAACTTAAAATTATGTTATTTTTTAATTTTTTTCCGCGTACTGGATAAAAAATGTTTTATCAGCTTTGTTTCCTCCGGAGATTTGACCAAAAACGCGTCGTGTCCATAATCGGAACTTATTTCACAATATGTAACATCAATACCATTTAACTTTAACGCTTTAACTATTTTCTTTGACTTCTCCGGCAAATAAAGCCAATCCGAACTGAAAGCGATAACCAGAAAACGTGACTTTACGCCTTTAAAAACCTGCCCGATCCCTTTGTCGTTCTCCATGTCAAAATAATCCATCGCTTTCGTGAGATAGAGATATGTGTTGGCGTCAAATCTTTTAACAAAACTGTCACCTCGATATCGAAGATACCCTTCAACCTCAAACTCTGTCGTAAATTCATAACCTAACTCTTTTTTCTTGAGTGCCCGGCCGAACTTTTCCTCCATAGACTTATCACTCATGTATGTTACGTGTCCTATCATTCGTGCCACCGAGAGACCTGCCGATGGATGTTCCCTGCCGTAATAATCCCCTCCGTTCCACACCGGATCCGCCATTATGGCCTGCCTGGCGACCTCATCAAACGCGATTTGCTGGGCGGAATGTTTAAAAGAAGTTGCGATCGGGATGCAAGAAACAACCTCTTTCGGATAAGAGACAGCCCATTCAAGAGCCTGCATTCCCCCCATCGACCCGCCGGCAACCGACATTAGTCTTTTAATTCCAAGAAACTCTATCAATTTCTTTTGGGCGCGCACCATATCCTTTATGGAAACTATCGGAAAACTTAATCCGTAAGGTTTTCCGGTTGAAGGATTAATGGAATTCGGACCGCTTGATCCTTTGCATCCGCCGATAACGTTGGAACATATAACGAAATACTTATCAGTATCAAATGCCTTTCCCGGACCGACCATTTCATCCCACCAGCCCGGTTTTTTTTCGTCAGTATGATATCCCGCGGCGTGCGCGTCTCCGGAAAGCGCGTGACAAATAAGGATCGCGTTGGCTCGTTCCTCGTTCAATTCGCCATATGTTTCATAGGCAATTTTTAACTCCGAAATTGAAGCCCCGCTTTCCAGAACGAACTTCTCATTCGCCGGCGCGTTATAATATTTCGTTTTCACAAACCCGATTTGCTGATCTTTATTTTTTCCAACCATATGTTCTCGCCTTTAGTTAATCGTATGTCGTATATCGCATATCGTATATCGTACAAAATTCCGCCGGGAGGCGGGCTCGCCTTTATTTAATCGTATGTCGTATATCGTATGTCGTATATCGTACAAAATTCCGCCGGGAGGCGGGCTCGCCTTTGGCGAGCATTTTTTCGACATACGATATGCGATATACTACATACGAATTCCCTTCTAACAAAGCGCCTGCTTAAGATCCGCGATAATATCATCGACATCTTCGATCCCTATCGACAAACGTATGTAACTTTCCGAAACACCGGCCGCTGAAAGTTCTTTCTTTGAAAGCTGGCCATGTGTTGTTGACGCAGGATGGATCGCCAGGCTCGCCGCGTCACCAATATTCGCCAAATGACTGAACAATTTAAGCGAATTAATAAATTTCTTACCCGCGGTAAGACCGCCTTTAACCTCGAATCCGATAATGCCGGAATACCATCCGTTCTTAAAATATTTTTTTGCAAGTGGATACTCAGGAAGGTCTTTAAGTCCCGGATAATTCACTCTTCCCACTTTCTTGTGAGCGCGCAGAAATTTCGCGACCTTCATGGCATTTTCACTATGACGCGGCATCCTGAGATGAAGTGTTTTGAGCCCCTCAAGAAAAAGAAAAGCATTGAACGGACTCATGCATGAACCAAAATCCCGCAAAAAGCTCAAACGTAAGCGCGCGGAAAATACCATATTTCCAACACCCGGAACATTCCCGAATTTTTTTATAAACTTAATGCCGTGATAACTCTTATCAGGCTCAGTAAATTGGGGAAATTTTCCGTTCGCCCAATCAAACTTACCGGAATCCACTATCACCCCGCCTATTGAGTTACCAAAACCACCGATATATTTCGTCGCCGAATGCACAACAATATCCGCACCGTAACGAATGGGATTTACCAAAAACGGCGTGCCGACGGTGTTATCCACGACAAGCGGCAATCCGTTTTTGTGCGCAACACGCGCGACTTTTTCGAAATCAATTGTATCAAGTTTCGGATTTCCAAACGTTTCGACATATACCGCTTTGGTTTTTTTTGTAATGGCTTTTTGAAAATTAGCCGCACTTCGGGGATTTACAAAACTTGGTTTAATTCCTAATCTCCGAAGCGTGTATTGAAACAATGTATACGTCCCGCCATATAAACTGCTCGAAGAAACTATTTCGTCTCCCGCACCGGTCAGATTCAAGATTGCCAAACTGATCGCCGCCTGACCGCTGGCCGTTGCAACCGCGCTTGTACCCCCCTCTAACGCCGCCACCCTTTTTTCGAAAATGTCATTAGTCGGGTTCATTAGGCGCGAATAAACATTGCCCGATTCCTTAAGTGCGAAAAGGTCAGCCGCGTGCGCGGTGTTTTTAAAGACAAAAGAGCTCGTTAGGTATACCGGCACCGCCTTTGCTCCGGTTGCCGAGTCAGATCGAAAACCCGCGTGAAGCGCAACCGTAGGTTTTTTCCATTTTTTTTCGCTCATTTTTCCTCCCCAATTGCGATTAAAGAAGAGATTCCTATTTCTTTATCATCCAATATTCTCGATCATTCAGATCTTTTACTCTCAGCGGAACTTTCTTCACATCATTACCGGAGATATAACCATTGCCGAGAAAGTTTCGTACCCTATACACCATTTCTTTCCAAAAATAATATGTCACATATTCCCAAAAAGGCGGCGATACTTTCCGAACTTCATATGTCACATAATCATGATTTACCATAACTCTGACATAATGAAGATACCCGCCATCTGCCTCCGGAATTTCAATAAGCATCCCGCCGCCACCGGTTACGATATTCTCCACTCCGTCAAACTTCTCACTCTTAAACATATGTTTATGCCCGGTGAAAACCATGCGGACGTTATATTCCGCGCAAAGTTTTCGAAATCGAAAAGCCCAAGGACTGGTATCCATGTTATACCATTCCTGTTGATACGGGTCAAACGGCGGTTTATGCATCGCAACGAATATATTGTCGTATTTCTGACCGGCTTTTAATTTTTCTTCCAGAAACTCGAACTGCTTTTCTGAAAGTTCTCCCACTTCGTTATCCAGCACAATAAAATATGAATTGCGATTGACAAAAGTGAATTCTTTCTTCCCGCAAAATTCTTTAAACAAACCAGGCTTATCGTGATTACCGATTGCAGATATCAAAGGATATTTTATAAGGGTTTGTAATTTTTTATAATTTTGGAAGTCGCGCCGTGAACCGTCTAAGCTTACATCCCCCACATTCAAAACAAAATCGATCGGAGACTTGCCATGGCGATCTTCACGATTCATATGCCATATTTCTTTGATCGCGGCGGCATCATTAAAGCAAAGTCCGGCATGATTATCCCCGAACACAATAAACGAAAAATACACGCCTTTATTGCTTTCAAGCTCGCTTAACGCATTTTGATTATTGTCATTTTTCGAAGCACCCTTGACAAAATAAAAAGAAACAAGCGGCAATAACGAATAAAGTACCATCGCGACAAAAACGATTATTATGATTTTTATCCACTTATTACGCATAAAAGCCATACTAACATCCTTTCACCAATTTTATAACATAGATCCCCCGCCCCCCAAGACCACTTCGTAGGTGGCCTAGGCCACCTACGAGGTGGTCTTGGGGGGCGAGAATAACAAGAAAGGGCGAGGATTACATAGTTTCCGGAAAACAAAAATTACGGTCCCCAAGATGGTGTATCGTCCTAAACTCTTCTTTTTCGAACAACCAATGATCTTGAAAAGCCTCCTCGCGAACCGCGGCATATTTGACCTCGCCGATAACAATGTCATATTCTTCAGCCACGCGAGGCGCGTCCACGAGCACACACTCCATAACCGCCAACATTCCACCAACGGCAGGAGATTTTATTTTAAGAGACGGTTCGGTACTAAGTCCGCATACGAGAAGTTTATCGACATCCCTTCCGGAACACGAGCCGCACTTAACAACTTTTTCGACTAAACCTTTGGGCGGAACATTGATCACAAAATCACGACTTTTTATTATGCAATCGTAAATAAAATGAGATTTACCGATCTCAAGCGCAATGACAGGAGGCTTTTTTGAAACAGGCATGTGCCAAGCAACAGGCGTCAAATTCACTTTTTTGTCATACATTGAACTTATAAGCACAACCGGTCCGTGGTTAATAAGACGCGTCGCCAGATCAAGATTTATTTCCTTTAGCATTTTCGTCCCTTTCCGGTCCTAAACACTCTACCGACCAATACCGACAATTTCATATTCAAGAATGCCGGCCGGCGCTTTTATTTCAACACGTTCTCCAACTTTATGCCCGAGAAGAGCCTTTCCAACCGGAGATGAAATAGAGATCTTATTCAGATCAAAATCAGACTCTTCTTCGGAAACAAGCATATACTCGAATTCCTCGCCCGTTTTCAGATCCTTTATTTTGAGAGTCGCTCCCAAAAACGCTTCATCCTTCGGGATCGCCCCTTCATCCATAAGCTCAGCCCTCATTAATGTGCTTTCCAATTCCGCGATCTTTTTCTCATTGATCGCCTGAGCCTCTTTCGCGGCGCTATATTCAGCATTCTCACTAAGATCCCCATGCGCCCTCGCCTCGGAAATCGCCGTAATAATTTCCCGACGCTTGTCTCTTTTCAGGAACTCAAGTTCATGGCAAATCTTCTCACGCCCTTCACGCGTCAATATTATCCGTCTCTCCCCCATCTCTCCTCCTCAAAACAAACAAAACCAAGTCCAAAGTCATCAATATTATGCGATATGACCGTATGCCAACTAAGTTAGATTATATAGTAACAATAAAGGAATGACAAACAAAAACTTTGTACCGGTTGGTCAGTTCAATCGAAGGGAGCCCGGAATCCACCACATTGTCATCCCGGCCTTGAGCCGGGATCTCATAAAAATGTCTATTTCTACGCATAAATAAACGTAGCAGAAGTTAAAGCGGCGTTCGGTTCTGCCACTTTTTGTATGGGCATACATGAAAGTGCAAAACCGATTATGGTTAATAGGTCATTCTCCATCAACGCCTGCATATACTTGCCAATTTCGGCGTCTCTCTCTTCCATAACCGGAAAATGCCATTTTACAAAACGGCGTAAAAAAAGGTATAATTCTGAATCTTTCCGTGTTTCGCCATTAATATTCCTCGCAAGATACATCATGGAATATATATTTCTGCGGTATTGCTCTCGCGAACACTCATCCGTTATCCCTTTCAATTCTTGTGTATCAACAACTATAAACTTTATACCCTGCGCTTTTTCTTTAATTTTGGTCAAAACATCCGAATCTGCCATGCTTGATGGAAGCTGTACTATCACATTTTTCGGCTCAAGCCCCAATTTCGTCATCCTGCTCAAAATACTTCTCGAGAGCCCTTTTGTTTTACCCGTCCCTATTCGTAATAGCCTGAACCGGCTCGCGAACGCACTTTTATCTTCTTTAAACTCATCTCCCACATACATGTCGTTAAACGTAAATAGCGTATACCGGCAACTCGGCGGCGTGATTTTTGTGCCTACCTTTTTGGCCATTTTGATAATGTTGTTTTGGTGAGTTATATTCTCCTCCACACTTTTTAAATTCTTTTCATGCTCCTTATTCAGCCATTCCATCCATCGCTCAATTTCCATTTGTTTCACTTTTTTAAGAAGCCTGCCCTGTTTGGTTTCTAATGCTTTTCGCATAAATTCAAGTTCAGCCGTAAGTCCGGGAAACTCCCGTAAAAACAAACTGATCAAAAATGGATCCGTAATCGTCGCTTGATCGGAGTCAATTATTTCCATTATCTTAGACAACGCCGACATGTTTGTAATATTCTTGAAATTTTTGAATACAAGCTGTCTTTTTTCTTCCTTTTTCTTTTCTTTGTGAACCATAATTTCCGTACGCCTCGCGTCTAAGAGGTTCTTTCCTATGGAAGAACCCAAGGCAATACGTGCTGTCGCAAGCACATCCGTCCCAAACGCGCTTTTTAGTATATTTTTGTTTTCCGTAGAGTTAACTTCTTCCAACGGCGAATCTATTGCGTTTATCGCGTCTTCCAGTAGCTCTACGTCATCCACACTTCTGAAATTTTCGCATATTTCCCGCTGTGCATTCTCAGCTTTACCCACGTTATTCTGCGCAATTTCAAAACGATACGCTTCCGTTAACAATTTCCCTTCTTTTGTTTCTAAGGCAATGCGTATATCAGGCAAGCTCGTAGTGTCGAAAACGTTCTTAAACACATCTTTGTTAGCTGAAATATTGCCATCTTCTTTTGAATCCATAATACTCAACACGTTTTCAACTGACTCTATGAATTGTGCCTTTCTAAAATTCTCACATATTTCCCTAAGTTTGAGTTCAGATAAAAGCGCGTTGTGTTGTTCAATTTCAAAACGATACGCTTCCACTAACAATTTCCCTTCTTTTGTTTCTAAAGCATTACTGATATCAGACAAGTTCGTAGTACCGAAAACATTCTCAAACACATCTTCGTTAGCTGAAATATTGTCCTCTTCTTTTGAATCCATAATACTCAACACGTTTTCAACCGACTCTATGAATTCTACTTTCCGGAAATTCAGATACGCTTCACTAAAAACTTTTTCCTTTCCGTCATCTTTATTCATAGCGTCAAGTTCAGCCTCCTTGAACGCCACAAGACGTTTACCATACTCCGTCTTAAGCGCTTTTCTGACAGGATTTATTGCTGTTTTATCTCCAAAAGCCCTGCAAAATAATCTATTCTGCTCAGGATAATCTCTTGTAAATTCGTAAAAGTCTTCCATGCGGATCACATAACCAAATACAATGTCAAGCGTTTTAAGATCGGATATGTTTTTAAAATTTTGAAGTATTCGACTTTCTTTCTCGTCCTGAACTTCTTTTTCCCACGCGTCAAGTTCAGCCTTCTTGAACGCTACAAGACGCTTACCATACTCTGTCTTAAGCGCGTCTCTGACTGAATCTATTGCTGTTTCATTTCCAAAAGCCCCGCTGAATAATCTATCCTCCTCAGGATAGTTTCGCGTAAATTCGTAAAAGTTTTCCATGCGGATTACATAACCAAATACAATGTCAAGCGTTTTAAGGTCGGATATGTTTTTAAAATTTTGAAGTATTCGACTGTCTTTCTCATCCTGCACTTCCTTTTTCCAAGCGTCAAGTTCAGCCTTCTTGAATGCCACGAGACGTTTACCATGCTCCGTTTTAAGCGCTTTTCTGACTGAATTTATTGCTGTTTTATTTCCAAAAGCCCTGCAAAATAATCTATTCTGATCAGGATAATCTCTTGTAAATTCGTAAAAGTCTTCCATGCCGATCACATAACCAAATACAATTTCAAGCGTTTTAAGATCGGATATGTTTTTAAAATTTTGAAGTATTTGACCTGCCTTTTCGTCAATTTCTTCGAATTTCTCTGCCGCGTAATCACGTTCCACATCTTCCCCCGTTATCGGAGATTTCCATCTGAGATGATCGAGATTTACAATATCGTTTTGGGTAAGTTTTTTCAGGTTTTGCACTTTTGTATCAAATTCCCCATCAGCATTTGTATAATACGAACCGTCAATTAAGGCTTCATAAATTATATCGAGATCGTTTAAAACGCGACCATTTTCAGTTATTTGAACAATAGGCAACCCGAAACTTTCGCCTATTTCATGGACTATTCGTTTTCTGAAAAACGAGATTATTTCATTGTCATTCCATGGATTATTATCCGTCATAATTTTATTCAAAAACTCCTGCTTAATAAAAAAATAAACGGCATTCTTGCTTGTATGGCTTGATACCGAAACCTTTCTGATCTTGCCGGTTATCGGGTCTCTTTCCTCAATAACAGGAAGGTTTTCATTTTTTTCTAAAGGAATTAAAACGATATTTTTATTTTTAAACGCAATTTCGAATTGAAAAACAGTGTTAATCCTTCTTAACTGTTGTTCGATTTTCGCCCATAGAAAATTATCGAACTGTCCGCTTATGGGCTCATAATATCGTCCCGGTCTTGCTCTATTTGGATATTTTGTATTCCAACCAAGTTTTTTTGCTCTTCCCGTAAATTCTGTAAATCTTCCGGGATTCTCTTTTGTACCGATATGTTCTCTTATAAATTTATCGATCACGCCTTCATTTAGTTCGGAATACCTTCTTTGCGTTTCAGCGTCTTTTGGTTTTTCAGAAGCTCTTTGCGGCAGAGTTGTAAGGGGATTCGATAGTTTTTTAAGATTATCCCATTCCCGGCTTGCAACAACCTCTATATCGAACCCTTTGTCGCTGTCCTTGTTTAGTGAAAAAACCGCGTAATACGTTCTTGTCTCGTCATTCTCATCCTTAATACGGCATTTAAGAGCGTGATATCCTCCGAGCAAATTAAAACCTTTGGGCAGTTTGGGTTCTTCGGAAAAATACACATGGGTTTTGTCAAAAATACTGTTTTTATAATGATCTTTCGCATAATTGATTAAGTCTTTAATTTTTATTTTTTCACTGCCACGGGCAATTTCGAGTAAATGCGCCTTAACCACAAGTTTAAGATTTTCACTTTCCCTAAATTCCATATCAGCCAATCCGCTAAAAATCGACTGTGTCGCAAGTTTATATTCCGCCTCCGCCAATACGTTTTGACTAAACGCCGCGTCGCCCGCGACAGTATTGACAAGAAAACAAAACAAAACCCCCAAAGACATTCCCTTCAAATTACTTCTCATTCCGACACCTCCATTGCACACACAAGTTTTGACTTTTCCTCACCTTAAATAGCTTAAGACACATTGTACAACTTTTCCCGCAAAAAGAAAAGCCTCCATAAATAACTTTTTTTCGCCAACACCCGTAAAATTACCACCTCCACCACTCTCACCCCACCAACAACCTCATAAAACTTGACAGGTAGTAACCTACGAGGTTGTTGGTGGGTTACGGTCTGGAATTTGGTTAAAGATTAAACACTTGGCTTGGGAGGCTTGCTTTGTTGTGTATTTACAGTAAAATTTAATTATACGGGCTTTGTTCTTTAAAAAGAATCAGGTGTTTAATCGAACGATAAGGGCAAACTAATCGAAAGATTAGGACTGCAAAGTTTTGAACCTAACTTCTCTATTTCGTAATTCGGAGAATATGGTCGTCAGACTGCCGAACTTGGTTACGTTATGGGCTTCGCTGTGGCTGACTTTTTGCAAGACTTATCCTTGTCGGGTAAAAAAAAGGAGCGCGAAGTGGATATCCATAACAAACTGACCGGAAGAAAGATCATCGCTTTTTGTTCGACACTATTTTTAATTCTATCCTCTATCACTAATCCAGCTTATTCATTTTATCCCGCAATAAATTTTCTGCCTATGCAGAAAGGAATGTGTTACGCAGTATGGGAAAAGAACCAATTTGCGTCCCATTATTCCGACGAATCATTAAAAAAATTGACGTCTCTCGGCGTAGAATACGTTTCCATTTGTCCCACTCACTATCAGGAAAAACATAATTCGAAAAAAATATATAAAACTGAGAGAACTTCCTCAAAAAAAAGTCTGATTCATGTGATCACAACGGCACGAGCTCTCGATTTAAAAATAATGCTTAAACCGCATCTCGATTTGATAGATAAATTCGACGGAACTTATTGGAGAGCTGATATCGGATTCCGCTGTGAAGAAGACTGGAAAGAGTGGTTCCGGAGCTACAAAAAAATGATACTCGATTATGCCGCCTTATCGGAACGGATGAATGTCGAAATTTTTTGTATAGGAACAGAACTTTCTTTTGCTTCGACAAAAAGTTCTTATTGGGAAGAACTTATTGATGAAATCCGAAATATTTATGGAGGGAAATTGGTCTATGCTTCCAACTGGGACAATTACAAAAATATAACTTTCTGGGACAAACTCGATTATGCCGGGATAGACGCCTATTTCCCGCTTACGCATAAAACAAACCCTTCGCTTGAAGATCTAAAGAACGGCTGGCGAGGGTGGAAGCAAGAGATCAAAACATGGCACGCAAAAACCAATAAACCCATCCTTTTTACCGAAATCGGCTACCCCTCGACTTCTCACGCCGCTTCCGCCCCATGGCAAAACCCGACCGGCGGAAACGCCGACCCCAAGATCCAGGCAAACTGTTATAAAGCGTTTTTTGAAACCGTTTGGAATGAAAAATGGCTGGCAGGTGTATACTGGTGGAAATGGGACACAAACACACGTGCCGGAGGAGAAAATAACAGGCATTTTACACCACAGAACAAATCCGCGCAAAATGTCATTGAAGAACATTACAAAACATCAGAGCGGTAATATCGTACGCCCGCCACCACATTGTCATTCCCTACCCCATATTGTCATTCCCTACCCCATATTGTCATTCCCTACCCCATATTGTCATTCCCGCGGAAGCGGGAATCTCTTTCGACACATTTTCGTTACTTTCATATTATAGATCCCCGCCTCCGCGGGGATGACAACCCCTTTGTCATTCCCGCGGAAGCGGGAATCTCTTTCGACACATTTTCGTTACTTCATATTATGGATCCCCGCCTCCGCGGGGATGACAACCCCTTTGTCATTCCCGCGGAAGCGGGAATCTCTTTCGACACATTTTCGTTACTTCATATTATGGATCCCCGCCTCCGCGGGAATCTCTTTCGACACATTTTTGTTACTTCATATTATGGATCCCCGCTTCCGCGGGGATGACAATATAGTAGCGGGGATGACAATAGTGACGGGGATGACAATAGTGTGGCGGGGATGATAATTATGTTTACTTCGAAGGATGCATCTTCTGCGGAACTTCTCTCCAATCTGTCAGTTTTCCATCGGCAGAAAACTTCAGGTATATTTTCTCGGCATTAAAATATGTTTCGTCTGCGTTTTTATAAACCCACTCTTCGGCGTTTTTATCGCAGGAAAGAGTGATCACTCCTTTTCCGTAGCGCTTTTTAACAAGAGAGGCGTTCATTCCCTTTTCAAGCTGACCTTTTTTGACCGCTTTTTTTATCTTCTGGTAATTTTTTGTTTCTTGGTTAAGTTCCTTAATCATGCCTTTACGGCTGCGGGCGAAATTTAAGAGATTTTTCAGCCCGCCTTTTATTTTTGTGTATTTTACTTTTTTTGTTTCATTTCTTTCGCCATTTGCAACCTCCTCGCACAAAACCGCGCGCGGGGCGAAACACAAAAAAACTAAAACAAAAATCGCATGAATAACGTTTCTACTCTTCATTTTTCGCTTGGGAATTTTTAGAGAAGTTCCGCGGCCAGTGACGCCAATGAACTTCTTTCACTTTTGGTCAGGATCATATGCCCGAACATTTTCTGACCCTTCATCTTTTCAACACAATATGTAAGTCCGTTGCTCGAAGAATCGAGATACGGGTTGTCGATCTGATATGGATCGCCTGTCAGAACCATCTTTGTGTGATTGCCGGCTCGGCTGATAACTGTTTTTACTTCATGCGGAGTTAAGTTCTGCGCTTCGTCTATTATGATGAACCTATCCGGAATGCTGCGTCCACGCATGAAGGTCATTGCTTCCAGCTCAATGATTTCTTCCTGAATATATTTTTCTACACGAGCCTTTCCTTTGCCTTTACCTTCGCCTGTTTTTTTCTCTTTTCCTTCGGCGTGAAAAATATATTCTAAGTTGTCAAATATAGGCCCCATCCAGTTTTCTAATTTCTCTTCCTTTGTCCCGGGAAGATATCCTATATCTTTACCAAGCGGCATAACGGGCCGTGAGATCAAAAGCCCCGCGTATGATTTATCTTTCACAACCTTTTGAAGTCCGGCGGCGATGGCTAAAAGAGTTTTCCCGGTTCCGGCAGGACCAACCAAGGTGACCAAATTCACATCATTGTTCAGCAAAAGTTCGATTGCCATCGCCTGTTCTTTATTTCGAGGTCTAAGAGACATGACCGTCATTTTATTGAAAATAAGCGGCATTAAAATACCGAAATCTTCTTTGTACCGCGCGATCGCCGTATGTTTCGGGTCATTTTTGTCAACCAGAAGAGCAAATTCATTTGAAAAAAACTTTTCCCCGGAAGCATCGTATTCTTTCTTTTTATAAAAAGTGTCGATTTCGTTTTTTGAAACTTTAAGATGCCGGCATCCCGTATAAAGGCGTTCGAAATCCACTTTCTGTTTTTCAAAATCCACGCTCGTAATGCCGAGCGCGTCCGCTTTGATCCTCGCGTTTATATCTTTTGACACAAAAATAACAGTTTCACCGTTTTTTTTCCTTATGTATGCGGCGAGCAGAATTCTGTTATCCACAATTTTTTTTGATAATCCGAATGATATTTTTTTCTCTTCCTCCGCGCCAACAGCAATTTCCAGCCGACCGCCGTTCTCAAGCGGAAATCCTTCACCTGGCGTGCCTTTTTGGCGAAAACTGTCGAGCATCCTTATGGCTATTCTCGCGTTACGTCCCCTTTCATCATGGTTTCGCTTAAACTTGTCCAGCTCTTCCAAAACTTCAATCGGCAAAAGAACAACATTATCCGCGAATGATACCAAAGCGTTTGGATTATGTAATATCACGTTAGTATCCAGCACAAACGTTTTTCTCAAAATATCTCCTCTCTCTTATTTTAATTAAGATCCAATTGCCCCACCACCAACCTCGTAGGTTGGTGGTGGTTCCTTATGTTAGTTTTGTTACTAGTGCCGCAACTCTTTTTCCTAACGCCTTACATCCGCTGTTCGCACGGGTGTCGGGGGCCCCAATCGCGACCGGACCAAAATGATCTCCGTTTGAGGTGCCTTCAATTATCATTCCGTGAATCAGCATAGCATTCAATATGCCTGTTATAGTGGTTTCGTTCCCGCCGCCGACATTAGCCGCTGAAGAAAACGCACCGCCGACTTTTCCTGCCAGTTTTCCATGAAACACTACCGAATCATCAAACAGCTTTTTCACCTGATATGCCATAGAACCATAATATGTGGGAGAGCCCACGATCAAACCGTCATATTCCAACATTTTCTCAGCTGGAAAATTTTCGAGCTTTTCAACATCTACACTAACCTCGGATTCTTTCCTCGCCCCTTCCGCTATAGCTTCGGCCATGGATTCGGTATTCCCGGTTCTCGAATAATATACGACTGCCAGTTTTTTCATTTACTTCTCGCCTCCTGTCTCGTTATGAAATCCGTTTGATTATAGTCCAAATTTTGCAGTTTGTCATTTTTTTTGCGCATAAATCGGCTTATGAAATTTAAAATCGAACGAAAATATTTTATTTTGCGGTTATTCCTTCGTTGGAAACAAGATTTATATACGATTCAAAATCTGTGTATCCGTTTATGTGTGTTTTTATATATGCCATTCGCTCGGATAGGTACGGGTGACTTTTAAATGTAAAATATGCCATTCGCGGTCCTTTTTGACGCTCTTTTCGTAATTTTTCAAGCGCGCCTAAAATTCCGTCCGTATTAAATCCCGCTCGGCGCATATATTTTACTGACAATTCATCCGCTTGCCGCTCGTCATGGCGTGAATACGCCGACAATAACTGTCCGATAGCCATATTGGTTGCCGCGTGTGTCCCCTTCTCTTTCTGAGCCTGTCCCGAAGCCAAAACAAGTAAGGTGGCGGCAAGACTTCCCTGCATTCTTTTAACGGAATGTTTGGCTTCAATATGTCCGATTTCATGCGCTAAAACAGCGGCAATATTATCATCGGTTTCTAAGAGTTCCACCAAATCATCAAATATGTATACATATCCGCCCGGAGCGGCAAAAGCGTTATAGTTCTTTTCTCTTTTGTCGCTTAAAACCGTAAACCTATACACAAGTTCCTTCCGGTCAGCATGCTTCGAGAGTTTCTCTCCCACTTCTCTTATACGGCTTTGGACTAACGGATCCACCGGAAGCTTATAATGCTTTTTTACGGCTTCATTAAAATTTTGCCCCATTTTCCGCTCTTTAACCGCCGGGATCAACACCAATTCTTCTTCATTCGTTGCCGGATTTACTGTGAAAAACGCGCCTATAATGAAAGGGACCGACATTAATATAGCCGCAAAAACCATTTGTTTTTTTCGTACAATATTATTTTTTCTTTTCATTTTTTCACATCATGTATTTCCGTCAAATAATCACTCTTAATTCGATACGGCGCTTTGCATATATTGTTTTTTACGCCAGGGTTTTCTTTCTCCAACTGTTTTATCATACGCCGTATAAAAGCCCGTTTGGAATCGGAGTTCCTGGGACAATCTGATTTGAGCTCCGGAAGTTCCGCAAAACGCGCGTAAGAAGCAACATCTTTTTCTTCCAGAAGGATCAACGGTCGTATAATGGCGATTTTACCTTCGAATAAACTCTGCACCGGATTCATACCGGAAAGCTCCGCTTTCCAGAACATATTCATAAGGAAGGTTTCAACCGCGTCATCTTTATGATGTCCGAAAGCGATTTTGCTAAACCCCGCTTCCTCAGCCGTTTCAAATAAAACTTTTCTTCTATTCCACGAGCACCAAAAACAATTTTGTTCTTTTTGCTTATTCTTTTTCGCTATTTTTATCTCTTTAAAAACGTATTCGCACCCAAGAGAATTAAAATATTTCGTAAGTTCTTTTTTCTTGATCTTCGGGCGGGAGTCATAGTCTGTTGTAATATGCACAGCCATAACCGTATAATCTATCGGAAGAGCGCGTTTACGCCGCTCTAAGAGATGAAGGAGAGCCAAACTGTCTTTCCCACCGGAAACAGCAACAAGCACCTTATCTCCCGCGGAAATCATGCCGTAGCGATTTACTGCAAGACCAAGTCTTTTTGTAACGAAATGTTCTATTTTATTTTTTTTTGCCATTTTTCTTTATGAAATTCGTTAATACACCCCCGCCACGACAACGAAGTAAAAACAATATCTATTCCAGGTAATTTATATTATAATCAAAAATAAGAAAAATCGCTACTTGTAAAATCACAGGATTGAGATTCCCGCCTCCGCGGGAATGACAAAATGGAGGCGGGAGTCTCAACCCTCATTGTCATCCCCGCGGAGGCGGGGATCTATAATATGAAAGTAGTGGGAAAAACGCGAAATCTCAACTGAACGAACCCAGGTTCAAATAAAAAGAAAGGTTACGCTATGCAGTCATTTTTCTCTCTCGCAAAATCACGTCGAAGTATTCGCAGTTACAATGGCGCCTCGATACCGAAGCACGACCTGCTGCGGTGCGCTGAAAACGCCAGATACGCGCCTTCCGCCTGCAACTCGGAACCTTGGAAATTCGTCATTGTCGACGCTCCCGCGCAAAAAGAAAAAATCATAAAAACCGTTTTGTCGGGGACGTACAAAATGAATAGTTTCGCTCAAAACGCCGGCGCCTTCATAGCAATAGTTTCTGAAAAAGTAAAACTTCCGGCTTTTGTCGGAGGCGTCCTTAGAAGAACAAATTTCGCGAAAATCGATATCGGGATCGCGTGTAGTCATTTGGTTCTCTCTGCACAAGATCTGGGAATAGGCTCATGTATCTTGGGATGGTTTAACGAGAAGAAACTTAAACGCATTCTCAAAGTTCCACGCTCAAAAAGAATAGAACTCTTAATCGCTTTTGGATATTCTACTGGTAAGGAATTGCCGAAAAGAAATTTAAAACACCGGAATGAAACTATCTCGTTTAATGAATATCATAAAATATACTCGTGAGAACTTGAATTTACTGCCGGATATAATCCAAAACTGTTTCGTCTTTTTTCTTCGACCACTCTTTCTTAAACCCATCCGCATTCTGTGTCTTTAGCTCAGGAGTAACCGTAAAAGTGGAACTAAAACGAGAACCGATCGAATTTTTAACTTTTTCTCCCAAATTGACTGATGGCTCAAAAAAGACAAGAGATGAGAATATCACCATTACTGCCGCCAGGGATGTCGTTACATATTTTATCGCTTTGTGAGAACGAAATGAACCTGTCTTACATTTCATATCAACACCAAAATCCAGATCCCCCTTAAGATATTCCCCCGCGATGTTACATGCCTCATCACGATTCGGTGCGTCACATGTGAGTTCAATTACTGTCCGGTATTTCATAATGCTCCTTTTGATAGTCACTCGAAGATACTTCGTCAATCGGTATTTAATTTCAATCGCCATGTTATTATAGGTGGAGAGATAGTTTTTGTCAACTAACTTTTTAGGGGCTAACGAGGCGGGGCATTTTTCTGATTATGTGAATCCTATATAAGCTTTATTCCTTTTTGCATTTTTACAAACAACTCCTATTTTCGTTTAATAGATCAAGCATTTCCCCATGCACCTTACCATTTGTCGCAACAATTTCTTTTTTGAAAATATCAAACCGTCCCTTATCACATATTGTAACCGTCCCCCCTGCCTCACTCACCAATAAAGATGCCGCCGCAGTATCCCAGGGCGCAAGATCGAATTCCCAAAACGCGTCCAGTCTTCCGCAAGCCACATAGCACAGATCAATCGCCGCCGATCCGGCGCGCCTGATCGCCTGAACTCTGGTTAAGGCAGTTTTAAAATGATCGATATTTGCAATCTTCCCTTCGGCATCATAAGAAAATCCCGTTGCCACTAAAGAACTCTGCAGAATGGCTGTGGAAGAAACGGTTATTCTTTTTCCGTTTAAAAAAGCGCCTTCCCCTTTAACCGCGGTAAAAAGCTCATCACGCGTCCCATCATAAACAACACCGATTCGGCTCTCGCCATCGATCAAAATTCCTACAGAAGCGCAAAAAACCGGAAATCCATGCGCAAAGTTCGTTGTCCCATCAAGTGGATCCACCACCCACTTAATTTTGCTTCCACTCGCGGAGCCATGTTCACCGGTTTCTTCCGCCAATATCGAGTGCGTCGGGAAAGCTTCGGTTATTTTATCAAGGATCATTTTTTCACATTGTTTATCTATATCTGTCACGAGATTATTCGGACCGTCTTTACACGTAATCTCTTTTACCTTATCAATGTTTCCTGCGGAAAACCGCCCGGCTTCTTTCGCGGCAGATTCTGCCAAATCCAGCATTTTTTTTATTTCATCCATATACAGCTCCCATATTCGGCTTCTCACCTCACAATATCACCAAGCGGACATTCGGAACACAATGGTGAAGTCTTTTTACAGAATTTTTTCGCGGTTTCGACTAAAACCGCATGAAATTGATTGAGTTTTTTCGTCTCTATCGGAAATTTTTTATACACAAGCTGTTGGATCTCGCTGTACGAGGCATCCTTCCCAATAAGGTTATGCCGCGAAAATATACGTTTAGTATACGCATCAACAACAAAAACAGGCTTACCTAACGCGTATACCAATATTGAATCTGCCGTTTCAGGACCAATCCCATATGTCTTAAGAAGTTTTTTTCTTAAGTTTTCGGTCTTTTGTTTTTTTAAAACTCCCAAACGGCTGGCGCATTCATCAACAATAAAGCGGCTGATAGCTTTAAGCCGTTTTGCTTTAACTCGATGATATCCCGAGGAACGAATAACGCGCGACAAGCTCGAATCTTTCGTACTTAATATTTTTTCCGCGGTTAATATATTTTTCGCTTTTAAATTTTCAATCGCTTTTGATGCCGCCCGCCAGGATGTACCTTGAGTTAAAACAGTCCCGACAATAACTTCAAAATCAGTCTCCGCTGGCCACCACGCCAAATCTCCAAAATACTTTTCCAATTTTTCGTATAGTTTGTTAATGATCAGGTCTCTTTCAGGCTATTATCTTTTTCGACTGTTTCCATGCCTCAGCCATTTGAATCCGCTCGGATATGGGAGGATGGTCATACGCGAATATTTTCTTTAGAAACGACGGATCCCTATCCGCTAAATTCATTTCAGCCAATTTGTCCATAACACTAATAAATGAATCGGGATCCCCGGTCGCCTCAAGCGCGAATTTATCCGCTTGGCGTTCTAAGCATCGAGAGAAAAAGTTTTGCAAAGGGACAAGGATCAAACTAAAAATGAATAAAAACAGCATGAAAATGGGTAAGAATTTTAGCTCAGCGATCGTACCGGCGCCGCTTAAAGCGGTTATCATTCCCGACAATTTGAACAAAATATAAAAACCGGTTATGGTTATGACACTCGTCATACCCAAAAGCTTCCATATGTGCTTAAATTTAAAATGTCCAAATTCGTGCGCGACAACCGCGATCACTTCCTCTTGAGTAAACTTATCTACCAAGGTATCAGCCAATATCACTTTTCTTGTTGAGCCCAATCCAACCAAAGCCGCGTTCGCCTTGCGTGTTTTACGGCTAAAATCGATCACTGAAACGTCAAAAAGTTCTATTTTTGAGTTTCGCGCTAAAGTTAATATCTTTTCTTTCAAAAAACCGCTTTTAAGAGGAGTATATTTGTAGAAAAGCGGGATCAGTAAATTCGGCATGAATTTTGTCAACACTATTGAAAACAATATCCAGATAATCGCGAAAACAAGCCACCATGCCGAAGGAAAAACTCGAAGAACAAAATAAAAAAGCTCAATGCCCAAAATCATAAACGCGAAAGACAATCCCGTGGACTTCACCTCATCCAAGGACCACTCCCCGATACTCTGTCTGGACAGATCAAAATCATGCTCAAGAATGTAAGTGCTGTAAAAATGAATGGGAAACGTTCCGATATAAAGATAGGCCAAAAACATACACGAAAAAACTAAGCAACCCATGTAAAAATTCGCAAATTGTGCCTGCACCGTCTGCTCGAGCATTCCGGATAAAAACAATTGAAACAAAACAAGCAACGCGCCGTTAAGCACGATATCCGCAACGGTCAGTTTTGTTTTTATGCTGGAATATTTTTTTGTCGCTGATACATTCGAATCATTACTGCTGATCATAAACACCTCCGATAATGGGTTACACGATTAAGATGCGAAAAAATATTAAGTATTTAGCGAAACTCTTTCAACCTCGCGTTCTTATTCATTATCGGGGCTTTACAGCCTATAAATTCCCGTCACACGGAGATTTCTCGATTTGTGCTATGAATTATTACACTCGGAGGATAAGGGGCTCGGTAAAGAAACTGCGCTTTTGTAATAGCACCTTTGATTCGCCTTCGGCGCTCACAGGACGATTTGTCAGCACATTCGCTAATTGAGATCCCACGACTCGTCTTCGCCGGCAAATCACTTTTTCTTGGGAGCTGCTTTTGTTTTTCCACTTTTTGATATCTGCGACAGCTTCTTCTTCATCTTTGAACCTTGCAAATTGATAGCTGAAAGACGTCTCTTATATTTTTCCAGTTCTGGAATCTCCAGTTTTCCGCTTAGAAGTTTTCCCGCGACAAGTTTTCCTATTTCATGATACAACTTTTCTTTCTGGAGATTTTTCATCTGCATTTCCACATAAGTATGAGCTATTTTGTATATCTTGGTGATATCTTCTTCCGCGGATTTCGCTATTTTTGACATCTGTTTGCCCGTCTTTTTCACAACCGGTTTGTACTTCTTCAACAACTTGTTCACGTCTGAATTTTTCATTATTTTGTCTCCTTTTCTTGAATGCTATACGAGTTTCAGTAACATGTCATATGAGATCCCCGCGTTCGCGAGGATGACAAAAGTGGGCGAAGTCGACAAAAGGAGCGAGGGGGTAAAAGAAATGCGGAATATGATAAACGCGCAAATTTTAAAAATATTCTTCTTTTTTAAAACGAACCACACATATCCCTCGTTTTGAATTTTCTATAAACGAAACAAAATTAGATACTTCTTTTGAACTGGAAGAACTCTTAATGATCGAAAGCGCCTCTTTCTGCGTTTTACCCGAAAGATATAATGTTTTATATGCGTCTTTGATCTCCCTAATAATCTCCCGGCTGAATCCGCCGCGACGCAGACCCACAAGATTAACTCCTCTAATCGCGGACGGCCCTCTAACAAGCATGTATGGAGGCACATCCTTGTTCACTCCGGTAAACCCTCCGATCATCGAATATGCCCCAACCCGGCAAAATTGATGAAAAACCACGTTGCCGGATATGAACGCGCATTCATCAACATGAAC
>JADHWG010000055.1 GCA_016783605.1 Candidatus Omnitrophota bacterium | reverse complement strand
GGTAAACATAACAAATGATGCATGGTTTGGAAAGACTTCCGCGGCTCGCCAACATATGATGGCTTCGGTTTTTCGCGCGGTGGAAAATCGTGTGCCAATAATCCGTGCGGCGAACACCGGGATATCATGTTTTATCGATTCGACGGGAAAGATATTAGAGATTGCTGACGAAAACGGGAAAGAGATTTTTGTCAGAACGTTTATTACCGGCAAGATAGATATCTATGCCGGTAAATCTTACTATACCGTGCATGGCGATGTTTTTGTGTTATTTTGCGGAGTGTTCTTAATTCTCCTTTTCATTATCGGTAGAATGATGAAAAAAGCTAAATTTGCAAAAGATGCCGGCATTGGGTAAAGTTATAATGACTATGGCCATATCCTTAAAGAAGGCGATGTTTTGAACGAAAATAAAAACAAGAGTGTTGTAATAAAAGCGATCGTATTGCTTGTTGCGATTATTTTGTTTTCACGAACGGCTGTTTTTGCCGCGGATGAAGTTGTTTCCGTATTTTCCGTAACGGGAGACGTGAAAGTTGTGCCCAAGGGTGCGAATAGGGGAACTAAATGTGAAAAAGGCATGATACTCCATGCCGGGGATTGGATCAAAACAGGCAGAGATGCTTCGGTTACTATTGCTTTTGACAAGGTGGCGGACAATGTTATCACTATCGAAGAGAAAAGTTTGATAGTACTCAGACTCGACGGTTATTTTAAAGTTCAGCTGTTGAGGGGCGAAATATTAGCTATTCTTGAAAATGTTACGCGCGGCGAAAAATTCAGAGTTTTAACTCCTTCTGTTGTAACGGAGTCTTTAAATAGCGGGTGGGGCGCGAAGAGTGACGGGGCTTATACGAATGTGGTGGTGTTTGACAATAAAGTTTTTGTTTGCGGGATAAAGCCTGAAGGCGAAATTGAAGACAAAAAGTATTGGATAGAAGAAGGCCAAAAGAGGAAAACTTTAACTTTTGAAGATCCGGGAGAACTTGAATCTTTGCCGGAAAATGCCGTTCCGTGGTTCAAAGAACAGGTTATGTCGCATCATTTGGCAAAGATGGAAGAGGAGGAAGCTCTCGCGCAAGACGTGGATATTGAACTTTTGGGAGCCGAAATAGACTACGGCAATAGGGGTATGGAGAAAAAAGGTGACAAAAAATCAAACAAAACGGATCTTTTGGAATATTTGTACAAGCAGAGATTGAAGTATAAATCGAATCGGAGATGACGATGAAATTTATTGCGTTACAGTTTTTTAGAGTGAATATAAACCGAATTATCGGGATGTTTCTCGTTTGTCTTTTTGCGATGACTATGTGTTCCGCCGCGTCATTCGCGGATACGATATACCTGAAAAACGACGAGACTCTAAAAGGAGTTGTTGTTGAAGAGTATAAGGACAGAATTGTTCTCTCGACGATAACCGGAGAAATAGAGGTTATGCGAAATGAGATAGAACAGCTCATTTATGACAGAGAAGAACAAAATCTTGTCTCACTTGCCGAACATTGTCAGGATAGGGGCGAGTTCATAAAAGCTTACTACTATTACAATAGAGCTCTGACGATTAACCCCGATTACAAAAAAGCGCGTAAAGGACTGAATTATGTTGGTATTTATGTCGTTAATACCGGCCGCAAACGTAAACTGGATCATGTTGAACGGCTTAATGCCGGAGAAAGAGAACGGCAGGGACAGGCAAAAGGGGAAAATAAAGAAAAGCGCGAGAAAGTTAAAGATGTTTTGGGATTGAGTCTGTCGGATGACGACGGAAATGTTATTATCTCGGGTGTTGTGACAGGATCTCCCGCGTCAAAAAGCGGCGTCAAAAAAGGTGATACGCTTTTGTCGCTCTGGGCGAGATCCGTTAATTATATGGAACCGGAAGATATTATGGATAAACTTTTAAGCCCGGTTATGGACGTTCAGATGACAATTAAGAGGAGTTATAAACTGAACTTAAAGAACGCGTCCATAAAATACGGGAATTTAGCCGGGATAAAATTCGGATATTCCGAAATGGAAGGAATGATAGTTAAAGGTGTGGTCGAATCTTCACCAAGTAAGATCGCCGGAATAAAAAAGGATGACATTATCTCGACGATCGGCGGACGCGACGTGAGATATATGGGAATTAAAGAAGCGGATAAAATAATAAACTCAAGTTCCGACGGACATATTGTCATATCGGTAAAAAGAGATGTGATCATATGGAAGAATTTCGCGAAAAACGGAGGCATAAATGGGTAAGCCAAAATTTAAAAGAAGACAATATATCGTGCATATGGGATTTCAGCTGAAATATATCCTGTATATCTTACTTTTCATATACATCGGCGCGGCAGTCGCCGGATACACCGTTTATTGGACGACATGGGTTACTTTGGGAGAAAAACTTGCCAATGTGTATCCGAGAAGCCGTTTGGTGAGTATCTTTCATGATGCCAATTTGGTGCTTATATTTCGAATGCTTTTAATTACACCTATTTTTGTGGTTATAGGAATATTGTTGTCGCATAGGATCGCCGGACCGATCTACAGGATAAGTAAATACATAGATTCGCTTAAAACGGGTGATTATTCGCGAGATATCAGACTCAGAAAAAAAGACGAACTAAAAGCCCTTGCCGTAAAAATGACGGAACTCTGTCTCGTGCTTCGCGAAAAAAAAGAAAAAAGAGATTCCGCCCGGCGCGAAATCATTGAAGAACTTGAAAAATCCGGCGCGAGCGCGGAAACAACGGAAAATATCAAAGCAAAACTGAACGCCCTCGCTGAATAAATTCCACGTTATATGTTACAGGTTACACGTTTCACGCAAAAACCACACCCTTTGACAACCTCGTAGGTTGCATCCAATTCCATTTTTGTCCAATTCCGCCTTGGCACCCAATTCCACCTACGAGGTGGAATTGGGTGTTATTTTGATCAATAGCGGTGAGTGTTTCTCCCAAAAAATTAACTTTGATCTAATGCAAGCTTTTTTTGAATTAACAAAAGATTTGTGGTATAATATCGCTACTTTATTACCAATTTACAAAAGTGATGAAAGTATGAATATATATCAAAAATGTACAATATGGGCAAAAACTGTTATCTGGAGCGTAGTGTGTGTGTTCGGCATAACGAGTTTCTGCTACGGGGTGGGGGTGTCTCCGGCAACTTGTAATCCTTTTGTAAAACGCCGGATTTTATCAACTTTATTGAATGAAACCTATATATGCTATGCCGATTCTGACTATGCGAAACAACTGCTTAAATTTAATGCTACAGATTGTTTTCGACTTCCTTCCGGTAAATATCTGGTCTCGCGTATGGTATCTAAAGATGATACGAGGCTAATCGCCGCGATTATTCATAAAGATACAGAAGCCATCATGCAAATTCTTGAAGAAGAGAGTAGAAGAGGTAAGAATAATAAATATTCGTCCATAAAAGAACTTATTCTTAAATTTTGCCCGCCCACCGAGAATAATCAACTGTCGGTAAATTTATATATTAATCATACGGTGGCGAAAGCTTTTGAATGGCTGGTTATGACAAGAGAGGGAATAATCTTCAGAGATGAAATTCCAAAAGAAATAAAAAATTTTCTTAAAAAGATAGAACCTGTAATAAATGCCAACAAACATAATTATTTTACGAATGAATTCTGGGATACTCGAACAAGAAAGAAAAAAATAAAAACCGCAATAAATGATGGAATGGTGTTTTATCAGGCTTCAGGTTTTACAAAGAATGAAAAGTATTCATCAAAAGAAGTTCTCTTCAAAAATCCGAAAACATTTCGCGAAAAATGCTTGACCGACATAATTAATAAGCCGCATTATCATCCGAAATATAATACCGCGGTAACGTATGTCAGTAGAATAAGTCAAAATTTTATTGATACAATAGCGTCAAAATTACCGGAAGCTGAAAAACATGAATTTCTGAATATTATGGAAGAAGTCCCGGGATTTTTTATGTATGACGCGGTAATGAACAATTTTCTGAAAATTTATCAAGAACAATATATACGTGTTATTGAACTCGCAGAAGAAGCGGGATATAAAAATGTTGGCAGAAAAATAGAAGAATTCGCGAAAATTGAATTGTGTTCGGTGGCAGTAATTCAACAATCTATGGGTTTCCCGAGTGTGGGCAGTTCGTATTTTCAGAACGTTTGGAGGGGATTTAACGAGGAATTCGATAAGTTAAGCAAGTTTTTTAGAATAATTACACCGAAAAGTGATGATTATAATAATCTCGAGCTAATAGATTTTTCATATACCTTGCTTTCCAAATTTTTTGCCGTAAGATTGTTGGATCCCGATCCGGAGCTTTTTCCTACAGGACTGTTTCAGGATAAAGAATTCATGAAGAATTTTACTTTACAAGTAAGTCCAATAGCGTTTGGACTTACCTCGCAATATATGAACCTTTTAGACGTCGAAGAACAAAAAAAAACGAAAATAACAATGGGCGGAATGTATTCATTACAGACTAAAGAAAAAATAATCGAACATTTCATAAAAAGTTCCTATTTTGAAAAATTTCTAAATTTTAATACAACTTTGTGGGCAAAACGTAAGATCAAGTCTTTTCTGGGATATTCTAAATATGTTGAAACCAAACATAGTTATAGCAAAATCTTAAATATTTATTCCCCCAAAGTTCAAAATGAATTATGGATCAGGATAGCCTGCGCGGCGGAAGAACTTGAAAAAGCGGAGATTAATCCCCGTGTTTTATTATACGATTTTTTACATTTTGGTTTCCCTGAAAGCAATAGGAATTTTACATCAGAAGAATTCTCGGAGTTAATCGATATGGCTAAAAATATGGCTATATCGATGAAAAAAAACAATATAAAAATTACAATGTTTGAAAAAGAAGGAGGACCTAATTGTTACACTCATTTTACAATATTTGGATGCAATTTTTTAAAAGTTGATCCGGCAGTAACAATTAAAATTTTCAAGTTGTGTTTAACCATGATTAATCATGGAATCGACTATGCAAATAGCATGTATTCCATATCCTATTTTTTGAAAGAAATATATCAATTTGAAGAAGTGGATGAAAGCTATGCTATCAGATTTTTTGATTTAGGAAATAATTTAGTCAAAAATGGTATTGATCCTAGTGTTTTTTTTCGTTTTATCTACATGCAGTACAAAGGAAAGGATGTAGAAGATAGATTTTATATATGTGAGGCAAATAGTGATTACCACAGCGCGGTCTATTTAATAGAAACTATTTTGGACATATTGACATTTTTAGACGATAGAGCGCTTTCACGGGATTTTCTTTGCACGATAAAGAGATTAGACCTTAAACGGGGAGATCTTCTTGCCTGGTCTTCTATCATTTTATGGATGATTACTTGTTTTTCCACGAGAGACAATAAACAAGAATTTTTAGCTCGTTATTGCAAAAAACTTAAAAGTGCGGATTCAGTAAAAATACATCTTATTGTATTTCGGGATGCTCTTAAGAAGAGATATAAAGAACACCAGGGCGAAGAAGAAGAAGATTTCTTCAAAGACATGGATACTTTTATTGAATTATGTGAAGTTCTTTCCCCAAAAGAAATAAAAACATTGTTCACTAAAAATGTGATTACACTTTTTGCGAAGAGAGGAATTAGTGCAAAAAGTATAAGTAGTTTATTCCGGCTCAGAAATATTTCACTTATGAGCGGCGGGGATGTTTATTGCACTTTCTGGCGCGCGTCGGAATTTTTACTTCAAAACGTAAAACTGAAACTTTTATTCTTGCCGGGAGATATCGTTAATGCTCCTCTGAAACGTAAGGAAGTGAGTCCTACGCAAATAATGGAATTGGACAGTATCGAAGAACTTTTGATCTCAAAAGGATTATTCTTGAAAAAAGGAACTAAACCCCAAAAAATTGACAGAAAATTAATTTTGATACTTTCAAATGGGGATGAACTTGTTCTGAAGTTATGCAGGAAAAATGAAAGTAGAGAACGTATTGATCTGGCGGTTGAAGCTCATCGACTGGAATATTTCAATGAAAACAAAAAATATTTTGAGATTGAAAGTGTTCCTCCGAAGGTAATAAGCATTAACGGGAAATACCTGTTTCATTTTAAAAAAATGCCTTTGGAATTGACCGGCATTTCTTCGTGTGGGATTGCGTACGTTATCAAGAAAAATAAGCGTATACTTCTTAATGATACCAGACTTGCCCCACGAGTTTTGTACCAAAAAGCTATGATCGGGATAAAAGATCTGGCTAAATTTACGCGATGTGGTCTTATTCATACCGCGCTAATTCCCATGTTCCATAATAGGGAAGAAGATCGCGTTTATCAATGGTACTGGCGATATTTTACGAGATGCGGGGATTATCTATTGGGAGGTGGCGCGGGACGTTTCGACAGATGGTTATTAAATTGCAAATATCCTAATTGGATGTTTTATGGAGTAAATGATATGGAACACATGGAATATAATCCAGAGATTGATTCCATCCATCTTCGTAACGAAATCGGAAACCATTTGCTGTCATGGAGTCTTGTTGTGGGAAGTTATTACAGAAATAGGTCCGGTTTCTTGGGTATGGAAAGAAAGTTCAAAACGCTTTTAAAAGACGGATTCAATTCTTATTATAAAGAGTTCACGGGGCGAGAGTCGCCTTTGGATAGCCTAATTAACTGGGAAGATCTTACACTGGAAATGATAACATACATGAAAAAGGACAGATGGAAAGAAGACGGAACAAATCCGGACTTGGGTCCGTTTAATGGACCTTTCCCCATGCAGAAATTAATTCGAGCAATATATCTAACTTCAACGCTTTCTGTTTTGGAACTTTCCCGAAACCAAAATGTCCGTTCGGAAGAAAAAAGAATCAAATTTGCCGAAAACGAGACCAAAACAACAAAAGTTTTGCTGGTAGACACAATTTATTCCAAGCTTAACGAAGAAAAAATGTACACAATAAAATACGATGAATATAGATTGCAACAGACACAAATAGACGTGATCAAAAAATATGCCGAATCCTTAAATAAAAGATTTGCCAATGAAAAATCGCTTTGCAAGATCAATCTTAGTCCCTGTTCCTCCAACAATGGTTCAAAAGAATCTTTAATAGCCATTTATTGCCGGGACAAAAATAAAAAATTAATAGGTGAAGGGCATGTAGACATAAATATTGCCGAAGGAAAAATTGAAGAGTACCTATTAAGGATCACAGGAATGCTTAATATGGCTTTTATAGCGGCAAATATTCCAAAAGATCTTACCTTGGAAGAATTAAAAACAAAATATGGCTATATGGTAGGATTTATGAAAAACCAATATAAAGAGATTATCGGTAATGAATTAAGTCTTTCCGAAATATCCAGTGAAATGCTGACAGAAATTCACCACATTATTTTAACCTTATTCCCATCGCATAAAATGCCGATTAGTAAGATAGAAAGTTATAATCGTCAAGCCATAAAGTTTTTGTCAGCGTTGTAGTTTTTAAAATGGCGGAGCCCTGTTCGGAGAGGGCGCCTTCCATGATTCCGTAAGAGATACCTTCTTCATATTCAGCAGAAGTTCCTTGTGATATACGAAAAAAACTCGCAGAATTTGTCCTGCGATTTTTTTTACGTCCAAAGACTTTTGTCTAATGAGCGGTAGCTGATGGCTTCGGAGATGTGGTTTGTTTCTATTGTTTCGGAAGACTCCATGTCGGCGATGGTGCGGGATATTTTTAATATTTTGTCATAAGCACGCGCGCTGATGCCCAGTTCAAGTATTGCCTCTTTCAGTATCAGCTCGGCGTCTTGAGACAGAGTGCAGAAAGTTTCTATTTCTTTTGAAGTCATGTAGGCGTTATAACTGCCGCGGGCGGGTTTATAATCGAATCTTTTTCTCTGAAGGTTTCTATTTTTTATTACACGCGTTTTTATAATGTCGGAAGTTTCTCCCATTCTTTTTCGCGAAAGTTCGTTGTATTTCAGGCGCGGAACCTCAAGATGCAGATCTATTCTATCCAAAAGCGGACCGGATATTTTTGAAAGATATCTTTGTATCTGGTTGGGCGAACATTGACACTTTTTTATCGGGTCCGTGAAATAGCCGCATGGGCAAGGGTTCATAGCGGAAATAAGCAAGAATCGCGAAGGATAAACAAGTGCTTGATTCACTCTGGCGATAGTGATCTTTCCGGATTCAAGGGGTTGCCGCAGAGTTTCGAGTACGTCGCGGCGGAATTCCGGAAACTCATCGAGAAAGAGTATTCCATTGTGGGCGAGACTGATCTCGCCCGGCAAGGGCCATGAACCGCCCCCGGCCATCGCGGCATATGAAATTGTGTGGTGCGGGGCTCTAAACGGTCTTTCATATAGGAGACCGGTAGCTTTTATTTTGCCCGCGACGCTGTAAATGGTGGTTGCCTCAAGCGCTTCTTGAGCGGTAAGGTCGGGCAAAATAGAGGGGAATCTTTTTGCCAGCATGCTTTTTCCGGAACCCGGAGGTCCCAACAGGAGTATATTGTGGTTGCCGCTCGCGGCAACTTCCAACCCTCGTTTTACGTGTTCTTGTCCCTTTACGTCGTTAAAATCCAGGCTGTTATAGGGTTTATTGGCGGCAATTTTCCGCGGCGGAATGGTTATGGTTTCGATCGGAGTTATTTTTTTTATGTGTTCGACGATTTCCGCGAGAGATTCCGCGCCGTAAACGGATATCCCTGGGATATTCGCCGCTTCATACGCGCTCATTTTCGGCATGATGAATGCGGTGCAAGATCTTTTTAAAGACATGGCGATAGGGAGGGCTCCGCGGAAATATTTAAGTTTGCCGTTTAGAGAAAGTCCGCCGCAGAAAACTATTCCGTCAAGTTCAACTTGTCTTAAAACCGAAGTCGCTCCGAGTATGCCGATCGCTATAGGCAGGTCGAATCCTATTCCTTCTTTTTTTATGTTCGCCGGAGAAAGATTGGCTGTGATCTTCGTATTTGGGAAACAAAAACCGGAATTTTTAATTGCCGAACGAATTCTGTCACGGCTTTCTCTTATGGAAGCGTCCGGGAGTCCCACTACGGAGAAACCGGGCATACCGCCCGAGACATCCACTTCAACGTCGATCGGATACGCGTTAACACCGAGAACGCCTCCCGAATTTACTTTTGCGTGCATGATACAATCCTTTCGTTAGGAATATGCGGGCACATGCAATGTGCCCCTACGGTTTTGTGGTAATAAGGAACGTGTCAAAATGTGCCCGCATATCCTTAAAATGTACAATTAATTGAGGGGTCGGGGAGTTTCCCGACTCCTCATCCTGAAGCCCAAAGGGCTGAAGGATCTCTATAGATTCTTTTGGAAAATTAACAAGAGATCCTTCGCTTTGCTCAGGATGAGGGGTCGGAGAAAAACTCCCCGACCCCTCAATTAATTAACGTAATTGGTATAATATATTTTTTACGTGGGTTAAAATTTGAAATTTACCTTCCGGGTTGAGATTTATTCCGATCGCGTCAACGCGATACGGGTTATCGAATAGATTATGTTTTCCAAGATAATAATAACAACTTCTCAATATGTGTTTTTTCTTATTCTCGGTTATTGATTCGAGCGGGTGGCCGAATTTATTCGATGTTCGGGTTTTGACTTCAAAAAATATTATGTGGTTGTTTTTTCGGGTTACGATATCTATTTCACCGAGCGGGCAGGAAAAATTTCTGTTCAATATTTTGAATTTTCCGGAAAGCAGGAATTTTACGGCGATTTCTTCGCCCATTTTGCCTATTTCGCGCGGTGAATATTTCATAAAAAAGCTTTCTGTGGTCGTTAACGCTTAAGGGTATCGTTTTTAAGCGTTTCATCAATATCCTCCGCGTCGCTTGTTTTTAATGTTTTGTGTATCATGATAAGTGTTTTTGTCGTTTTCGAATCGATGATCCATTTTATGCCGAGGAGAAGTGAAGCGGTTAAAAATTGAATAAAATAGTTTGAAAATACAAATGAAAGTGAAAGAGAGATAACGCATGCCGTAAGCCAGAGATGTTCGCGTTTTAGCGCGCGGAACAGTTTGTGTATTTTGTTTTCGGCGGATTTTCGCGCGATGGAGTGAGTCTCCGCAACCAAAGTTCGACAAGCTTGGCAGTTGGCGAGATGTTGTTCGATCAAGTTCTTATCAGCACGGGACATAATGCCGCTTAGGTATTCGCTTAAATTTTCTTCGCTTGGACAAAGTCTGTTTTTCATATTTTTTCCTTATTGTTAACGGTTTTCATAAAACTCTCTTAATTTTGTTCTTAAAAGTTCTTTTGAACGTTTTATCAGCGTGGCTACGGTTCCGGCCGGGATGTCCATGATCTGGGCGATATCTTTTTGTGTTTTTCCGTGGTAGATATTCAGTTTCAGTATGAGGGCGCGCCGGTATTCAAGCTTCGAAATTTCGCGCGTTATGGCTCGAAGCGTTTCATGTGATTCCAAAAGACGGGTACCGTCAAATTTTTCATCGGATAAAAATTTATTCAGCAAAATTTTTTCGTGTCCCGCGTTGTGCCGGCATAGATCTTTTTCAAGAGAGAGGAGTTTTCTTGAATTTCGAAATGTTTTTTCTTTGCAATAATTTAAAGTGGTGTTCAGAGATACGATGGTTAGCCAGTTTTCCAAACAGACGGCCTTTCGAAGTTTTTTAAGTTTGTTTTTTGTCCATAGTTCCAAAAAGATCTGTTGTACGATGTCGCGGCTTTCGTTTTGAGAAAAGGTGACCCCCAAGGAGATCATTTTGTATCGGACACTTTTGGTGACGAGAGTTTTGTAGCGCTTTATAAAAATATTCCACGCGTCGCGGTTATGATTTACGCATTTGGTTAATAATTCTTCGGTCGTCATAGAAACGTATTATAGAGACAAGTTGCCTAAAAATCAATAAATATTTTATTTTTCCTCAATAGTAGGGTTTGTTTTTCCATCCCTTCTTTTCTCCATGACAAGCGCGAGGATGACAGAAAAAGGTGTTTTGCGACAGCGGCCTATTGTATTCAAAATCAACTATTGGTTTTGTAGGGGCACGGCATGCCGTGCCCCTACGTATTTCAAATTAACTCCCAATTTGTTACCCGAATTGTGACAATGTACACCCTACGAGGTGGAATTGGTTTTTTTTGATAATTATGTTGGTTTTATTTAGTTAGGTAGTATAATTATGTGAGGGGTCGGGGAGTTTCCCGACTCCTCATCCTGAAGCCCAAAGGGCTGAAGGATCTCTATTAGACCCTTTTGAAAAATTAACCAGAGATCCTTCGCTTTGCTCAGGATGAGGGTTCGGAGAAAAACTCCCCGACCCC
>JADHWG010000054.1 GCA_016783605.1 Candidatus Omnitrophota bacterium | reverse complement strand
GGAGTTTTTCTCCGACCACTCATCCTGAGCAAAGCGAAGGATCTCTTGTTAATTTTCCAAAAGAATCTATAGAGATCCTTCAGCCCTTTGGGCTTCAGGATGAGGAGTCGGGAAACTCCCCGACCCCTCAATTAATTAACGTAATTGGTATTGGCATCTATGCTAAGGCTATCGATCAATGCTTTTGCTTTAACAAGGGTTTCTTCGTATTCTTTTTCGGGGTCGGAATACGCGGTGATGCCGCCGCCGGCATGGAAATAGACATCGTCATTTTTCACTATCATTGTACGAATAGCGATATTTAGATTCATGGTATCGTGAAAACTGATATATCCTATGGCGCCGGTATAAATGCCGCGTTTAGTGGGTTCGAGTTCTTCGATAATTTTCATTGCTCGTATTTTTGGACATCCCGAAATGGATCCGCCGGGGAAGGCGGCTTTTAAAACGTTGATAGGATTTGAATTTGCGGTCATTTTGCTCTTTATGACGGAAATGGTTTGAAATACTGTTGGGTAAGTTTCCAGTCTTCTGAGTTCCGCGACGTTAACGGAACCGGGTATACTGATCTTGCCAAGATCGTTTCGTTCCAGATCTACGATCATTAAAAGTTCCGCGGTATCTTTCGCGCTTTCCGCCAGAGCCTCTTTTAAAAACGCGTCTTCGCGCGCGGTATTTCCTCTTGGACGAGTACCTTTCATCGGGCGAGTTTCGATTTTATTATTTTCGATATGAAGAAAAAGTTCCGGAGAGGAAGAAATGATCTTACAATCGTCAAAATTCAGATAAGCGCTGAAAGGCGCGGGGTTTATTCTATTGAGTTTTTGATAAAGCTCGTAAGCGGGATAGGGCAAGCCGGTTTTAAATCTTTGAGCGAGGCACGCTTGATAGATGTTTCCCGCGCGAATATGTTTGATGATCGTCCGGATCGAATGAATATAATCTTTTTTTGAAAAATTTGATTCTAAACTAAATTCTCGCGCGGCAGGCGTTATTTTTTCTTTTAGGGCGAATTTTGCCCCGGCGCTTCGGACGGCGAGGATGATCTCTTTAATAAGATCTTCCGAAGATTCGCGGTGAGAGTCGATTTCAAGCGCGCTTATTAATAATTTGTCCGGGGATAGAGCGTCATGGATCAGTATCGCTCGATAAAAAGTGAAATACATATCCGGAAGGTCGAGATCGTCTTTGGCAACTTCCGGCAATTCTTCCAGATGATCTTTCAGATCGTAAGAAAAATACCCGATCCCTCCTCCCGCGAAGGGGAGATACTCCGGAGAGATTATCTTATACGTTTTTAAAATGGATTCAAGACATTCGAAGGGGTTCATTTGTATTGACGCGTTGCGGTCAGTCAGTCTGAGTTGAATTTGATCGCGTTTAGAGGTGATTATCATAAAGGGGCAGACGCCGATGAAAGAGTAGCGCGCCTTATCGCTTTTTAGCGAGCTGTTCAAAAAAGCCGTGTTCGAAAAACTTGAGAAATGCGAGTATACGTCTTCAATCGAACAGTTCAAGTTGATCTCTCGAAATATCGGTTCGCGGTTTATTTTAGGAAGGTATTTTTTCACGTCAGCGTTTTCCGGAGGTTTTTGTGGTTTTTTTTCGCGAAAGCAATTCAACAACTTCTTGAGTTATATGATCCGGTGTTGATGCTCCGGACATTATCCCCGTGCTTTTAATGCTTTTGAACCAATTTCGGTTCAATTCTTTCGCGTGTTCTATCCAATAGGTTTTTTTATTTATGCTTTTAGATATTTGGTATAGTCTTTTGGTGTTCGCGCTTTGTTTTGAACCGATAATAAGCATCAGATCGTTTTCTTTGGGCATTGATCTGATTTCCTGTTGTTTGATCCTGAACGCGCGGCATGTTGTGTCGAAAAGCGTCACCTCCGGAATAATTCGTTTTAAGTGACGCATGATATCGGTTATATTTTCGATCGTTTGTGTGGATTGTGTTATGACGGCGGCTTTTTTAATGCGTGACAATTTTTTAAGCGGCAGATGCTTTGAATTTTCGATCGTTAACGGTTTAGTTTTCAGCTGACCGGCGATACCTTTAACCTCGGCATGGTTATTATCGCCGATAATGATGATCTTACTATGTTTTTCCGCATTTTGCGCGATCTTATAGATCGCTTTAACTTTCGGGCAGGTCGCGTCAACGATCGAATATCCCGCAAGACGCGCTTTTTCGAACGTCTTTTGACCAGCTCCGTGCGCCCTTATTATGAGAATGGAATTAAGAGCTGGTTTTATGCGGGAAATTTTCCTGATACCTATTTTTTTAAGGTCTTCCACAACAAAACTGTTGTGCACGATGTCCCCGAGGACGTAAACTTTTTTCTTTTTACCGGTCAGTTTTTTGCTGATGTCTATTGCCCGTCTTACACCGAAACAAAAACCGGAACTTTTCGCGATATTTATTTTCATTTTAAATCTTTAAGAGATAAGTTTTTGAAAATGATGAGTTTATAAAATTTGTTAGCGGCAGTTTATATTTGTTTTTCATTTTTACGCCGGCAAATAAAGATAGCGATTCCTCCATACGCGCGAGTATTAAGTTTTTGCAATAAGTTCCTGTTCCGGACCTTTCTATTAAACATCGCATTTCTAAAAGCTCTTTCGGGGGTTTTCGTTTCTTTTCCAAAAAACGTTTTATGAACAGTTTTTCTTTCTCACCGGACACTTTATATGTGTGCCAAATAAGAATGGTTTTTTTTGATTCGGAAAGATCCGAAAGCGCTTTTTTCCCGGTTTTTTCGCTTGATGAGAATATGTCGAGAAGGTCATCCTGTATCTGGAATGCCTCTCCAAGGATGATTCCCAATCTTGATAATAGCGAAATATCTTTTATCGGAGCGCCGGCTAATATGGCTCCGATAACCAATGGGCTTTCAAAAGTGTATTTTGCCGTTTTTAAGGTGTAGGTGAGAGAAATGTCTTTCTGTCGGATCCGGTCAATTTTCGCCTTATTGTTCACAACATCAATAAATTCGCCTATTCCGGTGAAAGCGGCGGTCTGTGTAAAATTCGCAAGAGCTCTTTCTTTCCGAGCCGGCGGCGCGTTTAGTGAAAATAGAGCTTTTATGGCTAACGCGAAGATTATGTCACCGGCCACAATTCCGAGATCCTGACCAAAACAGTCTTTTTTATCCAAATGGAGCTTTTGGTTAAAAAAGTTGTGAAGTGAAGGTTTTCCCCGCCGGAGGTCGGATTTGTCTATAATATCGTCATGGATCAGGAGAAAACTATGCAAAAGTTCAAAAGAAAGCGAGCATTTCACCAGTTTTTTATAAGAAATCCTCTTTGTGGAAGAATAGCCTAAATAGCTCAAAATAAAGAGGATAGCTCTTATCCTCTTTCCCGGTCGAAGCAGAAAATCTTTAATCCCGTCATATAGAAGACCGGACGATCTTTTTATGGAGAGAAGGCTATCCGCTTCCTTTACGAACGCTTCTAGGGCAATATTGATGTCGGTTTTATATTTTGTGAACATGTCCAATACTGTAGCATAAGACCTTTTATTGGGCAATATAAATAGTGAGGGCACGGCATGCCGTGCCCCTACGAAGATATTGGTCGTTTGTTGCACATGAATAATGTATGGTTGGTGTCGTGTAGGGTGGGATGGATCCGGCTGCCTGAATGTGGGGTAAATTTTACATAACAAAATTTCCCCCAAGCGGCTCGGATCTACTCCCTAAAAGTTTATAGGAAAACTTTTAGGGAGCAAAAAAAAAGTTGTTGCAAAGGTGGGATATTGGGGTATAATGGTCGAATTGCGAAACCTAATAATTGCGTCCGGCGCCCCGGGATTTGGGTAAATGTGCTACGCAAATTTACCTCAAGGCGCTCGGACATAAATTCGACTAAATGGCTTCAGAACACTTTGTGTCCTGAAACCAAAGTCTCACTTAAGGAGATTTCCTATGAAACCACGAAAAAATTATCGTTCCCGGCCTAAAAAGGACGGGGCAAAAAAGAGGCAGAAGGTTCTTGCTCAAAAAAGGCGTCTTGTCGCGGCGGGATGTGATAAAGAGTCTCTTGAGAAATTGTCTACCGTTGAAATTAGAGACCTTTTGAAAAAAACAGCGAGAAAGAAACCCGGTAAAAGTGGAGCCAAGCCGGTAAAAGCGGGGAAACCCGCCAAAAAGAAAGCTGTTATTAAGAAAAAATAAGAATCGTTCAACATAAAAGGAATAGGTGGCATAAAAATAAAAAGCCCGGATTTTTGAATCCGGGCTTTTTTCGTAAAGGCACGATACGCCGTTCCCATTATCATTATTCGTTGTGAATTTGTGTTTTTTATCCGTAGGGTGTATATTGTCACAATTTAGGTAACAAATCGATAGGGACCGGGGCCACCCGACAATCTTGTCCCCTCTTAAATTAATCGGACAAGGCAGGCCTTGTCCCTACGAATAATATAAAACATGCCCAACAAATCGTAGGGGCCGGGCCTGCCCGGCCCTTTTATCCCCATCATCATTGATAACCTCTATATGTTGGTGCCATTATAAACGGTTACCTCAATTGTGACAATATACAAAGGGCACGGCATGCCGTGCCCTTTATCATTATTCGGTTGGAAAATTAAAGGAGAGGAACCCCGCTTCTAACTGACCAACCGGCTAACCATTAAGCAGTGAAGAATAAAACCGCAGGCTTTCCGCGGCGATCTTTTTCCAGCTGAATTCATTTTTGGCAATTTTCATGCCGTTTTTAGCCAGTTTTTTGCGGAATGAGTGATTACGGTTGAGTGTGGTGAATGCCCAGCTGAGGTCTTTAGTGTTGGTTGGGTTTACGGCAAGGCAGTCGCGTTTGTTCTTCAAATATTTTGTAATGCCGGCGTGTTTACTTACGACCAAAGGACTTCCGCATGCCATGGCTTCGGCGGCAGTCATGCCGAAGGGTTCGAATCTAGACGGCAGAACAAAAAAATTCGCCCTGCGGTAATATGTCGGCATGAGTTCATCTTTAATATGGTGGGTAAAGAATACCCGGCTTTTTATCTGAGTTTCGTTAATGAACTTTTGCAATTCTTTTTTTAAACGTTTTTCTTTCGGTTTGGGATGTTTGCTTCCGCCGCCGATAACGAGAAAAAGATCTTTCGCTTTGGGGATGGTTTTCTGGAAACCGCGCAGGAGAGAAAGGAGCCCTTTATTGGTGTCGAATCTTCCAACCCAAAAAATATAGTTTTGAGGAACGTCTATTTTTCGTTCTTTTTCATGTTTTTTTAAGGGGCGAAAAATTTTCGTGTTTACTCCGGCGGGGAGAACAATATCGTTCTTCCCGGAGTGGTTATAGAACTTTTTGGATATTTTTATCATTTCGCGGCTTGTCATAACCAAAGCTTTTACGTTTTTGAATATCTCTTTTTCGCATTTTATTCTTTCCTTAAAGCGGTAAAGTTTTTCCATTTCTTTCGCCGAGCCGCCCATGAGTTCTTTTTTCCAAGCTCCGAGAGAATGAAAAGTATGTACGAAAAAGTAACCGGCGTTTTGGGCGAGTTTCATGGCTACATATCCCGCGTCCCAATAATGCGAATGAATAATATCGTAAGTTAGTTTTTCTTTTTTGATAAATTTTTTCATATTTCGAGTATAGACTCCCAAGTAAGGAAAAAGCTTTTCTTTTTGTATAAAATGTTTTCCGCCGCACGGAATTCTAATTATCCTTACGTTTCGCGCAACTCTCTCAATATGTTTTTTGCCCGCGAATTGGCGTGTATAAATATCTACTTTTTTACCTTGTTTTGCCAATGCTTTCGAGAGCTCGAGAACGTAGGTTACTTGTCCGCCGGTATCGGTTTTTCCGAGTGTCGGTTCAGGATCAATATAACCGTGTACGGAAAGCATGCATATCCTTTTTATTTCCCTTTTGATTTTGGGTTTACGGCATGATGAGAAGGTGTAATTCTTATCGACCACTATGTCCGCGAGGCGTTTTTGTTTTGATATTATCGAGTGTTCGATTTTGAGAATTTTGTTTGAAAAAGCGTCAATCTGTTCTCTTTTTCGGATCTTTCTCGTGCGGGTATCTTCATGGGAGTGTGAGAGAAAGATCTTTTTGTCGACACGATTAAGAAATCCGGTGTAAGTTCCGTCTAAGAGCAGAACTTTCGCGTCCGCGCACTTTATCGTTTCTTTGCCGATACGGTTTTCTTTGAAACAAACAAGAGGTTTTTGGAATTTAACGGTTTCAGGATCTTTAAAACGAAGTATGTGGCGGTTCATTAGATGCAGTTTCACTTCACTTTTTCCGACATGAGAGATATTTTTCTCGCGCATTTTGTGATTGGTTTTCGGAGGATGTTTAAAATAGTCGTCTTGGTGAATGGATATACAATGGATGCCGTTTTTTGTTAACGCTTTCGATAACTCGTCAGTGACCTCGGTTTTTCCGCTTCCGGATTCGCCGGAAATCGAGATCGCGTATTTTGATGAGGTGGAACGTATTTTGTCGATCAAAACATTCGCTAATTTTTTTGCCAAATTTTTGTGATATTGTCTCGTTACCAGTACATCTCCGAGCATAATAAACCCTTTCGTTAAAAAAAAATACACTCTTAGTCTGGAAGATGATTTTTATTGCCATGTGTTACATCCGTCCAGTATAATATTGCTCAATATCGCGTTAATTGCAAGCATTTTTTCCGGAAGATAAGTTTTTTTTACCGCAAAATGTTCTTTAACAGACGTGTTTTATCACGAAAAGGAGATTGCATGAAGGTTGCGATGATGTCTGCGTGGAATACGGATTCGGGGGCGTCAGTACATGCCGAGCTTATCGGCAGAGCTTTTGTTGAAATGGGTATTGATCTAAAGGTTTTTTCATTTTATCGGCATAGTTTTCATGGAACGGCACTTACAAAAAGGGCTTCGGAAGAAGAACGTTACGTACACAGATGTTTTACGGTTTATGGCGTTCCGAATCCGGAACTAAATGCGACAGAAATATTGGCTTCAGATTTTGATGTTTTTGTTGCCGAAGATCTCGGGATGCTTCCAATGAAACAGCTTTTAACGGTGTTCCCGGAAATTAAAAAGAAAGCAAAAACCGTAAGCGTTGTTCATGACGGTGAGCTGTCCGAAAAAAAGGAATATTTTAAATTCGATTGGGACAGTGTGGTTTGTTTTGATAACAGATATTACAGTTTTTTGAGAAAAGCTTATCCGGAAGAACGTTTACATATTATTCCGTATCCGTCATTTCCCTACGCTCCGGGAGATAAAGATAAAGCGCGCCAAAAATTGGGTTTGGCAAAAGATAAAAGAATCGTATTTTTGTTCGGTCAAGCCGCCGAATACGCCGTGAATACGGCTTTAGTTTTGGATCGGCTTGCCGATAAATACGACATCCAGATGCTTCTGGTTACCGAATCGGAAAATGTGATAAGAGATTTCAGGCATGTCAAAGAAAAAGCGAAATTTGATTTCAAAGTTGTGTCGAAATTTTTGGATAACGATCTTTTATACGAATATCTCTACGCGGCCGACTGTATGCTCTATAACAAACGTTCAAATCCGAACGTTGTTGTAGGCAGTACCATTTTTCAGTGTTTGGGTTCGGGGTGTCCGATCCTGACGTTAGATTCCAATTTTTCATATTCTTTCAATAAAGAGGTTATCAAATACCACGATTTTTATGAATTGGAAGAAAATCTTACGGATGTATTTGAAAAAGGACCGAAATATTTGGAACAACAGAAAGAAATGCGCTCGTATTTGGAAAGAAATTCCGCGCGTCCCATAGCGGAGAAATATTTAGAACTTTTTAAAAAGATTTCGAAGAAACAATAATCTGGAAAAAGGAGGAAAAAATGGTTTTGAAAAGATTTAAAGGAAATCCGATTCTCGCACCGATAAAAGAAAATTCGTGGGAAGCATTTATGGCGTATAACGCGGGAGTAATTTATGAAGGCGGTAAAGTTCACATCCTTTATAGGGCTCAAGGGTCAAAAATAGGGGTTTCAAGGATAGGATACGCTTCCAGTAAAGACGGGTTTCGCATAGATGAAAGGTTGAGCGAGCCGGTTTTCGGGCCGGATCCGATCGCGGATCTTGAAAGCGCCGGAACCGAGGATCCGAGATTAACGAGGATAGGTGAGAGGATCTATATGAACTATTCCGCGTATGGCACGACTACCGGGATGGAGTGTCCGCCAAAAGAGGTGCAGATAGGTATTACGTCCATTTCGGTGGAAGACTTTTTGAATAAGAAATGGAACTGGTCGAAGAGGATCTATCCTTTTCCGAGGGTGGACAACAAAAACTCTTTTTTCTTTCCGGAAAAATTCGACGATAAATATGTGCTGGTGCATAGGATACCGCCGCATATATGGATAGCTTATTCCCCTGACATGAAAGAATGGACCAACCAGAAAATATTGATGAGCCCGAAATTCGAGTGGGAACATTTTAAGATCGGCGGAGGGGCGCCTCCAATAAAAACGGACGAAGGATGGCTTTTGATCTATCATGGAGTCGACCGAAAAATGCGTTATCGTTTGGGCCTGGCGCTTTTGGACCAGTTAGATCCGGGGAAAGTGATCGCCAGATACGATAAACCTTTTCTCGAGCCGGAAACTGAATATGAGACACAAGGAGTTGTTCCCCACGTAACTTTTACGTGCGGGGCTATCGTTAAGGACGATACGTTGTTCTTATACTATGGCGGCGCGGATACGACTATATGCGTGGCAACCGCGAAGATAAAAGACGTGCTGAAAATTTTGAAATAGCCGAAAGGGCACCCATAAAGGGTGCCCCTACGAAATTTTTGGAAAAAAGTCTAAACCATTTGAATAAAACCATGATTGTAGGGGCGCCCCTTGTGGGTGCCCTGAATAGCTAATGAAAAAAAATCGCAGAAAAACCGATAGAAGCGTTATAACCCAGGACATAAAAAACACCTTCCTTCATAACAGAAAATATTCTCTCGCGAAAGATGTTTATACGGCCACTTCTTTCGATAATTACCAGTCTTTGGCAATGACAGTCAGGGATCGGATGATCGAGAAATGGATACTTACCCAGCAAAGATATCATGACGAGAATTTGAAGAGAGTGTATTATTTTTCTCTTGAATTTCTTCCGGGGCGGTTTCTGGAAGAAAACATTTTAAATCTTGATTTGGAGAAACCATGCCAGGAAGCGATGGAGTCGCTTGGGCTTGATCTGGGCGATATTTATTCTGAGGAGCCGGATCCGGCACTTGGAAACGGCGGGTTAGGAAGGCTTGCCGCCTGTTTTCAAGAGTCGATGGCAACGGTGGGAATCGCCGGATCGGGATATGGAATAAGATATGATTACGGCAGTTTTAAACAAAGAATAAAAAACGGATATCAAGTGGAAATGCCCGATGATTGGCTCCGGCTCGGAAATCCCTGGGAATTCAAGCGTCCGGAATATTCGGTAAAAATAAAGATGTACGGCAAAACCGTTAAACAAACGGACAGTTCCGGCCGTACACGAGTTCTTTGGGTAGATACGCAGGATATGTTCGCGACAGCCTATGATACCCCGCAAGCCGGATATCAAAACGATGTGGTTAATAACTTGCGGCTTTGGTCGGCGAAGAGCGCGGAAGAATTTGATTTGGATTATTTTAATGAAGGCGATTATATACGCGCGTGCAAAAATAAGATCAATTCGGAAAATGTTTCACGCGTATTATATCCGAGTGATAACGTGTATGAAGGTCTCGAACTTCGTTTAAAACAGGAATATTTTTTTACGTCCGCGTCAATACAGGACATTATCCGCAGGTTTAAAAAACATAACACGGATTTTTTGACTTTTCCCGATAAAGTCGCGATTCAGATCAATGATACGCATCCCGCTGTCGCTATCGCGGAACTTATGCGTATTTTAATCGATGAAGAAGCACTTGTTTGGCGCGACGCGTGGGAAATCACCGTAAAAACTTTCGCCTTTACCAATCATACGATCATGCCGGAAGCGTTAGAAAAATGGCCGTTAACTTTGTTCGGGAAACTTCTTCCCCGGCATCTTGAACTCATTTACGAAATTAATACGAGATTTTTGGAATCAGTACGCAGCAGGTGCCCGGGGGAAACAGATAAAGTTCGGCGCATGTCGCTTATAGAAGAAGGCGAGCGTAAAAAAGTGAGAATGAGCCATCTCGCCATTCTCGGAAGCCATTCGGTGAACGGGGTGTCAAGTCTGCATACAAAACTTTTGAAAACCACGATCTTCAAAGATTTTTTTGAATTTTTCCCGGAAAAATTCAATTCGAAAACCAACGGCATTACTCCGCGGCGCTGGCTCAAAAAAGCCAACGCGCCCCTTTCTGAACTTATAGATGAGGCGATAGGGGACGAGTGGGTTAATGATCCGCGGCATCTAAAAAAACTCGCGCCCTTGGCCAGGTCCGCGGCATTCGGTAAAAAATGGGCCTCGGTAAAAAGATTAAACAAACTCTCTCTCTTAGCACATATTAAGAACAAAACCGGAATTTCTGTGGATCCCGATTCAATGTTCGACGTGCAGGTTAAAAGGATCCATGAATATAAAAGACAAATTTTGTTCGGACTATATTTGATCCACAAATACCTAAAGATCAAAAATAATACCGCCAAAGACACGGTTGCGAGAACCGCGATAATTGCCGGCAAAGCGGCTCCCGGATATAGTATGGCGAAACTTACAATAAAATTTATCTGCAACATAGCGGAAAAGATCAATAATGATCCCGCTGTTAAAAATAAACTTAAAGTGGTGTTTCTCGAAAATTACTGCGTGTCTCTGGCGGAGAAAATATTCCCGGCAAGTGACCTCTCCGAACAAATTTCTACCGCCGGAAAAGAAGCAAGCGGTACGGGAAATATGAAATTTATGCTGAACGGGGCTCTGACGATCGGAACATGGGACGGCGCGAATATTGAGATCGCGGAAGAAGTGGGACTAAAGAACATTTTTATTTTTGGCCGCCGCGCGGAGAAGATCACTAAACTTGTTTCCAAAGGATATGAGCCCGCTTTATACGCGCGAAAAAACGCCGAATTAGGAGAAATCCTCCAATTGATAAAGGGTAATTTTTTCTCACCAAAAGAACCCGGCATATTTAAACCTCTATATGAGACGCTATTGGAGAAAGATCCGTATATGGTTTTCGCTGATTTTAAAAGTTACCTATCGGCTCAAAAGAAAGCCGGCGCGCTGTACAAAAATAAGAAGAAGTGGACGGAAAAGTCGATATTGAATACAGCCGCCGCCGGTAAATTTTCTTCCGACAGAATGGTTCGTGAATACGCGAAGGAGATCTGGGGGGTTGGTGTTTAGTCGCACGTTTCAGGATACAGGTTACAGGTTTTCCGCCGAAGGCGGGTC
>JADHWG010000053.1 GCA_016783605.1 Candidatus Omnitrophota bacterium | reverse complement strand
AACAAATCGTACGAACAATATAAAATATGCACAACAAATCGTACGAACAATATAAAACATGCACAACAAATCGTACGAACAATATAAAATATGCACAACAAATCGTACGAACAATATAAAACATGCACAACAAATCGTAGGGGCCGGGCCTGCCCGGCCCTTTTATCCCCATCATCATTGATAACTTTTTATTTCCAGAAACAATTTTTCCCACTCTTTATCTTTATATTTCCATTTCCGAAACCGCCAATATTCGACGCCCCAGAGAAAGATCGTTTTTATCCCGATGTTTTTTAATTCCAGAAAAAACTGTTCGGTTTCTTTCGGATCTCCCGAAATCGGAACTTTTTCATTCATATAAACCAAATGTCCCGGTTCCCACGGCTCCGCTTGAAGTTCCGTGACCCAAACTTCTTTTCCGTTTTCTTCGATATAGTTTTTTACCGCAGTGAAATATTTTATCCGTTCTTTTTTGTTGGTTTTGAAATGCATTCCCATCTCTAAAAACTTATACCCTATCGTGGGATATACGTTGATACCGATTATGTCGGCAATGTCTATATATTGTTCGATGGGTTTCGCGCAAGAAAAAAGTCTTGCTAAAACTCGCAAAAATTTATTCGGATATGTCGCCGAGGTTACAAGGATCGGTCGTTTCCCGCCATCGAGTTTTCTGACCAGTTCTACTTCTTCTTTTAAAAAATCCGTTCCTATATACCACAACTTCTCTCCTATACGATTAAGTGTTTCATTCTCAACCTGCCATACGGTGATTATGGGTTTATCTCTATATCTAATTACCACTTTCTCTATAAACCCAAGGGTTAAGTCTCTCACCCTTTTGTTGTTCGAAACGTCTTTTCTTGCAGGAAGCCTTACTTGTTTTAAAAGCCACTCCGGCAGAAAATATTCCGGCCATCGAGGAGCTTTCATCCCGACAGTTAGAACTATCGGGATTCCTCGAAGCTCCGCTTCTTTTATCTGCCAGTCAAGCGCGGAAAAATCATAAACGCCTTCGGTTTTTTCTATTCTATTCCAATATGAACCCAGCCGAACAATATCAAACCCTGCCTCAAGCACTTCAATATACGTTTTTTTCCAATCCATCCCTAAATATTCGCTCTGTACCGGGCTGAAACTCGTCCCAATCTTTATATCTGCCGCCTCCGACTCGAAACTCACCACGCACAAAAGGATCAGTATCGCACTTATCCTTTTTGTCATTTTCCTCGTTTCGGTGTTTTTTTCTTTTTATCCGTGACCCAAAAAGTCATATATTTCCCAAACATAAGCCTCGTTTGAGCATCCAATGACGGAAGCGCACTCAGAAAAACCATCGTAAAAGGAATTAAGAGCCATTCAAAGGCATATCCGATCCGTTTGGCTATGGAATGCTTCTCTTTTTTCTTGGGTAAAAGCAGTATGCTCAAAACGATACTGGTTATAAGCGAAAAAGAGGCCAAATTAAATATGGTTCCCATAATTCGCGGCGCGCTATAATACAAAACCGAATGAGAAAAGGCCCTGCTCGCAAAAATCGCCGGAAGCCATCCAACAAACGTCAAAAGAAATGCCCAGGTAGCCCAGGCGATGTGTCCTTCAAACAGTTTAAAGGCATGCTTCATCTTAAAAAAGAGCGGAATGTTTTTATCTTTCATAAAAGCGCGCATAACGATCGGAAAATTCTCCACACCCCATGCCCACCGTCTTTTTTGTTTATACACGTTTTTAATCGTTTGCATCCAATTCTCCGCGACAACCGCGTCCATTGACAAAGTTGTGTACATCGGCACCACTTTATATTTTCCGTCAAAATGGATAAACGCTTTCCAGAAAATCGCCGAATCGTCAGAGATCATATCCACCGGCCAATACCCGGCATCCACCAGCGCTTTAAAACTCATACTATGGCTTGAAAACGTAACCAGTTTTTCCGGATTTGTCGCCTCAACAAGCTGAAAAAATGAAGAACCCGTCTCAAGCACTCTTGTGATCCCGGGGGCGTCCCAAATGTTGTTGTTGTAAACCGGAACCGGCTGAAAACTCGCACGTTCCCTTTCAGGACAAACCTGAAAATAATAGGTCAAACTCGCGAAATAATCCGGTTTCACCACGGTGTCGGAATCAAAACATGAAACAATCACATGTTCGAAAGGAATTTTTTTCTTTGAAAAATATTTCGCGGTTTCTTTCGCCGCGAAAGTCGCGTTAGCGCCTTTCGCTTTCGCTTCGCCCACTCTTCCATCCGGATGCACGACAATTTTCATGTCGAAAAACTTACCTTTATAACGTCGAAGTAAACGACGAGCATCCGTTTTGATTTCCTCGTCCGCTCTTTCCTCCACAGCCAAAACAACCATGATCCGATTCGGAGGGAAATCACTCAACGCGATACTTTTTAATCCGGGCTCGACTATATCTTGAGTTTCTTTCGCGATCGGAATAAGAACCAGATGGTATAGATCCTTTGACTGAGCTCTCTTCGTTCCGATCTTACCTAATTTTTTGATCTCCCTTCTAAGAAAGAATAAAGAAACCTTTTCCTTCAATCCGCCTTCAGCTTTCTGTTCTTTGAGAGAAAGCTCGTATTCGCTGAGGGAATCTATCCCCCTTACTCTTCCCATCCAATCCGTCTCTTTTTCAGAAGAAAGCCTGAAATACGAACATATCAAAAAAAGCGTCAGATACAAAAGCCGGAGTAGCCAGTAAAGATCAAACGCGATGATCAAAACCGCCGCGACGATCGGCGCGCGAAAAGCCAATATCAGCATCCCGATTATGATCGTCCAGCTGGCAAAGCCCGGAACAATTTCAAAAAAACGCTGGAGACGTTTTTCTTTTCCTTTTAATTTGTTGGCGGAAAAATTAAATTTCATTTTTCATCACTTTGTTTTTCCCTGTTCTTTTCCTCTATCTGCGGAAACGGTATTACCGCGCTTGCGGATGAAGACACTATTTCTCCGAAAGAAACTCCGTCTTTGGCCAGAGAGCCGACATAATAAACTTTTCCCGTGGTGTCGGAAAAATACAAAGATGAGCCGCTTTTAATGGAAAATATTTGTTTCGCTTTGAATCCTTCAAATTCCTCAATTCCCAGCAAAAACACCTTATTCTGATCCACAAACAATACATGAGACTCTTTGTACACCCAAAACGCCTGCCTGATATTGCTTCCCTTCATATGCACCCATCGTAAAGAAGGCCCCTTTTCAAAAGCCGTCTTTTGTGTTTCTTCCGCACCAAAATCGAGTATTCCCACTTTGTTTTTATTCCAGATCAAAACACGGGGAGAATCCGCCGCGCATTTAACTCCCCTTATGCCTCCATCAGCAAATCTGTACGGCAAACGATTCGATAAAAGTTCTCCGTTTTCGCCGAGAAAAAGAAAGGTGTCATCGGCAACTGCTTTAATATCAAAATATTCCGTTTGTCCAAAAAGTTTTTTTCCTAATTTTTCATCGTCCAATAAAACATTCTTCCCGGTATTTTCATAATCTGTCTCGACAAATAGGTTTTCGCTGGTTATGACGTATAGTTTCCCTCCGGACAAGCCGTATCCTTTTACTCCGCTGACATATTTCGGATATACCGCTCCCGTATCCAACTCAACTCGAGTTATTGATCCATCCTGGAAGATAAAAAGTTTATTTTCGGATTGCGGTTCCCATTTTACTTTTTGCGCGTTTTTTGGGAAAAGCCCCGTAATGTCTTTTACCTTGTTCTCTTCACCGGCGAAAACAATTTTGATCACTTTTTCCCCGTCTGAGGTGCTTCCTCTTAAGATCCCGGAACTGCTGTTTTCGATAAAAAAATACGTTGCCGGTTTAAACTCTTTGAAGGGGGCCTCTCCCTTTATCAAAGGCCAATATTTTTCTTCCTTACATCCGGCAAGAACAAGGTCCGAAAGGCGAAGTCCTTTTTGAATAAGAAAAAAATCACTTCCCGGAAAAGGAATGATTCCTTTGACTTTTTCCGGCAAGAACACCTTACTTGTCCATTTGAGGGGGATTAATATTATTCTGTCCAAAACTGTGGCTTTTTCGGCTACGACCGGAACTGTTTCGTCCCATTTTTGATACCCTTCAAGTTCCAGTTGTATCGAATATTCACCAGGAAGGAGCTCGTTTATAACTGCCGGCGACAATTGAGAATACCGGCTTTTATTCATATATACTTCAGCATGTGATGGAGATGAAGCGACAGCGATAAGCCCGGTTTTCACCACTCCTTTTTCCATACCCGGCCGATAAATATACCCCATCGCGTAGAGTATTACCAAGGGGCAAAAAACGATATATATCGCGGTAAAAATGTAGAAAAGGATCTTTCTTAATACTGCCATACCATATCCTTAAATTAACCGTTCAGGGCACCCATATAAAGGGCGCCCCTTGTATATTGTCACAATTCGGGTAATAAATCGATAGTGACCGGGGTCACCCGACAATTTTGTCCCCTCTTAAATTAATCGGACAAGGCAGGCCTTGTCCCTACGAATAATATAAACCATGCCACAACAAATCGTACGAATAATATAAAACATGCCCAACAAATCGTAGGGGCCGGGCCTGCCCGGCCCTTTTATCCCCATCATCATTGATAACCTTTATATGTTGGTCCCATTATAGACGGTTACCTGAATTGTGACAATGTACAAACCCCTTGCGCTATCAGTCCATAAACGGGATGGCTTCCTGTATCAGAGGAAGGACCGCTTCCGTTTCCTCTTTAGTCATTCTTCCAAGCTTCGCGAACCGGAGATCTCCTTGAGTGTTTTTGTTTTCTCTGGTGATCTGCAGTTTCTTTTGCCCCTTGTTGTAAGAATGTATGCTTACGGTCAATTTTTCGGAGTCATTTTCCCATACTTTTGAAAAAACTTTTTCATCTAATTTGCTGTTATACGGCATTCTTTTCCCTCCTTAAGATTAGCTAACCGGTTAATCTGTTAATCGATCATCCGGCTGGCTTGTTAATTTACGTGTTGTCTAAAATTCGTTCCCTATTTTCTAAACCACATCATGTACGCGCCGGGAACCGACATCAAAATGCCTATAAGAATTATCCATCCCTCTTTCCCACAAAACCAACCGGAAAGAAGCGCGCCCACTCCCAATCCGATAACAAATTTTGATGCGATAAATAGAGCTAAAACTCCATTCGGCAAACTTTTTACAGTATCAACTATGCTCATCTTTCCCTCCTGCCACTGCTCTTAAGTTCTGTCAAAATAAAAATCCCCCTAACTAAATGAGGGGTCGGGGAGTTTTTCGACCCCTCATCCTGAAGCCCAAAGGGCTGAAGGATCTCTATATATCCTTCGCTTCGCCCAAGATGACACCTTTGCAAGAGGGGAAAACTCCCCGACCCCTCAACTAAATCAAAACCCACCACACACCATATGTAAATAAGCGTAATGTCTTTATTATAAAAGTCAAGTATTGGGGGGAAACTTTTGTTCTCAAACAACTCTTTTAAGAATACCGCTTCTTGCGATATCCGCGGGAGAAGTAATCTCTGCCGCCGAAACATCGGGGACGATATCAATGCCGCCGCCGAGCTTAAACGCTTCATAACAGAGTTCGGAACAAAAATAATCCTTTTCTTTTTGAATTTTGTTCGCTGTTTTTGTTAATTTTGTTCCGCATTTCGAGAGAAGCTTCAACCCTCCCAAAAAAAGGACTCCGGAATAATCGTATTTACTGTTTAGTCGGCTTACGAGATATGATACGGTGAGATTCAGATCATATGAATGGTTTTCTTTGATTCGATAGATGTCATATTTTGTTTCCGGAATTTGCCGGATATCAACGGCTCTGACGCCGCCGCGCGTCCTCGCCTCTATCGCGAGATCCATTCCGGGCTCAACACAAACCGCGACATGATGATACTCACTGTTCGTTCCCCACGCTATGATCTTTTCAAAAACATCTTCTCCGGCTTTAAAAAGCAAAATGTCTCCCGCCTTCATTCCGGGCCCTTTCCGGCATTGCCGCTCATTATCCCGAGATTAGAATTCCGGGAGTATTATCTTTCTTTCGTTCAGCAGCCTCTTCCTCCGCTATCTCTTCTTGTTTTTTTTCTTTCATCGCAGAATCCGTTCCAAGTTGTTCCTTTAGTTCCGCCACACCCGTTTCCGCCTGAGCAAGTTTTTCTTTCATCGCCGGCAACTCCTGCGCTATATATTCTCCGGCCGTCTGCGGCACAATTAATCCGGGAGTAACTCTTCGGACTTGAGCTCCTTCAGGAATTACCAGTTTCGCCGACCCGACCGGCACGGCTTTCATTCCCGGAAGCATATTTTTTATCCCCGACTCTTCTTGAACTTTCCGCTGTTCTTCCTGCCACTCTCGTTGATCTTGTTGGGCCCCGACGAATACGGAATAAAGGATAAGCAAACCTGCTATCGGAATAAGAATGATAAAAATTTTCTTCATCGCCCGCCCCCCTTAATGTCTTCTCTCTCTCCAAATTCCCCCTAAAATTCAAAAAATCCCATTCACTCCCGGCGACTCTTTCAAACTCCGTCCGCAAAACCCCTCTCTTCTAAAACAACCCTCAAAACAACCTCGTAGGTTGCAACCTACGAGGTTGTTTTGAGGGTTGTTTCACCGAAGTTTTTCCCACAGAACAAAATCAGAAGATACGCCGGAAATCAACAGGATTTTCGGATTCATCTCTTTGTGTTTTATTCAACACTTTTCGACAAGGCTTTTGCTTTCGCCTTGGCTTGCGATTGAGCTTTGGTCAGCTTTTTCTGTAAACTTATTTTTTCATTCGTCAACGATTGATTAGCTTTTTCCAAAGCCGCTTTTTCGCTCGTCATTTTTTTCAACTTCCGAGTAAGATCATCGTTAGTTTTTTTCAGAGATTCGTTATCCTGCTGGATCTTTTTTGCCTGCGTGTTAAAACTTTTTATTTCTCTCTGTACCGTGTCATACTTCTTCTCAAGCTTTTCGTATTCACTTTTGGGAATCCCGCATCCCGCGAGCGACCACACCATTACCGTCATTACCGCGAGAACCGCGGCATACTTTAAACCTCTCATGAGCCCTCCTTCTTTTGTAATCGCGCTAAAGCTTCTTTTTCTGTCTCATATATCGTAAACATGTGTTCTATCATAGAAACGTCCATCATATTTCTCAGGTCCAAAGAAACGTTAATCAACGCCAAGCGGTGTTTCTCGTATTTAAGTTCCGATACAACACTCACCAGCATCGCGCACGTCGCGCCGTCAACATGCGTAACTCCTTTAAAATCAAGCAATATATCCTTTTTTAAAAAATTTTTCTCGCTAATCGCTTTCTTTCTCAAATCATCGATGTCGGGGATCGTGAACATATCGATCGGCCCCTTAAGTCTCACAATATCCAAGTTGTCAAATTCTTCTATTTTCTCAATAAAATCCGGCGGATCTTCTTTTCCTTCTCTCTTAAAAAAATCCCTCAGCACAAACATTCCTTTCCCGCAACATATATTATTTTTTTTGATTAATAACGTATGTAAAAAAGTATCTCACGAATCAAAAAAAATGCAAGAACAAAATCGTCGTCCACGATTTCACCTTTCCCCGATTCCACCTACGAGGTGGAATCGACCGGTACGACAGCTATCAAAGAGCACTGTTTTATAACAATACGGCTGTATGTTTTTATCCATTCCCACGGTATCGTTATGTTTTCTAAAGAGTTTTTATACTCGCTGTTCACTATATTGTCCTCACTGTTCATTATAATGAACGTTCGAGAAAATGCAGGCCATTTTTAAAACTAATGTCATAATCCCTGTCTATTTTATTTCCCTGATTCCACCTCGTAGGTGGAATCAGGGAAATGAAGTGGAATCGGAGGGATCTTAGCGTTCCGCCATTATCATGTTTACGCTACTCGTTTGTAACTGGTGCGCGCCGGCATAAAAAAGTCCTATGAGCGGAATGATAAAAAGGCATCCGCCGACAACATCCATCATACCGGCTGTACTCATTTCTGTCGGGATAGTCCTTGTCGCGGGGAAAAAACCTTTCTTCTTAGCCATGATCGCGACATCCTCATCCTTAACAACTCGAGTTTTTATCTCCCCCAACCCCTCAAAATGCCCGTTCACATATATTTCCGCGTCCTTCTCCGACGCTTTTACCGTAAGGGACTGCATCGGCGGCGCGAAAACGGAACACCCGGATTGCGCAAAAACCAAAGAAACAATAAGCCCTGTAGAACAAATCATTCGTGCCACTTTTTTCATAAACATTCCTTCGTTTTACAACCTTTTTTCATTTTCCCACTCCGGTAATTATTATAGCCACCAACATGAGTGTATTCAACAGTTTAATTTCTCTTTCGAAAATTAAAGGAAAAATTTTTAAAGATCAAAATCCCCCTAACCGGGGCTGGCTCATGTTGTGATTATTACCTCAACGCGTAAAGGTAAGGGCACGGCATGCCGTGCCCCTACGCATTTTATAGGTGCTCTTTTTCTAAAATTCTTATTGACGTGATTAAAACATTGTGTTATTGTCTACAAAAGTAGGCACCAGGTTATTTCCCCGTGTTTTCCATCTCCATCTTGCTGAAACACACGGAACGCCACAATTACAGGAGGACTAAAAATGTTCAGAAAAATTACAACCATTGCTATTCTATCTTGTTTCCTTTTAAACACTCTTTTATCCGGAAACGCCTTTTCGCGCGAAATACAAAATGACACCGCCGCCACTCTTGCCACGGCTTCGGGTCATACCGGACTTATAGGGATTATGCATCAAGACATAGTGCGGATAAAACGTACGATCGAGTATAATTTGAGAACGGGCGATACCCAGAAAAGAAAGACGAAAGATAATACTCCCGGACAAGAACATGATATCACCATTTATTATCCCGAGAAAGTTGAAAAACCCGATGGCGTGTATGTAAAATGCAGATTTTATGATGAGAAACACGGAATAAGAACATATATTGCCAAATACAGTTCGACTCCTAGCGAAGACACAGGGTTCTCCGTTAAGGTGTATAGTGAGTACCAGTACAAGTATGACCAAGAGATACCTCAGGAAGATCAGGATATTCGCGACCGTTATGAACAGCACGAAGAGTATGACGAACACGTTATTAAGTGGGCGCATGACGAAGCCGAAAAAGGAAACCTAACGATTGTTGAAAGAGACATTTCAAAAGACGTGGATAAGATCCAAAAAACCGCGAATATCCTAATAGACGACTCAGAAAATCCGATAAGAGAGAGAAAGTGCTATCTGGTGCCGCTGACAGAAGAGGCAGAAAAACGCATTCAAAAATACAAGACCACCGTTATCGATATCAACGGCAACAAAATAGAAGTTCCGACTTACGCTCATTCCAGTAATCACGCGATCCATATATTTATGGATCAAAGCGTTATCAATCTTATCGTTGAAAACAATCCATCCAATCCCAATACACAAGTTGCGATAAACTATTTTCGGTACACCCTTGCGTATGAAATGGGCCCAATGGTCGGACAACGCCCACAGCCCGCTAAAATTCAGGCGAAAAAAAATATAGAGTTTGTTTTTTCCGGGGCATCCCTATTTGGACACACTTGGAACGAAATATCTTATAGGTTTTATGATAAAGCAATGAATGGCATATCTCTATCGGACACATCCCGCCACTACAAAACTGTAGACCTAGACACAAACCTTGCGGATCGGGATTACGCGATGTGGTCAATAGCCTCTGACGTAAATAAGCTAAGAACCATATTGGAGACCCTTATCAAAGATTTTTCTCCATGGACAGATGAACCCAAAGGTCTCGAGATACTTATCGAACAGCAAAAGGCTAAGATCGTTGTTCTCCTTTTACGAATTACCTCATTGGAGGATGTCCTTCTCATAAAAGAAATTGTAGAGAATGAAACCTTGTGGAATAGCTTTTTTTTAACACTTGGTACACTTGATCTATTTCTTTACGATTCAGAGTTTTCAAAATCTTTACACAAAAATTTAGATCAAGCTACACAAATTGCACAGAAAGTATCTGAGTCGGTAAAGGCATCTACGCCGATACCACTTCCTTGGGACCCGCCGAATCTGTCACACGTTGGCAGAGATAGAAATGCATCTCTTCTTCCGAAATTGGTCAAAGGTACGCCTCTTACGCCTCCACTTACACCAGAAAAGAACAAAGCAACATATAACACAATTGCGAAAGCTTTGATAGCAGCATTATCACAAAACGCGATATCTCTTGCCAAAAAAGTCGGCATTAAAATCGCACGACCGGTGAGTGATTATACTGTTTTTACTTTGCCGGGGTTGTACAAAAAGGGTGAGTTTGCAAAGGATCAGGGCAAATTCAAAGCACGGTTTAATCTTGAGCAGTTGGAAGCGGATAACCCGGTGACGATCGCTAAAAATATAGACGCGGCGATTAAAAAAGGAACATTGCCCCAAAACATAGTCGTTCAACTTCCGGAAACAATGGATAAAACGGATATAACCCCCTTAAACGCGCTCGCGTCCAAAGGCGTAAGATTTATAACAGTGCGGACAGAAGGCCTGACAGACATCACCAATAAAACGAAAAGATTAAAGTACCGTAAAAACGTGTACTCCATACTGCTCTTGGGGAGAAACATAACCGGAGAGGATATAACCAACCAAACAATTCAATATCAACTTTTCAGAATCTTTCTAAAGTCCTTGCTTGACGAAAATATTACCGATAGAGATCAAGCCGTTACCGCTTACATCAACAATTTGACAACTAATCAATTGCAAGATGTTGTAAACACCATCCTCTTATGGCGAAAACCCGAAAAAGTCGCCGCTCCGGATCCTGAGATTCTTTCAAAAACTCTCATGTCCGCGTAAATCGGGACAAAACCAAAATCCCCCTAACCCCCCCAGACTGGCTCATGCTGTGATTCTTGCCTCAACTCGTAAAGGTAAGGGCACGGCATGCCGTGCCCCTACGTGTTTCAAATTAACTACCAATTATGTTAACTAATTGTACATTTTAATGTTTTTTCATTTTATTCGGGCACATGCAATGTGCCCCTACGGGATTTATGATCGAAAGATAAAACGACACATTGCATGATCGAAAAAATAAAAACGACACATTTCGTTCAACATCGTAGTAGGGGCACATTGCATGTGCCCGCAAAAAAGGGATCAAAAAAAGGGGTCACAAAAAAAGGGGTCAACAAAAAAAAGGGGTCAAAAAAGGGGTCAAGTCTTAATATTCAACATTAACATGTTTTGCACAGTAAAATCCCTATATCCTGAATAGAAAGAAGTAAACAAAAAAAGCCCCTGTTGTTATAATGGTTTTAGATGTAAAGCCACTTCACCCAAAGGGTGAAAAACAACAGGAGCAAAGATATGATAGCAAAAGAATTGAACAGAGTCACGTTAAAAAAATCAGAAGAGAATG
>JADHWG010000052.1 GCA_016783605.1 Candidatus Omnitrophota bacterium | reverse complement strand
CCTCAGACCGGAGTTTTGCCGCCGACTTCCTTCAGATTCCACCTCACGATGGACACCCTTGTCTTGAGCTAACGGTTGGCACTATCAACCCCCGTATCGGATTTTCACCGACTAGCAAGCGCCCATGCTGGGCGCACCACAAAAAAACCCCGAAGTAACTACTTCAGGGTTCTGAATAAACATAACCAAATTTTATGCTTTTCCCATCCCGGCTTTACGGTCGGTATTCGATTTTCACGAATTCAGGTTCTTTTTTTAGGAACCTCGCGGACTTAATTTGTTTAATACAAACATCACCGCCGGCTAAGGAATTCCCCGTTTGAACGGAGGCACCTTACCCCAAAGTTGAAATTAATTGTACCACAAATTGTTGAGAAGTCAAGCTATTCAGGGCGCCAGCATGGGACACCCACAAGGGGTGCCCCTACGCTGAATAAAAGAGGGCAGGTTATTCAACCTGCCCTTCTTTTTGAACATACTTATCTAACACATTTCGCTTACATCATACCCGGCATTCCGCCTGGCATTCCGCCGCCCGGCATTCCGCCGCCCGGCATTCCGGCTGATTTCTCTTCCGGTTTGTCGCAGATGATCGCCTCTGTCGTAAGCATAAGTGAAGCAATACTCGCCGCGTTCTGAAGAGCGCTTCGAGTAACTTTCGTCGGGTCGATAATTCCCGCTTCTACCATATTGGTAAAACGGTTTTCTTCAGCATCATATCCGACTAAAGCTTCAGTTTCAGCAAGAAGTTTCTGCACGACAACCGAACCTTCCTGTCCCGCGTTCGTCGCGATCATACGTACCGGCGCTTCTAAAGCGCGTTCGATAATGCTGATCCCGATAGGTTCGTCGCCGGAAACTTGTATATCTTTTAGTTTTTGACTTACTCTTAAAAGAGCGACTCCACCACCGGGAACTATTCCTTCTTCCGAAGCGGCGCGTGTCGCGTGAAGCGCGTCTTCAATTCTCGCTTTTTTCTCTTTCATTTCAATTTCAGTCGCGGCGCCAACGTTTATAATGGCAACTCCGCCTGAAAGTTTCGCGAGGCGTTCCTGAAGCTTTTCTTTATCATAATCTGAATCGCTCGCGTCGATCTCGTTTCTGATCTGAGCTATTCTCGCTTTGACCGCTTCATGTGTCCCGCCGCCTTCGACGATAGTGGTATTTTCCTTATCGATCGTGATCCTTTTTGCCTGACCGAGTTCTTCAAGCGTCACGTTTTCAAGCTTTATCCCAAGGTCTTCTGTCACGGCTCTACCGCCGGTAAGCGCCGCGATATCGCCCAGCATGGCTTTTCTTCTGTCGCCGTAGCCCGGAGCTTTTACAGCCGAGCAGCTGAACGTGCCGCGAATCTTGTTAACAACCAAAGTTGCCAACGCTTCGCCTTCGGTTTCTTCGGAAATTATAACGAGCGGTTTTCCCGCCTGAGCAACCTTTTCCAAAAGAGGAAGAAGATTTTTCATATTCGAGATCTTTTTTTCATGAATAAGAATGTACGGATCATCCATGATACATTCCATTCTTTCGGTATCGGTCACGAAGTACGGAGATAAATACCCCTGGTCAAACTGCATACCTTCCACTAACTTAAGTGTCGTATCCAGCGTTTTGCCTTCTTCAACCGTGATCACTCCATCTTTTCCGACTTTTTCCATCGCTTCTGCGATCTTGTCTCCGATAACCTTGTCTCCGTTTGCCGCGATGCTCGCGACCTGAGCGATCTCTTTCTGCTCTTTTATCGGAGTGGACACATCTTTAAGTCCGGAAACCACCGCTTCCACAGCTTTTTCGATCCCTCTTTTGATCTGCATCGGATTCGCGCCGGCGGTCACATTCTTAAGACCTTCCCTATATATGGCTTCGGCAAGCACTGTCGCTGTCGTTGTTCCGTCACCGGCAACATCACTTGTTTTGGAAGCAACTTCCTTTACCATCTCCGCTCCAAGATTCTCGTATGAATCTTCAAGCTCTATTTCTTTCGCAACGGTCACACCATCTTTGGTGATCGTGGGAGCGCCAAATTTCTTTTCAATAACAACGTTTCTGCCCTTTGGCCCCAAAGTGATCTTAACCGCTTTCGCAAGTTTTTCGACACCGCTTAATATCGACCGGCGTCCTTCATCGCTGAATTGTAACTGTTTAGCCATTTTTCTTTCCTCCTCATGTTATACGGTAAAAACCGTTTTATCCAACTATACCCAAAATATCGTCTTCGTTAAGCATTAATAGATCCTTCTCATCAACTTTGAGTTCCGTGCCGGAATATTTGCCGAACAAAATTCTGTCGCCTTCTTTTACTTCCGGAGAAATAACATTTCCATCTTTCCCCATTTTTCCTCTCCCAATTGCAATAACTTTTGCTTCCTGCTGTTTTTCTTTTGCCGAGTCAGGCAGAACAATACCGCCCTTTGTTGTCTCTTCGGCGTCAAGAACTTCAACAAGAACTTTGTCACGAAGTGGTCTCACTTTCATAGCTTTCTCCTCCATTTTAGTTTAGGTTCATTAAAATCAGCTCAAACCGGCTATTAGCACTCAATCTGCAAGAGTGCTAATGAAGTACCCATTATAGGAGAATCCGCACGCTTGTCAAGGATTTTTCTCGTTTTTTTCATTTTTTTTTCATTTTGTAAATTTTGCCGCCATTGATCCGTAGGGACCGGGCCTGCCCGGCCCGTTAATGGTCATACAAATAACAATTTACCAATCGTTATTGATTCATAAAAGGGCACGGCATGCCGTGCCCCTACGAATAGGAAATATGGTCATAAACTTAAACTTTCGACAGATAATTCAACCCGGTGAAGATGAGGTCGGGGCACACGCGCTTTATTTCGCGGGAATATTTGGAGATAAGACCGGCATCTCCGCCGGTGGCGACAACTTTTGTTTTGTGTCCATATTTGTCCTTAAGCCGTTTAATGAAATCGTCACAAACGGCCGCGTATCCCAATAGTATCCCTTTATTGATACTGCTTTTGGTATCTTGTCCCAGAATACCTTTTGAAGCCTTAATTGTCACATTCGGCAATAACGCCGCGCCTTTTACCAAGGATTCAAGCGCCAGGCGCAGACCCGGGAATATCAAGCCGCCCGCGTATTCACCTTTGGCGTTAACAAAATCAAACGTAACGGCCGTACCAAAATCCACCACAATCAGAGGAGTCCCCACCAACTGACGCGCCGCAAAAGAAACAACCAATCGATCCTGCCCGACTTCACTCGGTTTCTTATATTTGACAACCATCGGCACTTTAATATCCTTTCCTATAACAAGGATCTGAACTTTAGGCGCGACGCGTTTCAAGTTTTTTTTGATCAAACTCAAAAATTTCGGAACAACGCTTACGATGTGAATACTGTCTATCGCTTTCAACTCTTTGCCTATAAGTCGTTTTAAAGCCACAGTCCTCACTTCGGATTTTCCCGTGTGAATAAAATATCGTTTCTTTATCTTTTCGTTCTTTCCGATAAGAGCAATGGAAGTGTTTGTATTTCCAATATCGATTAATAGCTTCATAATAAATTCGTCCTAATTTTAAAAAAAATACCGGTTAATCGGTTAATTTTATGTTATCAAAATCATCCCGTAGGGGCAAGGCCTGCCTTGCCCTCTAACGAATAATTTTTAATGTTGTTCTCGTCATCATCCCATTTCGAAGGGTTATTTATAATGTATTCCCGAATGCTATAAAGGGACTCATCTGTTCTGATAATATGATCATAAAAGGAACGTTGCCATTTGAACGCATTATTATTCAATCGATTGATTTGTTTGGTAACGCTGGATTTGTATGAACCGATAATAATTGACAAATTGTTAAAGGGTCGGGCAGGCCCGACCCCTACGGGATTTTTGATTCCGATTATTCCATGTACATGATTGGGCATAAGAGTAAATTCATCTAATCGGATATTATCATGATGATTTGGCAAATCTAACCATGCGTTTTTTGCGATATTGCCGTATTGATTCAATATCATTTTGTCGTTTTTAATTCTGCCAAAAATTTCCAAACGATTAATAGGTACATATGGTTACATAATAATATCCCGCGTTTGCATAATCGTATTCTTTTAATCTCGTTCCTTTTCGTGATTTAAAGATGTTCATATTATCAAAATTGTCCTGTAGGGGCAAGGCCTCCTTGCCCTTTTATGAACCGGCAATAATTGACAAATTGGTATTTGTAGAATCATTAACGGGCCGGGCGGGACCGGTCCCTACATACATCGCCCGAAAAAACTCGTTTTCGGGTTCCATCCTTTTTTTGGACTATTAAAGCGCCTTTTTCGTCTATGTCTTTCGCGAAGCCTTCGAATTCGCTATTGTATTCTTTAACTGTTATTTGTTTGTTCAGTATTGTCGAGAGTTTTTTACATTCTTCTCTTATGGGCATAAAACCCTCATTTTTCATTTTTTGGTAATCCTTTTCCATTTCGGTCAATACCCGCCGCATAAGTTTTATCCGGCTGACTGAACGCGAGCTTTCGTTTTTCAGGCTGGTTGCCTCAGGCGGGAGTTTTTTTATCTCGGTATTAACGTTTATCCCGACACCGAGGATCAGAAAATCCACCATATCGGGTTGAGCTTTGAGTTCGGTTAAAATTCCGCATACTTTTTTGCCGCCTATCAATATGTCATTCGGCCACTTAATTCCGGCGGAAATTCCGCATACTTTTTTTATCGCTTTCTGAACGGACACCGCCGCGACAAGAGTTATAACCGGAACTTTGTCGGATTCCATCTCGGGACGTAAAATAAGGGAAAAATAGATCCCCCCGTTCTTTGGTGAAATCCATTTTCTGCCCAAGCGGCCTTTACCCAAAGTTTGGGTTTCGGCGACAACAAGCGTTCCTTCCGGCTCGCCTTTTTCAGCCAGCTCATAAGCCGTATTGTTTGTCGACTCAAGGCTCTCATAATGCCAAATTTTTTGTTTTCCGATAATATCGGTACCCAGTCCTATCCCGACATCATATCCGTACATTTTGTCCGGAGCCGCTTTTAATGTATACCCCAGATGGGGAACCGCCTCGATCAGATATCCGTCAAGCCGAAGTTTATTTATGTGTTTCCACAAACTCGCGCGCGAAAACCCCAGTGACGCGGAAATTTCTTCACCGGAGACGTATTTATTTTTCCTTTCGTAAAAAAAACGGAGTATTTGTCTTTTTGTATCTATGTCTTTCATAATCGTATAATCAAGGAACAGGCACACCTGTTCCCCACAACCCCAAACCAACCTCGTAGGTTGAACCTACGAGGTTCAACCTACGAGGTTGGTTTGGGGGTTTGTTTTTGGGTTTTGAGATAAGGTTTATCCGATTAGAAAACGCGTAAGGCCATTTACCAGCGGAAGAATAATTTTGTCAAAAAGCCCCAGATATAATAAGGCTATCAAAATAAAAAAACCGTATCTTCCCAGTTTCGCGTAGGCTCGCATCAAGTCCGGCGGTAACACCGACATGATCACGTTCGCGCCGTCAAGAGGCGGTATCGGCATTAAATTGAATATTCCCAAAACAAGGCTTATCATTACCCCCATAAGCAAGAATGTCCAGCCAACGGAATGCGTCGGGAATAAACCCATTTTAAAAATTGACGCGAAAATGATCGCAAGCGCGAAGTTCGCCGCGGGTCCCGCCAGAGCCGTAAAAAATAATCCCTGCCGCGGTTTTTTGAAATTCCGCGGGTTTATCGGTACAGGTTTCGCCCATCCGAAAATTACCGGAGAATGCGTAAGAATAAGAATTGCAGGAAAAAGAACGGTCCCTAACGGATCCGCGTGACGGATCGGGTTTAACGTCAATCTTCCCGCGTTTTTGGCTGTTCGGTCTCCAAAGAGATATGCCACATAGCCATGCGCGAATTCATGAACAACGATCACAATGATGAATACAATAATTGAAATAATCATGTTCTAGGTTTTAGGTTTTAGGTTCTGGGTTTTAGGGGTTTGAGGTCTGAGCATTTCCGCCGGAGGCGGAAATGCTCTGTAACCTAACACCTATTAACCTGAAACCTATCACAAAAAGGTATCTTCGATAATTCCCATATTTTCAAGAAAAACTTCTATATCTTTGTTGGATTCCCATATTTTTTTTATCTTTTCCTTGTTTCGAAGAAAAGAAAGAACTACTGCCGGATCAAAATGCGTCCCGGTTTCTTCTTTAATTATTGAAACCGCTTTGTCAAAAGAAAACGCGGGTTTATAAGACCGTTTTGTCGTAAGCGCGTCGAAACAATCCGCCAAAGCCACAATCCTTCCGAAAAGCGGGATTTCTTCTCCCTTAAGACCGCGCGGATATCCCGATCCGTCAAAATGTTCATGGTGCGTAAACGCGATTAGTCCGCACGCTTTCATTATCTCTGATTTGGCATCTTTAAAGATTTCGGCCCCCACCTCCGGATGTTTTTGCATGAGCTTCATCTCTTCCGGAGTAAATTTGCCCGGTTTTTTAAGTACCGCATCCGAAAGAATAATTTTACCGATGTCATGCATCGGGCTCGCCAATCGAACAATGGCAACATCTTCTTTGGATAAACCGCACCCTTCGGCTATTATCGCGCTATAATCGGCTATTCGAACAAGATGTGTGCCGGTGGAAGGGTCTCTGAATTCCGTTAAAAGCGCCAGCCGGAAGATCATTTCAATATGCGAATCTTCCAGCTTTCGGTAGGCTTCTTTCAAACTGCCGTATATCTCTTGAGTTTTTTTCTTGTTTTTTTTTGATCTCTCTTTCATGTCACATCCGTAATCGTTATTTTAATTCTTTTAAGTATTTGTAATAATCTCCGTCCGTCGTAAGAATTATTGTAGTTGTTCCATCAATGGTGTTGCCGTAAGTTTCCAAAGTTTTAAGGAACGCGTAAAATTCCGGATCGTTATTATACGCGTCGGCGTAAACACCTATCGCCTCCGCATCCGCTTGCCCGCGAATACCCTCAGCCGTACGATATGCTTCGGAGGTGATCATTTTCAGTTCTTTTTCCATCTGTCCGGTGATTTCCGCGCTTTTACCTCTACCTTCTGAACGATATTGTTCCGCCGCGCGTTTTCGTTCGGAGATCATTCTGTCATAAACTTTTTTTCGAACTTCTCTGACATAATTCAACCGTTTAACCCTTACATCAACCAGATCAATACCATACTGCGGAGCAAGAACCTGCGCGCGTTCCAATATTTCCCGTTCAAGTCCGTGGCGGCCCGATTTAACCCGTTCCAATGCTTCCTCGGCAAGAGTAAATTCGGTACCGTCCTCATGCTGATCAAGTATTCGATTTGAATCTCTTATGGTTTCGACCAAAAGATGGCTTGTTATGACATCACGTGTAGCCGAATTTATAATATCATCCAATCGTCCGTGCGCGCCTCTTTCGCCTCCGACGGATTGCAAAAATTTCAGCGCGTCATCAACGCGCCATCTCGCGGTGGTATCGACCCAAATATATTTCTTATCCCTCGTCGGGATCTGATTCGGGTCACCGTCCCAATCAAGAAGCCTCTTATCAAAATAGTGCGCCTGTTGGATGAAAGGCACCTTTACGTGCAATCCCGCTTTAGTAACGGGCTTTCCGACAGGTTTACCGAATTGTGTAATTACGACTTGGCTTACTTCTGAAACTATATAAAGCGCCCCTGTTAAAAAAGCAACGGCGACTAAAATAATTACAGCCGCGATAATTCCGGCAAATTTCTTCATTTTGCTCCCCCTCCTTCTCCAAGCTTTAATAACTGCAATACCGAAGACTGCTCCGGATCCATAATATATTTTTTCTCCGCTTTCGGTAAAATTTCCGTCATGGTTTCCAGGTAAAGTCTTTTTTTGGTTATGTCCGGCGCTTTTTTGTATTCTTCCCACGTAACGCGAAATCTGTCCGCTTCACCTTTTGCTCTATTAACCCTGTTTAAACTGTAGCCCTCAGATTGGCTTATTGTTCTTCGGGCTTCACCTTTCGCTCTCGGGATGGCTTTGTTATATGCCTCCCACGCTTCGTTTATCATTCTTTCGCGTTCCTGTTTAGCTTCATTCACTTCATTAAAAGCCGGTTTCACTTCGTCCGGCGGATTAACATCCAAGAGTTTTACCGTAACCACATTGATCCCTGTCTGATATTTATCGAGCAGTTTTTGAAGTTCTTCCTGCGCGAGATGAGCTATCTCTTCTCGTTTTGTTGTAAGAACTTCATCCACGGTATAGTCGCCGCATAATCGGCGCATAACAACTTCCGACATCGCCCTAATGTTGCCTATCGGATCCCTTGTTCTAAACATCAACTTAACGGGATCCGCAACTTTGTATTGAACTATCCACCTTACATCCAAAATGTTCAAATCTCCCGTAAGCATAAGTGATTCTTCAGGATATTGCTTGGCGGCATACACACTTCTGATCCCGGGTCTGGCAGTCCTGAACCCGAACTCTTCTTTAAATATTTTTTTAACTTTGATCGGCGTCACTTTTTCCAGCCCAAGCGGGAGCTTAAGATGAAGTCCGGGTTCGGTCGTTCGAACAAATTTACCAAACCGCTGTATCACTCCAACTTCGTCCGGTCCTATGGAATAGATCGATCCCTTGAAGATCATAATTATCAGAATAATCCCGATAACTACGGGAACATATTTCCCGTATTCTTTCCCAAACTCCCGCACCTTTTTTGTCTCCTGCTTAAAAAGATCTTCCGGTGAACGAAAATCATCCATATTTTACCTCCCCTTTATCTTTAACTAACATACTCCCCGCTAAAACATTTCCCCAAAACCCCAATTCCACCTCGTAGGTGGAATTGGGGTTTGTCGTCACGATACTCTAATAATCCAATCCATTATACCTGAGGTCCGCCCCATATCCAAGACATATACTGTGTTTTTTTTGGTTTCTTGAAAGATCAACTGTTCGTTTTGATTCCACCTCGTAGGTGGAACTTTTTGTTCCACCTACGAGGTGGAATCAAAGGTGGAATCAAAACGCAATACGAAAAAAATCGTGAATTGACAAACTTGTGTCTTTAACATATAATTGAGGGGTCGGGGAGTTTTTCGAGCCCTCATCCTGAAGCCCAAAGGGCTGAAGGATCTCTATATTTCCTTTTGGAAAACTAACCAGAGATCCTTCGCTTTGCTCAGGATGAGGGCTCGGAGAAAAACTCCCCGACCCTCATATAATTGAGGCTCTAACGAACATGTGGCGGGGTAGCTCAGCTGGTTAGAGCGCACGGCTCATACCCGTGTTGTCGACGGTTCGAGCCCGTCCCCCGCTACCAAATTAGTCGTTGGTTATTAGTCGTTAGGGATAAAAGTCAACATATCCAGCCAACACCGGCTACTGTCTCATCTTCATAAAACACTGCCGCCTGTCCGGGTGCGGGAGCGAATTGCGGTTTCTTAAAACGAACAACGCATTTATCCGCCGACAGATCCTCTATCACGCCTTCACTTCCGGCACTATTGTATCTGATCTTAACCAAAAATTTTCGACCTTCAAGCTCTTCTTTTGTGGTCAACCACCTAAAACCCGTAAGATGAATTACGGTTTTCAACGCGTCTTTTTTTTCTCCAAGTATGATAACATTATTTTTCGCGTCGATCTTTAGGATATACGCCGCGTTTTCTCCGGCGATCCCAAGTCCGCGCCGTTGTCCAACCGTATAGAACGCGACACCTTTATGTTTTCCTAAGATCTCACCGTTCTTATTTATCACCTTTCCCGGAGTAAACGCGTCCCGTTTTACGTGAGACGCCATATACTCGCCGTATCCCGCGCCGCCTGAGGCGAAACAAATATCCTGACTTGATTTTCTTTCTACCGATAAAAGACCATTTTCCTTCGCGATCTTTCGTACTTCACTTTTTGTCAACTCTGCCAATGGAAACTCGATAAATGGAAACGTTTCTTTTGATAGATCGCAAAGAAAATATGACTGATCGTATTTCTTGTCTTTTCCTTGAGCAAGATAAAAATTGCCATCACACGAGAAAATTCGCGCGTAATGACCGGTGGCTATTTTTGAAACGCCCTCCGCGCGAAGATTATTCAAACAATCACCGAACTTTATCCGGCTGTTGCAATATACGCAAGGATTCGGTGTACGTCCGCTAAGATATTCGTCTATAAAATATTTTTCAATTTTTTCCGAAAACTCCTTAGATAGATCCACAACCCGGTGCGGTATTTTTAAAAGCTGTGCCGTATTGCGGGCATGCTCTAACGCTTCCGGACCGCAGCAAATTTTTGTTTCTTCCGCTTCATTCGCTCGGTCGGACTCCTTTTTACTGTCGCATCGCCATGTTTTTATCGTAAATGCCGAGAGATCATATCCCTTCTCCTTTAAAATAAAGGCGGCCACGCTTGAATCCACGCCGCCCGACATTGCTACCGCAACTCTCATAAAACCATTCCTCCGTGATTGGTTAGCCGGTTGTATGTTTTACATTTTACGTTTTTATGTATCCTCTAGCGTTTTTTGAAAAATTTATTTCGGGGTGATTATTTACATTCGTAACGGCAATCACTTCGATCCCCAAAAGCGTATTTGCCAATTTTAAAGCTTCTTTCCCGCCGGAAACCATCATTCCCGTCGCTAGCGCATCCGCGTAAGTGCATGTGGGAGCAATAACGGTGATACTGGAAGATATCATACGTTTTGATCTCGCATCCCGCGGATCGATGATGTGCGAGATTTCCGTTTTTTCTCCGGAAGCAATGATCACGTTCTCATAATCCCCGCTCGTCGCGACCGCCATATTCTCTACGTTAAGCGTAAGAATAACATATTCGGATAAATTCATTTCATCAAGCGATCCCGAATCGGGACGCCTTAATCCGATCTTCCATGCTTTTGCTCTATTTGTTCCGCCGGCATAAATATCTCCACCGGCATTTATTAAAAAATCAACGATTCCTTTTGAGACAAAAAACTCCGCCATCTCGTCAACGATATATCCCTTAGCGATGCCGGAAAGATCTATCCATGCTCCGCTTAGAAGCTCAATTTCCTTCGTATCCTCCTTGAGTATAACATTTTCCCATCCCACTCCGTCAAAATTTTCCGGGATCTTATCTCTTATCGATTTCGGCATATCATGATAAAAACCCTCTTTTTTCAGGATCGGCGCGATGGTAATGTCAAATTTTCCTCCGGTGAGACGCGACACTTCAATTGACCGAGCGATCAGCTGAAATAAATCATCTGTCACTTTCATCTTTTTCGAGACGTTAAGCTCATTCAATTCGCTGTGCTCGATAAATATGCTTAACTTCTCTTCCAAAATATTCGCTCGTTTTGTCGCAACATCTACTTTTTTTCGTAAAGTTTCCACCGAGAATTCACGGCTTATAACCTTAACACTCCCAAACGTCCCCATAAAAATGAACATATTCGAATATTCCGAATATCCCGGCACGCGAGAACATCCGGCCGTAAATAAAATTATGACCACACAAATTATTTTTGTCATTCCCTGTCTCATTTTAAAACAATAAACCCTTCAGTACAAAATACACCCTACCCCCGATTGCACCTCGTAGGTGCAACCGGTTGCACCTACG